>JAQUQM010000040.1 GCA_028716085.1 Dehalococcoidia bacterium | reverse complement strand
GTCTATCCTACATTACAGCTACTTGAGGATTTGGGACACGTGAGCTCGTCCGAGCAGGACGGGAAAAAGGTCTATACCATCACTAACGCCGGCAAAGAATTTCTTAAGGAACGCAGCGATACCATGGATAGGATTAAGGCCCATATGTGCGAATGGGGGGCCGGCGGCAACCGTGAAGAGTTCCATGAGGTTATGCGGTCGATAGGCCACCTGGTTCGTAGTATAGCGCGCAAAACCCGGCGCATGGATCCCGAAAAAATGTCACGTGTCAGGGAGATTCTTTCCCGCGCGGAAAGCGAAATCGACGCCCTCACATAATTGCCTGCGAGGTCAACTATATAAAAAATCAGCAAATAGTTAAAGGAGGATTTCAATGGGTTATTTTAGAATTCTGGCGGCAATACCCGGCTTTTTCCTGAGTTCCTTGATCCTGATGCTCATCTGGGGCGCAGTGGCGCCGAATTTCAGTTTGCTAAAGATCGACTACCCGATGGCCATGTTGATCACGGTAACGCTCTGGCTAACCATCGCGCCGCTGGCTGCAGTCGGCCACCACTGGTTTGGCCGGTGTTGATTATCAAAACACGAGATTAACCGTATTAATAATATAGATAAGGTGGCAATATGAATAAAGTCATCTGGCTGTGCTTTGGGCTGGCGGTTGCGGCAGCCGTTGTATATTTGCTCAGCGGATCGGGCGTGCTTTCTTCAAACGCACCAAAGGTTCGCGAATATGCCTCCGCTATTCCCTATATCGCTTCAGCTTGCTACTTAGTTGGAGGATTACTCATCCTTTTGAAAAAACGCTGGCTGTGGATCATTGGCGCGGTCATCAATGCCCTGGTTATCGGGATATTCTATAGTTTTTATATGGCGCAACCCGCTATAATGCTGAGTGTACCAGGACTGGCAACCAAGATCTCTGAAATCCTGCTGGAAGCCGGCCTTATTTACCTGATACTGAATTATAAACAGGCAGGATTGGGCAAGGAGTCAGCCGAATGAAAAAGGTAATAATAGTCTATGAATCCAAGTATGGAAATACCAGGCTTGTTGCGGAAATGATTGCCAAAGGCCTGAACCAGTTCCCTGATGTTGAAGCAACGGTGGCTGAAGTCGCACGGGTTGATCCTGAGCTGACAGTTAATTACGATGCGTTGCTGATCGGGTCTCCAAACCACATAGGCGGGCCCACACGTGGGATCAGTAAATTTATCGGCAGGCTGGGCAAGCTGGATCTTAAGCATAAATGGATGGCCGTATTTGATACATATACGGGTAATGATTTTCAAAAGGCAATGAGAAAGATGGAACAGCAACTCAGCCGCAAAGTGCACGGAATAATTCTGATAGCCCCGGGTCTTTCCATCAGAGTCGATCAGACTAAGGGTCCTGTTGCATCCGGAGAGCACCCCAAATGTGAAGAATTCGGCGTGGGATTTGCTGTGCAGATGGCCTGATTCTTATCTGGGCATAAGCGTACAATAGGCAGAATCTTTAACTTAATATTCCAATTCAAATCCTAGCTGCTTGCCAAAATGATGTCTTTTACTTCATTGCTTTCTGCAAGTCTTTCTTCATCTCTGCCGCCGTCTGGTAGCGGTCATTAGCTTCGGGAGAGATTGATTTATCAATTACATCAGCCAGTTTCTTTGGGATAATTCTTCTTTTCTTGATCGGAATTACCTTACCTTCCAGAATCGCTACCAGAGGATCGGAACCATGCACAAAATCATATACAAAATCACCCGTTAACATATGGTAAAACGTTGCCCCGATGGAGAAAATATCCGATGTAGGTTTAATATGTTTATAATCCAATAATTGCTCCTTGGGCATGTAATTGGGAGTTCCTGCATACTCCCCCGCCGCCGTGAATCCGCTTAATCCAGCCTGCTCAAAATTTTTCGACAGGCCGAAATCGGAGATCTTGGCAACCTTTTGTGAATTGTCCAGAAGTATATTCTCAGGTTTCAAATCGCGGTGGACAATGCTTTTTTCATGCGCATAAACCAACCCATCCAATATCTGAAGCATCATGGGCATTGCTTCATCAACTTCTATAGGTCCCTCTCTCTTATCAATTAGCCGGCCCATGTTACCACCCGGGCAATATTCCATGGTAAAGTAAAACAGCCCGTTTGAAGTACCTTGCTCCTCAAGGGTCACAATATTCTTGTGTCGCAGGTTCATGCAAATCTTCATCTCTCTCTGGAAACGTTGAACGTCCTTGTCATTTACATTTTTCTTCCCAGACAGCATCACTTTAAGTGCCAGCTCTTTATCGTCACGATTGCGTTTAACCAGGTAAACCTTCCCGAATCCGCCTTTTCCCAGTTCCTTCAGGAATTGATAACCTGGTATGTTAGGTGATGATTGTTCAGCGCCAAAAATAGCTAACAACAGATCGTCAAGTACGTTAGCCTTGCCTCTCTTCGAGTCTTCTTTTATAGAAGGTAGCGGCGCTACTAATTTATTTCTACACTCATGGCATAGAAAAGTACCTCCGATATAAGCAAGTGCCTCTCTTTCTTTAACCCCAATTGGCTTACCGCATTTAATACACGATGAGGGCGCTTGACTATCATTTACAGCCTCCGTCGCTACACGGATCATTGAGTCACCTACTTTAATCAGGTCCCCGTCGTTTACGTCGCAATATGAGGCCCTCTTTGCAGCCTCCTCCTGCTGCTCATTCTTTTCTCTTCCACCGAATTTCATGTTGTTTAAATACGTGCCGTTTAGACTGCCCAGGTCCTTCAGCCGTATCTCAGGTGGATTTACCTCCAGTAAAAAGTGATGTCGGGAAATACAGGGGTCATCCGGCAGACAGCAGTGACAATCGGACGCACGGCCAAAGATGAAGACGTCATGTTCGTTGAAATCGAAAGCCGTTCCGGACATCGGGCCGCTGATAATTTTCAATTTCACACTCATATTTAGCCTTCACCACGTTCTTGAAAATTGATTAACACAGCGGTGATATTATCCTGACCACCGGCCTCATTCGCCCTGTCAATCAGCTTCTCGAGTACAGATTTTAAGTTCACGCCGCTGCTCAGGATATCTGTGATCTCTTGCACAGGCAGCATCCCCGTCAAGCCATCTGTGCAGAGCAATAGAACGTCTCCTGCCTCGAGACTAATACACTTTATCTCGGGGACAGCGCTATCTTGCATACCGATATAGGCCGTCAACCTGTGCCTCATAGGGTGAACGCCGGCTTGATCCGCAGTAATTTCCCCCATGTCTACGAGAAGAGAAGCTACGTTATGGTCTTTTGTTAGCTGTTCCATGTTTCCATCCCGCAACAGGTAGGCACGGCTGTCGCCCAGATGGGCGACATAAGCTTTCCCTCCTTTAACCAGGGCAGACGCAAACGTTGCCCCTGTATTGTTACCCACTTTTTCTCGCAAATAGGAGCTGACCTCCGCAACTGCTTCCTTGATACTGCTTATAATGCTATTGGATTGAATAGTCCCTTGCTGATTGATCTGCTCCGTGAGGACGGATGGTAATCCTTCAACCACATATTTGGCAGCAAGCGCACCTTCCTGCATACCGCCCATCCCATCAACAACCATGAAAAGGCCCGACTCAATATCTATATAGAAGGCATCCTGGTTTTCTTCACGTACTCTCCCTATATCTGAAAGCCCGGCTGCTTTATAATGTAACTTCATAATATCGACCTCATGGATGTATACATTCACATTTTATAACACTGACGATTTTTACCATACCCTGGCTATTTTCTCTCATTTGCAAGCTCGTTCAGCTTCTTTCTAACCCCATCTTCCCTCAGCCAGCCATAGCCCCGATAACCCAGGTCACGCATCAGCTCTTTGAAATCTTCCTCTGTCCACTGGGGTTTCCCCTGGCGGCTGATGCCATCAGTGGCGTATGGGGTATGCAGGGTCAGGAATATCTCAAGATAAGGTTTGGCCCCTTCGTTCCAGTCAGCTTCATCGGGGAATTCAAAGTCCCAATCGAATTCCCAGATACGAAGAGTTCCATCGTGACTTCCAGATAGGGCAAAGCGGCCGTCAGAAGAAATTGACACAGGTGGTATGCCACCTTTTTGCTCTTCTAACATGCGGAGGCAATCCCCGCTATGTAGGTCCCAAACTCGAATACTATCGCCAGAAAATCCCAGTGCATAACGGCCGTTAGGAAAGAAAGCGACATCTCCAAATTTGCTGCCCTGTAGTTCGCGCAGGCATTCGCCCGTTCTGATATCCCAGAGACGGACGGAGCTACTCAACATTTCGGCAGACAACACAGACCGACCATCTGGAGAGATAGCAATGGACTTAACCCACTCTTTATGACCTTCCAGGACAAGCAGGTATTTATCGGTCCATGGATCCCAAACTGTGAGGGTATCATCCTTATCTCCATACAGGACATAACGGCCATCAGGAGAAATAGCAAGACCATTTTCGTATAATACGGAACGTCCTCCGTAGCCTCCGTCTGTTTTGAAACCTCCTATTTTGCGAATACAAACACCAGTATTGAGGTCCCACATTCTGAGGGTATTGTCCCAGTCGCTTGCCCCTGATAATGCGTAACGACCATCGGGAAAAATGGCAACAGAATTGATACCCATATATGATCCATGTCCCTCAAAAGTACGCAGACAGTCGCCTGTACTGAGGTCCCAGAATCTGAGCACATTATCTCTACTTCCTGATAGAGCAAAGCGGCCGTCGGGAGAAATTGCAATAGCATAAATAATATTTGTATGTCCCTCCATGGTACGCAGGCAGGCGCCTGTACTAAGATCCCAGAGGCGAAGTGTCTTATCGCCGCTTCCAGATAGAGCAAATCGGCCATCAGGTGAAATTGTTACAGCACTGACTCCGCCTGCATCTAGGGCGCGCAGCCACCAGCAAGCTTTTAATCCCGATATTGCACCTTTCATACCAACCTTAGCCGAGAACTCCATTAATTCAGGATGGCGTTCATATCCTGGCAAGGCTCTGGCGCTTTGCAAGAGGGAATATGAACTTACCCAATCCCTATTGTAAATAGCTTCCTGTATTTGATTCCTGATCTCTTCATATCGGCTGCGTAATAGCGTCTCTTCGCCGATAGAGGGAGCATGATCCAGCAGTAAAACTAATCTGGACCGCTGCAGGTCACCCAAAACCCAGAGGCGAAGCGTCCTATCGTAGCTTCCAGACAGGGCGAAACGACCATCAGGGGAAATTGCAACGGCATTAACACGATCACTATGTCCCTCCCAGCTGTGAAGGCAGGCGCCACTCTGGAGATCCCAAAGGTAGAATGTGTGAGGGTAACCTCCCGATAGAGCAAAACGACCGTCAGGCAGAATAGCACCCGTCTTGCCACAATAACCCCGAGTCGCGAGCAGGCAATCGCCAGTATTGAGATCCCAGAGGCGAATTCCACTCCCGAAAGATGCGGCGAAGCGTCCGTTAGCTGAAATGGCCACGGCGTCGATTGTTTCATATTGTCGTTCTTTAATCCATAAGCAATCGCCGGTGTTGAGATCCCACAGGCGCATAAAGGTTTTTATGTCATCATATATAGTTCCATGGTAACTATCCCCGGACACGGCAAAGCGGCAATCAGAGGCTATGGCAACGGCATCGATACCGTATTCGCTCCCCTCTATGATGCGCAAGCAATCGCCAGTCCCGAGAACCCAGAGACGAATGGTCCTATCCCAGCTTCCAGATAAGGCTACGAGACCATCAGGTGAGATGGCAACAGTGGTGACCCCCTCCTTGTGACCCTCTAACGTGCGCAAGCAGCCGCAGGTAATAAGATCCCAGAATCGGAGTGTTTTATCATCACCACCTGACAGAGCAAAGCGGCCGTCAGGTGAAATGGCTACGGTTTTGACGCCAGCGGTATGTCCCTCCAGGATACTCAAGCAGTTTCCTGACTGCAGATCCCAGATGCGAAGGGTCTTATCCTCACTTCCGGATAGGGCAAAGCGTCCGTCAGGTGAGATAGCCACAGTACTTATACTGCCCTTATGTCCTTCCATAGTGCGCAGGCATCGTAGCCAGTTATTTTTCTCATTTTCCAGTAACGTCAAAGCTAATTTAGTTTCTATCGCATCGGGGGCTATCTTAATTGCCTCATTTAGCGCAGCCATTGAACTTTCTGAATCCTTTCTGGCTATATGAGCCATGCCGAGTACATAATGAGCGCGCCATTTACCAGGGTTATTTGACACTGTTGCTTTTACTCTACTAATTACATCCAGATCGTCTATCTTGGATTTATTCCACAGCAACATCGCCTGGTTATAAGTTGCCTCAGGATGAGCTGGGTCTACCTTCAGTGCGTCAGTGAAGGCAGCCAAGGCCTTTTCTTCCTGCCCTAGGTCATATAGTGAAACGCCTCTGTTATTAAGGCTAGAGGCACGAAGAGCGAGTTCCTTCACCGCATCCCTTGAATAAGGCTCTCCAACAGATTCTTTATATATTTCGATTAATCTTTCTTCCAGTGCAGAGAAGTTCTCGCAGCGTTTCTTTTCATCCACGTCGAGACACTGTTTGATGATTGCAACAAGTTCCTCGGGTAGATTTTGAGGCAGCTCTGCATATTTCCATTTAGATGAGATCAGCCTGGCATAGAAAGCATATGCCGGCTCGTCTGCTCCGGCTTTGAAGGGCTTGCTTCCCGTGCACATCTCATACATCATTACCCCCAGTGCCCAGATGTCCGCCTTCGATGTAGCCGCTGAGGCATTCACCCACTGCTCCGGCGCCATGTACTCAGGTGTTCCTGCCCTCCCTGTCTTGCCAATGCTCTTCTGCTCAAGGCCATCCTCCGCCTCTTCTATCTTCACCAGCCCGAAGTCCGTCACCTTGAGGTTGCCGTATTTATCCAGCAGACAGTTCTCAGGCTTAAGATCGCGGTGCACCAGGTTATGCTTCTGGGCATAGCCCATGCCCCGGCATACCTGGATGCCATAGTCCAATGCCTCTTCCAGTGACACTCCACCACTCAGTTTACTCCTTAGATCTCCACCCTCTGCATACTCCAGGAAGATGCGTGGTATCCTGCCCAGTTCTCTTACGTAAAAGCAGGTGACGATGTTGGGATGCATGCCCAGCTCCACCCAGGTCTGGGCTTCCTTGAGAAAGCGGCTCACCGCCACCTTGTCATCCAGCACATCTTCCCTTGGGGATTTGACGGCCAGGTCGATCTTCCATGACTGGTGGTAGACCTTATAGACCGTGCCGAACCTGCCCTCGCCCAATATACCCTTCACTTCATAAAGCCCGGCGATAATATCGCCCTCTTTCCAGGTAGCCGGCGCATCGATGACAGCAGGTCCTTTCCCCTCAGGTTCGTAGAGGGTCTTTTGGGGTTGGTTGTCGCCAGAGTCTTTAGCTTTGGGCATCTTTACAGAGTCTCCCCGCTAAACGGGACAATTGATATAACCTCACCGCTGCAAACCACTCGCCAATAACCATGTTTCTTTAACTCTCCGCTCAAGATCAAGCGGCTAAGAGGGGCCTGTACAAGCCGCTCTATCGTTCGCCGGAGTTCACGAGCGCCATATTGTATACCATAGCCCGCTTCAGCCAGGAAATCCTCGGCTTCATCGCTGAATTGAAGAGTAACTTTATATTGTTTCTGAAGGTTCTCACCAATCTCAGCAAGCATGGGCTGTGCAATTTTCTTTATATCCTCCCTGCTGAGCGGGCGGAAGACTATCTGTTCATCGATACGATTGATAAATTCTGTCCGGAAACGTTTCCTTACTGCGCCGATGACAGCCACCTTCGATTCCTCGGTATCCCTATGGCTGAATCCCATTTCTTTATCAGCAGGGATATTGGAGGTCATAATGAAGATGGCATTCCTGGCATCTGCCGTGCGGCCCTTGGCATCAGTAAGCCGCCCTTCATCGAAAACTTGAAGGAACATATCTGACACCCTGGGATGCGCCTTCTCTATCTCATCGAGCAGAACAACGGAATAAGGCTTTGTCCTCAGTTTGCCCGTCAGTTGCCCTTCCTCCTCATGCCCCACATAACCAGGCGGTGAGCCGATGAGTTTGGCAACGCTGTGCTCCTCCATATACTCCGACATATCAAGGCGTATCATGCTGGACTCGCTGCCGAATAGGAATTTTGCCAGCGATCTAGCCAATTCAGTCTTGCCTACTCCCGTTGGTCCCAGGAATAAAAATACGGCCAGAGGCCCACGACGCTTGCTCAAGCCTGCATGCGCCATCAGCAGACGCTGGCACATCCGGTTGATGGCTTCATCCTGTCCTATAATCAGTTTCTTAAGAGACGGCTCCAGCTCTAGCAAGCGCGATTCCGTAATTCCTTCCAGATGTCCGGTGATCACTTCCAGGGGCAATCCCTTCTTCTCAGAGAGCACCTGCGCTATGGTAACTTCGGTAACCTGACCGTAGCTTGCCTTATCCTTATCTCCTTCACCTTTCTCTTCATTTTTCGATGCAATATTGCCCATAACGCTTAGAGCCGGTATGCGTGTCTTTGCTGCCGCCTTATCAACCAGGTCAATGGCTTTATCTGGAAGTTGATGGTCCCAATCAAAATGAATGGAAAGGTCAACCGCTGCGTCAATAGCTTTGTCGGTTATTTGAGTTTTATGGTGCTCTTCAAACTTAGAACGCAGACCTTTAAGTATGGCAATTGTTTCATCACGGCTTGGCTCGTTGATGATGATTTTGTCAAAACGGCGTTCCAGCGCGGCATCCGATTCTACATACCTCCGATATTCCGCAATAGTGGTGGCTCCAATGCAACGGAGGTCGCCCCTGGCCAGCGCCGGCTTCATCAGGTTGGCAGCATCCATGCTCCCCTCTGCTCTGCCCGCTCCCAACATATTATGAATTTCATCTATAAAGACAATTACCTCTGGATGTTCGCGTGCCTCATCAAGGATATGTGTAAGGCGTTCTTCGAACTCACCACGGTATTTGGTCCCGGCAACTAAAGCCCCCATATTCAATTCAACAATGCGCTTGCCGCCCAGTATATGAGCGTCCTTTCCCTGCGCCACACGAACAGCCAGGGCTTCTACAACTGCCGTCTTACCTACCCCTGCCTCACCTACTAACACCGGATTATTCTTGGTGCGCCGTGCTAGCGTCTGGATGACCTGAAGAAGCTCCTGGCGACGCCCGATAAAAGGGCCAAGCTTGCCGTCTTTGGCCTCACCGGTCAGGTCACGGCCATAGCGTTCCAAGTAATGTGTGCCCGCCTGGTCCACCTTTTGTTTGCCCTGATGGACTTCGACCGGCTCCTGCCCGGCAATTTGCTGGAATTTGTCCAGAGCGGCAAGCGCTTTCTGATGCACATCTGTTGGTTTCACTCCCTCATTGCTGAACACCCGGCTGATAACATCGCCGGGATCGCCTAATATGGCTGCGAGGAGAGAAAGGCATGATATTTCTTTTGTGGTAGTTGATAGTGCATCCGCCTGCTCAAACAGCTTTTTACAGTCTTCACTTCGGTGGACAACCTTTTCTGAATGTTTATAATTACCCTGCCCTAACTCCTCGCGCACCCCGCGTCTGAGTTTGGTAGAGTTTAATTCGAAAGCTCTTAGAACGTCCTCGATTGCATCATATTCGGCTTGTAAAGCCTGACGCACCTTTGCCTTGAGGCTCTCCCCCTGGCCATCTAATTTCGTTGCTTTCTCAAGGCTGCAAATGCCTATCAGTACGTGTTCCTTCTCTATAAATTGATGTTTTGAGGAAGCGGCTTCACCGGCCGCTATTTGCCAGGCCAGATTGGCGCCAACTGAAAGCTCTTTCATAATTGCCTCCTGTTTTGCAGCTATCTAAAAGCAGTTATATATAACCGTAAAAAAACACAGGGAATTCACTATTTATTTTCTGATATGCTTTTCAGCAATTTCTTTATTTTTCCTAGCGAGAGAATGCACGGGATCGATCTGCAGCGCTTTATCATAACAGACGATGGCATCTTCATATCTGCCCAGGTTATTAAGGCAACTCCCCTTATTGTTCCAGGCATTTATACGCCTAGGATCGAGCTCAAGGGCCTTGTCATAGCAGTGCATAGCTTCATCATATCTGCCCAGTCTGTCAAGGCCAAGCCCCTTGTTGTCCCAAGCAGCGGCATACCGCGGGTCAAGCTCCAGCGCCCTGTCACAGCAGAGGATGGCCTCCTCGTACCTGCCCAGGTTATCAAGGCAACTTCCCTTGTTATTCCAGGCCAAAGCATCCCTGGGATCTATCTGCAGTGCCTTATCACAACAGACGATGGCGTCTGCATATTTGCCCAAGTTATGAAGGCAACTCCCCTTATTGTTCCAGGCATTTGTATTCCCGGGATCCGTCTGCAGCGCCTTATCAGAACAGACGATGGCATCCTCATATCTGCCTAAGGCATGAAGGCAACTCCCCTTGAAATTCCATACAATCGTATTCCCGGGATCGATCTGTAGCGCTTTATCACAAAAGACGATGGCTTCTGTATATTTACCTAGGGCATAAAGGCTAGTAGCTTTGTTGATCCAAGCAGCTGCATTCCCGGGATCGATCTGTAGCGCTTTGTCACAAAAGACAATGGCCTCTGTATATTTACCTAGGGCATAAAGGCTTACAGCTTTGTTGATCCAAGCAGCTGCATTCCTGGGATCGATCTGCAGTGCCTTATCACAACAGCCGATGGCCTCCTCATACTTGCCCGAGTAGTTAAAGCTAATGCCCTTATTGTTCCAGACATCTGCATTCTCGGGATCGATCTGCAGCGCTTTCTCATAGCAGACAATGGCCTCCGTACATTTACCTAGTGCATTAAGGATAACACCCTTGTTGCACCAAGCGCTGACATATCTGAGGTCGATCTCCAGGGCTTTATCGCAGCAGCGGATGGCTTCCTCGTACTTACCCAGCTTACTAAGGCTAGCACCCTTGTTGTTCCATGCAGTGATAATCCGAGGGTCTAGCTCTAGGGCCTTGTCCAAGCAGCGGATGGCTTCATCGTATTTGCCCAGGTTAAAAAGGCTACCTCCCTTGTTGCTCCATTCCTGAGCTTCAAGCTCCTTCAATTCCGGCGGATGCATAACCTCTGCGGTCTGCTGCCTTAACAGCGGCTCCAGTTCCTCTCTCAACTCTCTGAACGTCTGATATCTTTTGTTTGGGTCTTTCTCAAGGCATCTCTCTATCAAAGGATAAAGCGGTGAGTCTATACGGGGAACGGGTGATTTAGCGTGGAGATATTCCATTACCTTCCAGTAACGGCCTGCCGCCTCCCGTTCATCCGCACCGGCTGGATCTGCCGTGAAAGGGACCTTCCCGCCTGTCGCCATCTGGTAGAGCACGATGCCAAAGCTGTAGATGTCGCTCCTCTGGTCACATTCGGCAGCAGCGGTAAACTGCTCCGGCGGCATATGGGTTGGCGTGCCGAAACTGGCTCCCCCAACCGTCATGCAGGAAAGCCCGATTCCTTTATCCTTGATATTGAGCTTTATGATACCGCCTGGTTCTGAACTCCCCAGTACACCTGCCAGCCCAAAATCGGTTATTTTTACCATTTTATCTTTTCCGATCATGATATTGGCAGGCTTGATATCTCGATGGCAGCGGATTCCTTTTGTATAGGCATATTCCATGCCGTGGCAGAACTGTATCGCCCATTGCAGGCTCTGTGCAAGGTCCGGCGGCCGCCGCCGTAAATAGCCCTCCAGCGTATTGATACCATTCTCATCTGGCATAATGAATTCCATGAAGATGTAAAGCCGTCCTGAAATCTCCTCCACGCCACGGGCTCTAACCAGATGGGAATGGTGCTCCAGGTTTACCCAGGCTAGGCACTCCTTGCGAAATCGCTCCCTAATCGAGCTATCACTGAGGTATTCATCCTTAAACGTTTTGAGCGCATAAACCCATTTAGTTTCATGGGAATAGACCAGGTAAACTATGCCAAAGCCGCCTGCTCCAAGAGTCTCGTAGACTTGGTATTTGTGGCCAATGAAATCGCCCTTCTTATAGGGCGCCTCTGATAGCTGTCCACCCGTTTCTCGGGCAGGCATATTTCTTCTTGCCGGTTCAGGTGCCTTTTTCTTACCTGATCCTCCGAACATACCGCCGAGGAAATTCTTAGAATCCATTTTATTTTCCCGCCATTACCGGATATGACTGATTACGTATGATTCAAAAACATAATAACCAGATCTATACAGAAGGAACATATTTTTCCGCTGATTTCAGGCTGACAAAGTGCTGATAGCATTACATCAGATTAGATTTGCTCTAACGGGGGTAGCATAGTATCGTTACACTCTATTCCCTCACCTCTTCATCAAATCTGTAACAACCGTATACTGCAATTATATGTTCCCCATATTCCCCGAGGGACTTTTTCAGGCGATAAACCAGGCTGTGAATGGCTTCGTCCGTTATTCCAGCGGGGAAGCCAACATCATGCCATACCCAGTCCCTGATTTTGTCTTTACTTACTGCCCTGTTACGGTTACTGTGAAGCAAAGATAACAGGTCAAATTCCTGTTTGCTCAGTCGCGGTCTGAGATCTTTCCCTTTAAATATAACTTCCATTCTCTCCGCATCAACAACAATGTCAGGCTTTGTGGGTAATTTTAGACCCGCCGACACAGTTTCTACAGGGAAATCAAGAGTCTTACCCAGTTCCGACTCGAAACAAAAGCGTAATTCCACTGATTTTTTTGCCAGGCTTATCTCGTCGTCGTGTTTCAGGATATACGGCATTCCTTTGATCATAGTAATGCCATTGAGGTCAGTGCCGTGCTTGTTTGTGGGAAGATCGATTAAAACATAACGACCGTCACTATACGTGATCTGGGCATGACTTTTGGATATATACAGATTCTTAAAAGGAATATCAGGTTGGTGCTCCTCATAGGAACGGCCGATAATTAGGGAGCCTTGCTTTAGAGGTATGACTTTACCCAGTTCCCCCGGTTCCCCCTTTTCGACAATCAACATAGCATCAGTCTCTTGCTCCATCGCATCTTGCCTCCATATAACTTGGCCGAACTGACCGGGTGGGATCATATGAATTATACACCGCCTGTCAGTGGAATGTCAGGTCGTTCTCAGTAAGTTGCCACGGTGTTATTGGCCTATCTTTGCCTGCCTACTATGTTAAGTTGCCCGTCTTTCCTCTAGATTAAATGTAGAAAATATTTGGTAGGAGGTAAATTGAAATGTTGATGGCACTGGAAATCATTCTGACAATCGCTGCGTGGAAAAAGGGCTGGAAGGCGTGGGCATTAGTACCTCTTGGAATACCAGTGGTAGTAGGTTTCTTTATTGGCCTGACTATGGGCTTTTCAGCATTTTCCAATGGGAGCGCAATTGTTGCAGGTTTAATGTTTGATCTTATAGCCGTTGCAGTCCTGATAGGCATGATCGCTAACCCACGCGTAAAAAGCGAAAGCCCCACGCCAGTCGAGAAGACAGACGACTCAACTAACACTGAGGCTTAGTAACAAAGATATTTAGGTTTGTGATCCTGCACAGCAGATATAATAGCGAACAGTTAAATCCTCAATTTGATGGAGTTGCTGGAAGAAAGTATGGGAGGTTATACATTGTCCGCTTTGGTGGCGTGCGGTGGCGCCCAATTTCAGCCTGCTTAAGATCGACTATCCCATGGCCATGCTGATCACGGTGACGCTGTGGCTTACGGTCGCGCCGCTGGCTGCCGTGGGCCACCACTGGTGTAACTGGCACCGAAAGTAGTTGATGCCTTTTATGGGTGGCAAATAAATAAGGCGCAGCAGGCAGGGGTCAGCCGTTTTTCAGGATAAACTCTTTTATCCGCCCCGGCCACTGCCTGACGTCATCCATGTTTTCAGCCATAACCAGCTCGGATTGCGGCAGGACCTCATGGAGGGAATATGCTGACTGCAGAGGGTGGACGATGTCATCCGGCCAGGCAAGTATCAGCACGGGTATTTTCATTGAAGCCACCTCCTCCCGCGGAGGCAGATTGCTCTGTGCCGAACCGCCCAGCACGTTCACCAGCACTTCCTTGTTAAAACCGGCGATGCCGTCCCAGAATACGTTGACGCGGCTGCTCAGGGACTCCAGGAGCCACCTGGGGAAAGTCCGCTCCGGCGCCTGTCTCATCTGTCGGGACATATCACGCGATCCTTTTTCGTCGGCTATTTTAGCGATCAGGCTGTATATCGCCGCCTGGTTGGTCCTGGTTTCCCAGATGGCAGGCGGAGTGTAAAGCACCAGCGCCTTAACACGCTCCGGAGACAGCATAGCGGCGCTGAGGGCCGTGGCGCTGCCCATGGACTGGCCGCCGGCAACAAATTCATTTATACCGCAGGCGTCTGCAATATTGAGCAGGTCCCGGCCGAGGTTGATCCACCGGTAATCCGCTGCATTCAGGCTGCCCCCGCTGTGCCCGTGTCCCCTGGCATCGTAGCGCACTACCCTGGCAGCAGCGGCGATTTGATCCCAGCCGAAGATTCCGCTCCCGTCCTCCCAGCCCATGCTGCACATCAGGCCGTGCGCCCAGACAAAAGGAGCCCCGTCTCCGATGATCTTAACGTTAAACTCCAGGTTACCGATCTTCATGAATTGGTTTCCTCGCAGATGGACGATGTAGAATTAGATTAGCTGTCCAAAAGTATAACACGGCTGTAATCCGGCGTGTAAGCGAAATTCACGTCAACATGGAGAGAAGGGTGCAAAATCATGGCTGAATAGCCATTGCTTATCAGGGGAAGTGAGTATACAGTTGAAAATAAAACTAAAATGGAGCTTAATATGCGCCGCTTTTTTGCATGCCTGCTGATCTTTACACTGCTGTTACCCGCATGCCTTCCCACGTCCCTAACCGTGGTCCCCGCCTCCCCTGCTGATGGGAGCACGGTCAATTCCACTTCACCAACCCTGATGTGGGGTGGAGGCGCTGCGGGCGCTACTTATCATCTGGTAATTGCCACCGACAGTAATTTTCAGAGCATATCGGTCGATGCTGACAATCTTGCCGACCTCAGCTATACGGTCCCTGCCGGCAAGTTGAGTGCAAATACCACTTATTACTGGCGGGTCCTGGCCAGGAAGGGTGAACAGGTATCGAGCTGGACAACTTACTGGTCCTTCCGCACCTCGGGCGGTGCCGGGCCCGGCGGCTCCGGCAGTATACGTGTCGCTGCCACGCTCGACGGCGCTCCGTGGGCTGGCGCGGTGAACTTCCGTATCACGGGTTCTTTTTCCGATTCCGAAAACACCGTGCCCTGGAGCTTCAACAGCGTTGCAGCCGGCAGCTACACCATCACCTACAATTTCGGCGGGCCGCAGAATGCCACCCTTACAAGCATTACGCCTTCGCCGACGCAGCAGCTTGCCGCAGGCGGAACGGTCTATTACACATTGAATTTTAATACCCAGTCGAGTACCAACATAAATGTCAGCGCCACCCTGGACGGCGCGCCTTGGTCCGGCGCAGTGAACTACTCGATTTACGGCCCGTTCAGAGATACCGACTCGATGGTGCCGCACTCCTTTATGAGCGTAGCGCCCGGCGCGTATACGCTCTCCTATAATTCAGGCGGACCCCAGAACGCCGTTTTCAGCGGTATATCGCCGTCCGCATCGCAGACGCTGCAGACGGGCAGCTAGTTGAATTACGTGCTGAATTTTACGTCGTCACAATCTTCCAACCTCTCCGTCACCGCGTATTACAACGGCGCCGCGTGGTCGGGTTCGGCCACGTTTTCGCTTTCAGGGCCGGTCTCGGGCACCTATTCATCGGTCCCCCTGCAGCTGAGCAACATCCCGGCAGGGACTTACAGGATCACCTATCAATCGGGCGGTCCGTCGGGCGCTGCCCTGGGCAACATCTCCCCGGGAAACTCCATAACCATCAGCTCAGGCCGGTCGGGCGGTTTTACGCTCAATTATTCCGGCCAGCAGCAGAGCGGCAATATCATTGTAAATGCCACGTTGAACGGAGCAGCCTGGTCCGGCGCGGTCACCTACGGC
This sequence comes from Dehalococcoidia bacterium, assembly GCA_028716085.1. Lineage (GTDB taxonomy): Bacteria > Chloroflexota > Dehalococcoidia > GIF9 > UBA5629 > JAQUQM01. Next base: position 4,021 of record JAQUQM010000040.1, on the reverse strand, counting down.
CTCGAAGGACCTTACCAGAGCTGGGACCACCAGGCGCCGCGTACTTACAGCAGCCTGCCGACAGGCAGCTACACGCTCAACTATATGGGCGGCGGCCCGGACAATGCCGTATTAAACAGCATCACACCGATGCCCACGCAGACGCTGACGGCGGGGCGCACGCTCGTCTTCACCATGAATTTCACAGGCCAGCAGGCAACAGGTACGGTGCGGGTGAACGCCACCGTCGACGGCCAGACCTGGCAAACGGCAATGGGCTCGGGACCGATCAGCTACTCTATAAGCGGACCCAACCTGGCGGATACCAATGATGTTATCCCCGGCAGCTTCACCAGCCTCCCGGCCGGATCCTATACACTGATCTATAACTCCGGCGGCCCCATCGGCGCTACACTGACCGGCATATCGCCGTCGCCGACCTTAACCCTTGCTCCCGGCGGCACCATAACGTTCAGTTTGAACTTCACGGGACAGTCGCGCGGATATGTAACGGTCGACGCCACCCTGAACGGCGAGACATGGTCCGGGGACTGTGATTATACTGTAGGCGGGCCTTATGTCGAATCGGGAAGCACCGTGTCCAACACGTTCAGCAATGTGCCCCGGGGAACTTACAGCGTATCCTACAGCGGAGGCGGCCCGTCACCGGCCGAATGTACAGGCGTTTCACCATACTCACAGACCCTGTCGCCGGGCGGCTCCATATCATTTGTCATCATGTTCCGCAGCCTGCTGCCCCAGCCCGGCCCCAGCCCGATGCCCGGACCTGTGCCGAATCCGACTCCGGAGCCAATGCCGGGACCTGTGCCGAATCCCACACCGGAGCCCATGCCGGGACCAGTGCCGAATCCCACTCCTGAACCAATGCCGGGGCCTGTGCCCAATCCAACACCTGAACCTATGCCGGGCCCGGTTCCCAATCCCACTCCGGAGCCTGTGCCGGGTCCGCTGCAGCCAGACGACGATTAGATATCACTCCGCCGACCAGGTAACATCTCCGCAGAGGTCGGCGGCGTGGGTACGTGAAATAAAAGAGAAGAAGGATTTTTTCTCACCTTCAAGTGAGGCCGCATCCCCGTGGCCGGGATATATCACGATGTTATCCGGCAGCGGCATGATCTTGCTTTCTATGGTTCTGACAACCTGCTGAAAATTAGCCGGCGTTGCAGTATGCCCCGGCCCGCCGGGGAAGATGGTATCTCCCGCCAGCAGGTACCTGCCCACCAGCAAACACACGCTTCCGGGCGTGTGCCCCGGCGTATGGATCACCCCTATTTTCAACGCACCGATATTCAGGGATGAGCCGTCCGCGAGGTTTATATCTGGACGGCAGGGCAACCCGGCGGAGTCCAGGGGATGGGTAGCCAGGGGAATCCTCAACTGGTCTTTGAGTTCGGCCAGGGCGCCCGTGTGGTCCATGTGGTTGTGCGTCAGGACAATATAGCGTGGGTGTGTGCCGTTGAGCTGCCTCAGTATGGTCCCGGCTTCCGCAGGCGCGTCAACCAGCAGGCTGTCCTCCGTGATTTTGCAGACTACGATATATGCATTCGTGCCGTACGGCCCGAGCTCGAGCCTGGTTATTTGAACATCGCCATCATCGACTACAATTGCCATATCTCACCCCGTTTTTCTCAGTGAACTGCCGGTCAAAGAAATTGTACTCTGACACATGGGGCGTAGCAACAAAAACCGCATGATTGCGTATCTTGCAGCGAAATTGAACAATCCTATTGAAACTATCTTGACACAACCTGCTCCATACCGTAATATCGGCGCTGAATATAAAAGGCGGAGGTCGTTATGCTTTTAGCTTCAAAAGTCCTTCTCGTTATCGCCGGACTGCTGCTGATCCTTGACGCCGTATTGATGGTCGCGCATATCCCCAATCCCCTTTTCGGATGGCCGCTGCCCTGTCCACTGACACTGGTTGTACTCGGTTTGGGTATAATTCTCTTTGTGTTCGGGAGCAAAGCATTTAACAAGTAGCAGCCTGAAAGGGGTAATACAATTTATGGGTTTGTCCATCGTCCGGCAAAGTATTGACAAAACTAGTGCCGAATGATAAATTTGTTGCCATTAGATATTGAATGACCAGTCAATCAGAGATGTTGATATCTCTAAGCGGTCATTTATGCTCTGGCTACAAGGTTTTATTTATCAATTTGGAACGCATAGTATAATATATTAATGGCGGTTGTTATGCAGATGGAGAATCCCCTCCTTTAGCAGGATTTTCCAATGGCAAGGGCAGGGAAGCAGTGCAAAAGTTGATTCCTGTGATAATTCTTGGGCCGGGAGCCGGCAGGGCGATAAGTGCTTTTCTGGCAGAAAAGCACATCATCCAGCCCATTCGCATCGATCTTAATTTCACCGGGTGCTGTGACGCTTCATTATCCCTCCGCCCGGACGATGCCCGTGAGGACGACCTGCTTTCAGAGGCTGAGGGCTTATCCTTCATTATCAGCCCCGATGTATATGATCTTGCTGGTGAGATAGAAATCAACTACGTGGATGAGGCGGGCAGGACAGGATTTGTTATCAGGTCAGGTAAACCGGTGAGCGAGTGGGACGGTTTTGGCATCTGCGATATAAAATCCAGCTAGTTATTTCCGGCATATATTATTTTTTCAATAATAAATTTATTAGGAGGTAGCAAGTGGAACAGTACAAGCTTTTCATCAACGGCGAGTTTGTGGACGCGGCAAGCGGCAAGACCTTCGAATCCATCGATCCGGGCACTGAGATGCCCATAGCAACCGTAGCGCAGGCAGGCAAGGCCGACGCCGAGGCTGCCATAGCGGCGGCGCGCAAAGCTTTCGACAAGGGTGAATGGAGCAGGATGTCGCCACAGGCGCGTATAGCCAAGGTACAGGATTTTGCCGACCAGGTGGCCCAGCAGGGGCTGCGGCTGGCTGCCATGGAATCAATGGATGCGGGCCAGGTCATCTCGCTGGCCAAGTTCATGCCCCTGATCTCCGTCACACACCTGCGTAACCTGAGCATGGCGGCGCTTACCAAATTCCCCTGGGAAGAGGAGATACCGACCTCAGGCAACGCTTTTGCACCCGGCCGTGAGTTTATCCGACGGGAGCCGATCGGCGTGTGCGTGGGTATCGTACCCTGGAACTATCCCATGTATATCGCCATCTGGAAGATAACGCCTGCCCTCTGCATGGGCAATACCTTAGTTATCAAGCCTGCTTCGAATACGCCTCTGACGGCCTGTATTCTGGCTGAGTGCGCTAAGGCAGCAGGCATACCCGACGGCGTGATCAACGTAATACCCGGTCCCGGCGGTGAACTGGGCAACATTCTCTGCACCCATCCCGATGTGGACAAGGTGGCGCTGACAGGCAGCACCGAGGTAGGCCGCGAGGTCATGAAGCTGGCGGCAGGCACTGTGAAAAAGGTGTCGCTGGAACTGGGCGGCAAATCGGCCAATATCATACTCGACGATGCCGATATCGACCTTGCCGTGGAAGGCGCCTGCTACGGGACCTTCTTCCATCAGGGCCAGGTATGCTCATCGGGCACCAGGGTGCTGGTCCAGTCCAAGATCTACGACCAGTTCCTGGACAAGATGAAGAAGCGCGCCGAGATGCTGCGGGTGGGGTATCAGATGGATCCTACCTCTCACCTGGGCCCGCTGGTAAGCAAACAGCAGCTTGCCACAGTGGAACGTTACGTCCAGATCGGCAAGGACGAGGGCGCCAAGATTATCACGGGCGGCAAGCGAGTCGAGGTAGCGGGAATCAAGGGCGGCTATTATTATGCCCCCACTATTTTCGCCAATGTGAACAACAAAATGCGCATTGCCCAGGAGGAGATCTTCGGCCCGGTGGTCTGTGTGATCAAATACGACAGCGACGAGGAAGCGGTCGCCATTGCCAACGATTCCATGTACGGCCTGGCCGGCGGTGTATTTTCCTCCAATAATGCCCGGGCGCAGCGGGTAGCCAATGCCGTACGCACCGGCACGATGTGGATCAACAACTACCATATCTTCTCCGACTTCAGATCG
>JAQUQM010000039.1 GCA_028716085.1 Dehalococcoidia bacterium | reverse complement strand
CGTGTGCTCTTCCGATCTCCGCCCTGCGCGCAGCTGTCTGCGGTTTCAAGCCCAGTTACGGATTGGTATCGCGCTACGGCCTTGTCGACCTGATTCCGTCGATGTAATGCTGCGGCATACTTTCCGGGAGTATTAAAAACATCCGGGACATCTTAAAGGCTATTGCAGGCCCGGACGAGCTGGATTTTTCGCTCCCCGATGAGAAGATCCCTGATTTTTCCCCGCAAAAAATCGACCCCCGGAAAACGACCATCGGCATCATAAAGGAAGCGCAAAGCAACTTGCCTGCCGGACAGGAAAAGCAGTTCCGTACATCGGTCGAAGCGCTGAAAAAGGCGGGCTTTGACCTGCGGGAAATGTCCCTACCCGACTTCTCTCTTTTTTCCCTCGTCCACCAGATCGTCGGCTCCGTGGAGGCCTCGTCCTGCGCAGGACGCTATGATTCCGTCCGCTACGGCCAGCGCGCGCCGGGCACCAAAAACTGGAACGAGATGTATTTGCTCTCGCGCGGCGCTGCCTTCGGCCTGCTTCTGAAAAGCTACCTGTTCCAGGGCGCGTATTTCCAGTTCGAGCGCTACGAAGCATTTGAAAACGCCTGCCGTATCCGCGCGCATTTGCTCAGGGAAATGCAGAGGCTCACTTCGCAGGCGGACTTCCTGGTTTTCCCGGCAGTTGATAATGACTCTTCCGGCGCTCCCGAGTCGCTTGCCGGCACATACGCTCGATTCGCCTCGACGCTTTTTGCCAATGTAACAGGCCAGCCTGCGTTATACCTGCCGCCGGCGCCAGGCGCTGGACACCCGGGATTTCAACTGGCGGGGCCGAGGCTCAGCGATGCGAAACTGCTCGCACTGGGCGAACACATTATGAATACGCGCAGGGGAGGCAAATAGCTTGGAATTCGAAGCTGTTATCGGGTTGGAAATCCACGTTGAACTCAATTGCGTAACCAAAATGTTTTGCGATTGTCCCAATCGCACCAGCGACGAACCCAACGTCAATACCTGCCCGACCTGCCTCTGGTTTCCGGGCGCCATGCCCCGCTTCAGCCGGGATGCGCTTGAAAAAGCATCGCTGCTGTGCCTGGGGCTGGGCGCTGAACTTCAGCCCGTAAGCGCCTTTGATCAGAAGGTTTACTATTACCCGGACCTGCCCAAGGGATTCCAGTTATCCCAGGCCCATCTTCCCCTTTCGCGCGGCGGCGGCATCGATATTACTGATGAAGGTGGTAAGCCTAAAAGGCTGCGCCTGCATCATATCCACATGGAGGAAGACGTCGCCAAGCTCGTGCACGAAATGGAAGGGCGGCTGCCGATCAGCCTGGTGGATTTCAACCGTGCCGGCGTGCCGCTGGTGGAAATCGTCACAGAGCCGGATTTCCGTACGCCTTACGAGGCAATGGAGTTTCTCAAGGCGCTGCGCACGCAGGTGCGTTCAGTGGGGTCATCCGAATGCAGCATGGAAAACGGCACCATGCGGGTCGACGCCAATATTTCAATACGTCCGCGGGGCACCGCCCAGATGAATACAAAGGTAGAAGTCAAGAACATGAACTCAGTCCGTCACGTAGGCGACGCCATCGCGTATGAAATCACCCGCCAGAGCGCGGCCGTGCAGGGGGGAGAAGCGGTGATCCTGCATACCCGGCTCTGGGACCCTGAAAAGAAGGTCACGCTCCCCATGCGCCAGAAGTTCGAAGGTCCCTGTGTTCCGGACCCCTCGGTGCCGGTGATCAGGCTGTCGCAGGAATGGATCGGAAAGATGCGGTCGCGCCTTCCCGAGATGCCTGCCGTCAGGGCGGAACGCTTTGTAAAACAGTATGGATTGACGGGTGAGGAAGCAACGTTTTTGAGCTCCGATGCTGAGGTCGCGGGCTATTTTGAGGCGCTGGCCGGACAGGCGATCGCGCCGCGCACGGCCATGCACTGGCTCACCACGCAGCTTATGCCGGCCGTTAGAGAGCGTAAGCTGGAGCTCGGCAGTTGCCCGGTAACGGCGGAGCGCTTTGCGGTGCTGCTCAAAATGCTTGCGCAGCAGGAGATCAATGCCAACGCGGCGCGCGAGGTGCTGGTGCACATGTTTGACAGCGATGAATCACCGGAAGCGATCGTTAGCGCCCGTGGATTCCGGCAAATTTCCGATACCACGGCTCTGGATTCGCTGATAGACAAGGTTTTAGCCGCACAACCGGCTGCCGTTGCTGATGTAAGGAGCGGGCAGGGTAAAGCCATGGCCTTCCTTATCGGCCAGGTGATGCAGGCTTCAGGCGGCAAAGCCAATCCCAAAATAATCCGGGAATTACTTACTAAGAAACTGGGCGCGCCTTCATAAACAGCTTTGCTTCTGTTCAGGCCTAATAGCCGGTCGGTTCCTAGTTCCCCTTCAACTTCATAATCTCGGGCTCGATTTTTCCCGACCACTCCACGTACACAGGATCTGTGACCTCGCGAAACACCTTGACCTGTTCGGGGGTTAGCTCTGTAACAGTCATGCCCTTCTCACGCAACAGGCCCAACTGGGTCCTGGCGGCATCGCGTGATAATTTTATCTGTTCCCTCGAAGCCTCGCTGGCGGCCTGCTTAATTATCTCCCGGGCATTGCCGGGTAAGCCGTCCCAGTCCTTCTTGTTCATGCCTAAAATGAGGGCATCATAGGAGTAATTCCAGATGGTGATGTACTTCTGGACCTCGTAGAGCCTGGAGGAGACAATAATGTCAATAGGATTCTCCTGCCCGTCGATTTGCCCCTGCTTGAGAGCGGCGGTAACCTCGCCGAAGTTCATTGTTATCGGGGTAGCCCCCAGTGCTTTGTAAATCGATTTATAAAGCTCAACATTGGGGATACGGATTTTCAGACCGCGCAGGTCATCGGGCATACGTACGGGCAGCCTGCTGTTGGTCAACTGGCGGAAACCATTCTCGCCGTAGGCAAGGCCGACAATACCCTGATCTTCCGCCTCCTTCAGTAACAGGTTGCCCGCGGGCCCGGATAGGGCCGTATCAACCTGTGCATAGTCCGTGAACAGCCATGGCATGGATATAGCGGCAAACGACTGGTCAAGATTCGAATAAAGCAGATTGGAGTGATAGGTGAAATTAATACTGCCATCCTGCAGCATGGTCAGCTCTTTTACCTGGTCCCCGCCCGCCAGTTCAGCATTGGGATAAACCGTTATCTGTATCCGGCCGCCGCTTCGCTCTTTAACCAGGTCAGCGAATAGATGCGCCCCCTTGGCCCACGATGAATCTTCATTGGTCACAACGCTCATTTTCCAGTTGCGGGATGGAATGTCCGGTACCGAAGCCGTTGTACACTGACACAGGACGAGTACCAATCCTGCCAGCAAGATGAATAAATTGGTCTTCAAGTTAAACAATTTTCACTACCCCCATTCTGTCATATTCTAAATTCAGCAAGGTACATAGCAATTAAAGCACATTCTTCATTCAAAGTATTTTCTGATTGCTTTTCACATTATACCAGCAGGGATTAATCATCGGCACCCTCGAGGCCTGGTGTTTTAGTGGTATTTTGCATCGTCATGCGCCTGTAGCTCAGCGCTACAGAGCACCTGTAAAACATGCTCTCAGGTTGGCTTCAGTTGTATGCCGATTAAGCAACGGCCCCAGGTTCCGGCAAACACAGTAAGCCGAAAAATGGGGCCGCCGTGACTTCAGTATCCCTGTTTGAGCTCTGTAAATATTATCTCTGGAGGTTCTCGATGACTGTGGCCACGCCTAATCCGCCGCCACAGCAGGAGCTGAAGAATCCGTATCTCCCGCCTGTGCGTATAAGGTGACGCATCGTGAACATGCAGATCCTGGCTCCGGAAGCGCCGTTGGGATGCCCGTAGGAGATGGCGCCTCCCAGCGGGTTCCATTTCTTGCGGTCAACTTTTTCGCCGGTCTGCTTTTCCAGTTCTTTAATGACCGCCAGGTTTTGCACGGCAAAGGCTTCATTGCACTCCATATGATCGAAATCAGACAGTTTCAAGCCTGCGCGCTTCATAGCCTTTGGGACGGCATAAGCCGGGGCAATGCCCATGATGGTCGGATCGCAGCCGGCATCCCCGCCGGCAATCCACTTCGCCATGGGTTTATATCCCAGTTCCTTCGCCTTTTCCGCGCTCATCATCAGCACGAATGCCGCTCCGTCATTTTGCCCTGAGGCGTTGCCGGCTGTCACCGTGCCGCCCTGTTTGAATACCGGCGGCAGCTTGGCCAATCCTTCCAGTGTAGTCTCAGGACGCGGATGCTCATCTTTGTTGAAGATGATATCGGGCGTCTTCTTGGATCCCTTAATCACAACGGGCACGAGCTCGTCCTTGAAATAATCGTTTTCCATGGCTACCTTCGTTCGTGCCTGGCTCTGATAGGCAAACTCATCTGATGCTTCACGGGGGATGTTGTACATGACCTGAAGGTTCTCAGCTGTAAGTCCCATGCCGATGCATTCCGCTTCCACCGGGGATAAAGTACCTCTGATAGGCATAGGCGGTGTCAATTTATATGGCTGGGTGGACATGGGGAATTTGGCAAAAGCCTGGCTGTAAGACTCCATGCCACCCGCGATGATAACATCCGCATGGTTGGCAAGGATTTTCCATGCCGCATGGTTGATTGAATCGATGGCCGAACCGCACTGCATTTCCACGTAGGAAGCTGTTGTCTCTTTGGGCAGCCCTGCCGCCAGCGAAATCCAGCGGGCGGGATTAAGGGCATGGGAGCAATGTGCTGCCGACCCGGCAAAAACACAGTCCACGCCGCCCCTTTCAAGGATATTGGTTTTATCAACGAGGCCCTTCAGCGCAATGCCGCCCAGTTGCGAACAGAAGAAATCGCGGATTGTGCCTCCCATCCTTCCAAAAGGCGTCCTCACGCCGTCGACAATAACTACTTCTCTTTCTGGCATTTTTCCTCCAAAAATAATTTATTTTGATATGATTACTGAATCTGGTGCCCGGGGTAATCCATGAAACGAACAGGCGATATCACATGTGAACAGTAATTGTATGATGCCGGCCTGCGGGCAAATCCGGTTTCATATTATAAGCCAAGGTTGAAAAGCCTGTCCACCCGCGTGGCATTTACAAGCATGGAGATTTGCTACATACTTTAAGATATTTATAAAGCGATGGTATAAAAATGTTTATTAAAATAAAGTGTCCGGCCTGCCAGGTTGAGGGCAGCATGTCCATGGTTGATCCGAGCTATGTCGGGCCCTACCGCTGCTGGAGTTGCCGCGCCCTTTTCACCATCGAGCTTAAGAATAACGAGCTCGTATCCTGCAAGCCTTTAAGCGAGGAAGAACTTAAGAAGCTGCAGGAGGCGAAAGATCTCCAGAACAAATATAAGCAGGAACTTTGATTGGAGGCACAGAGGTCTGGAGGACACTAGCCTGCTGGTTGGCTAATTTTGTAGGAGCGTCACAATTGTCATCAAAGTTTGCGTCTGTCCAGCCAGTCTTTAACTGCAGGCCCGGCGCCGAATCCCCAGGGACGCACCTTTTCCGGCGGTATGGATATCACCTCTGCAATCTCCTCCCCCAGCCTGACATCACCGCTTGCTGACACGTGGTAGGCTATGATGACCTGGTTGTTTTCTATATAAGGGTAGACACCGATCATACTCTTGAGTTCGGCATTAAGGCCGAGTTCTTCCTTTACTTCGCGTAGAACGGCATTTTCCGGAGTTTCGCCCTTTTCCAGAAATCCTGTAATCAATGCAAATATTTTCGAGGTCCATGCCTTATTGCGGGCAAGCAGGACATTTCCCTCGTGTTCAACAATCGCGGCGACTACAGGGAGCGGATTGTCCCAATGGACAAAATTGCATTTATCTAAAGGGCAAGCTTGATAGTCTTTACCATGGATGTTCTTTGTCGAAAGCTCGTGGCCGCAATACAGACAATACTTTGCTTGCGCCATTTCCTGACCTCCTGTAAAAAACTGTGAATCTAATATGAAGTATGCAGTTCATTATCCCATATTTCCCATACAACCGAGAACAACACGAAATAGTAAAGGAATCGCTGGCAAAGAAACAGTTGACTTCTAAATCAGGTTTTTACGTAATACTGCGGTGCACAAAATGATAAAATATGTGCGATAGCAGTGGAATCTGCAGTTTGTGCGCCTGTAGCTCAGCGGACCAGAGCATCGGTCTTCGGAATTAGCGCTAAGCCTTATCCGCCATTGTTTCACGTTCGTTTTAATACATTTGTTCTATATTATGAAAATCATCTTTGGTCGTATGATGATGGCTCATTGCGTCAACTGACATATAGTTCGTTAGCTATCCGTTAGCTATTTCTATAGATTCAAATCAAATACACGGAAAGGCAGAATAGCGGGCGTACAATAAACAATCCACCGACGGTTTACGAATGACGAGAATAGTATATCATTGGATGATTTTAGATAGGAAACGATGAATAACAATCTATTTGCCAATAATGATTTTGTAGCTACAATAGTGTTTGATGACGACCGCTTATTAACAAGATATTAACAAACCTTGTCCTGCGACAATACCCAGGCAATTTTTCAGCTTGCAATCATACGTGCTCAGCCAAACTATCTGTGCGTCACGCGATAACGAATAAGAAAGGATTATATTAGTGCAGCTCAAAACCTAGACGCGCCCTGAGCTTTTTATTCAAAATGACTTCGAATTCTTTCCGTTTAGGTATGCTGGGGTTCAACCTAAAGGCATTAAATAGGTGATCGACCGAGGCGGAACAAAGACCCCGGTTTACGAGAGCCAGAGCATTATTCGCGCACACCAAGTCGTACATGAGAAAAACCGTTGCATTATCCGGGTCAGTCGAAAGATCGTTTAAGTGATAACGATTGAAAAGATATCGCACAACCTGTTCCTGGACTACCCAGTAGATTTTACGCTGCCACGCCTCCAAAACGATCCCTTTGTTAAGGATCTGTGTGAACGAGCGCTTCCAAACGTCATATGTATTGAGACCAAATGCATAGCTTTTGGCAGCGATATCGGTCCCTTTCATAACATCCTTCAATCCCTGAACCAATTTGCCAGTTCCCGTGGTTTGCCCCGTTTGGAACTCAATGACGACAAAGTCTTCGATCTCGTCGCTCATCGGCTTATGTTTAACCATAACATAGTCAAAAGTGCCTATGGTTTTTAATCCAATCTCGGAAAAAACGATTAAATCATTGCGAGTTCCGAAATGCTGGTCCGCTATGTCCTTAAATACGCGCTGATCTTGTAGGAAACGCTTAGGACATATGGCAATGAAATCTCCATTATAATCGACTGAACATACGCCCATGGGGTAGGTAGCAAGCCTGGTTTGCTTGATGCATTTACTGCCGATATAAGGGCACAGGTACTTCTGCCGTTGGGCCTTAGCCGCAGTAGATAGATCGATAGAGGCCGTGCCAAATACCTCAGCGGGGCGTTTTGCTTTTGCCATTGCCATTGCCATTACCTCCCAACAAAATATGCCAGCGGTGTATTATATCCTCTTCACTTAAATCGGACTGCAAAAAGAAGCCCAATGCAGCGCCACAGTCATCGCAAAATGTTCGGCTATTACGAAAGTCAACCGTTGCTATCTCGGGCCACCGTGGGGACACGACACGCTGAATGGGGTCATCGTTTGGCCGGAGAACCAGTATACAATCATGTTTCAGTGCCCGTAAGCTACGTATATGCACTGAAATGGGATTTTCCGAAGAAATCGTATATCGATTTTGGAGAGCGAAACCTGCCAGCTTCAATGAAAGCGTCAACTCCCCCCAAGCTGCAGGACTCCAATGATGAAAAGTAAAAATGAGCCTACCGTGCGGTCGTCTAAGAGCATAGCGGCACTTTTGCCATATTGCTGTTAAAGCCTGCCCATAGGCGCCGGCACGCGACATATCTGAGGCGACGGCTGACAAGCTAGGATCGTAGGCCCAATCTGCTGTGTCAGGAAGCAAGTGGGAAAGCCAAACGCGGAAAAAACTAGAAAGGTCGCTATATTGGACACTATCATAGTAAGGCGGATCGGTAACAACATAATCGACGAACCCGGCTGGAATCGCGACGTTGCGGAAATCATCCTGTATCAAACAAAAGTGGCCAGGCTCCTTTAGCGCCGCGATAGAATTGACCTCGATGCCCCAGTCTACTTCACCTTTGACTGCCACTATATGCACGCTTTCGCCGTCAATACGCCTTTCCAAAGGCGCTTCTGCCCACTTGCCAGCTCTTACTACACGGTCCTGAAAAAGGCGCGGTAAGGTTCCTGACGATGCGCCCGAAAAAAGCGGATTGCTTTCCAGAGCAGTGTATGGAAATGAATACGCATGATGCGAAAACACGTGTCGAATGGCCCCAGGACGAGGAGATATCGCACCCTTGTAACCACAAAGCAGTGAATTAAACTCGAGGGATGTCGATACCAAGAGGGCAAGCCATAAGTGATGATCCTTAGGGCTAGATTGAACCAATTGAATCATCTGCTCGATCAGCAGCAATTGGCGCGGTGTGAACAAATCCAAATAAGAATGTACGCCGCGAGACAATAGATCACGAGATTTGGGACCGTCTGGAACGATAAATTCTGAGGGGCGAAGATTGGTAGTTGATCTAAACCTTTGAGTCGCTTGGTCAAGTAGAAGATGGTCATTTTCATCGAACGACTTATAAAAGGAACCGTGCTGAGGACAAGTAGCAGCGATTACTAATGGATAATAGCGCTGCCAATAGGGAACATCCAAAATATCCTTGAACTTCGTTCCGCACGTGGGGCAAATGGAATGTTTACGCTCAACTATATGAATTGGAGGTGGCTGCCGTACGCAGTCGTGGATATCGCCATAGTAGACACTGTGGCACAAGCCGCACAGGCGCAAAGGCACTGACGGGTCTTCACGAATTGTAAATGAATCAACGACGCCGACATCACCACAGCTGCACCGGCGACGCAGAGCATACAGGATGTACTGTATCTCGCTTGTGCGGTCACATTTCGTACAATGTGTCGTAAAGAACGAACCGACCAGGCCACGCAAGGAACGCTCAAATTTCATATAAACGCCGGCTCTAGCCGCTGCAGATTGGTGCAATAAAGAGGCCTTTGTCTGCAGGACGGGTATAGGATCAATGTCCACGCCGACGACGCTAGCTCCCAAACGTATCGCTTCATGCAACGTCGTGCCGCCACCCATTAATGGGTCCAGAACCAACATTCCTTCAAGACCACCAGATTCATAGTAGCCTCGGCGCTCAGGATTGGTAACAAGCTGCTTTAGAATATAACGAAAGGTGGTTCCGCAGCGACGTGCCCACCACTTATGCAAGTAAGTATTGGGCCGATAGAGATGCTTGTTAAAGGATTCTAAATGAGCCAGGGCATCTGCGTCTGCCTCTGGAAAATAAGTATCGATAGGCGGGGCGGCCAAAGGCACCCCAGGCCGGTCTTGTTTTTCGGCGTCGAACATTGCTTTTTGGTTAGGATACATAACAAATAACTCGGTGGATGTCGATTAATAGATGGTAGACTACCATTTGCTGGGCAGGTTATCAAATCAAATAACATTCTGCGGGATACAAGGCGTATCGCGCAGAAATAATTTTTTTTAAAAACAATTCCCGCAGATGAGAGTATTAGAAAAGGCGATAGGTCAGCTATATGCAAACAGCGGACCAGCCACTGCATATGTGTAAGCTGATCGATCAGGCTTATTGTTACTAAACAATATCAATGATATAGTGGATTGGAGTTGTTTAACTTAACACCCCTCAATAAAGGAGCGAGGTCACAATGGTGGACAAAGACATTAAAGAAATCGCCGACGCTCTCCTTCCCTACGACTTAAAAGACACGTTATCCAAAATAGCTGCTTTGCATCTTCTCCCAGAAAATGCTAGCCATGCAGTAAGGCTGGAAGCATTAACTTACGCAGCGGCATGCAACGACTACAAACCAAGCCTCCCGCAGATAACCCGCAAGAAATTTTGGCTGATAGTGGATAGGCATCTGGGTGCACGCTGCGGCCTTTCCATGCTAGAAGATCCGTGCGACAACATGTTTACTGAATCAATGACATTTTTCGGAGGCGACTACACTGTTTTCCCTGGCATAGCCGAGAATCCGACTTTCATTCTACGCAACCTGTGCAAGGGGCTTTTTCTCTCGCCGGAAAACTTAGTCGACAAAAAGCAATTTGAAAACGTGGCCAAATTTATCATTGCAGTGCTGACCTTGAGTGATAAGGTCGCTCAAGCATGCGGGCTCAAGCGAGGAACAGCACCTGCTCAATATGGGCGGCGTGATAATATCTATATCCCTAACGACGAGAAATGGCAATTGTTGCAGCGAGCCGTCTGGGTCAGTGGTGATGACATCAGCAAACTGCTTCGGGAACGGCGTATCGACGAAAAGGAACTAGATAAGCTCATGGTACAGCCAGGGAGGTATTTGCTAAGGGGCACATACAATCCCTTGAATTCTAAACTCTCAGTAACTCCGATAGTAAAAGCCGCGGATGGAGTAGTTGTTGCCGTTCCGCAATTGCTCTTAACTTCATTACTTTTACACGTAGCCAAAGATGCAATAAGGGGTGGCACCAATGAGACGCTGGTGGAGGCGTTCAGGGAAGCTTTGTGGGACAATACGAAAAAAAGCCTGAGGATGCTTGATATTTTCCAAATTGACATCCCAGGTCATTCCATACAGGCAGATAAGCAATTTAAAGACGGTCTTTTTACATTTGATAGTGACAAAGCAATCTATGTTCAGCTTATGTCCGACAATCTTGGAGGTCTTAGCGTCGACGAACCCGCAAGACCATGGGACCCGGGCATATTACCGGAATTGCTCGAGAAAAGGCATGATGCAGTTTACCAAGAACTGCTAACGGAACAGCCCCATTTCAATGACATTCTGTGGCTAATACTAGTGCAGCCTATAGCACGGGGCGTTAGCTTCACAATGAAAGAGCCAGCGTCACAGCATGATCTTATGTTGGCACTTTCTGTTAGCGACTTGGAGACCTTGTGTCAGCTCGAAGGAGAGGACCGACTATCCCTGTGGAAATACGCCAAACAAAAGGAACGCATAAGAGAGCAAGTTGCGATAGGGGCCACTGGTGAACTCGATGAATTTGCGATGTACCGGGCTTGTAAGCACAGCTACTATATGTCTGATGATGCGCTCCCGAAGGCCATTGCGATAGCCCCAGGCGGTGCGGGTGAATTGAGAAGACAGACTTACGTGCAAGCTGATCGACATGGCGTACCAGCACACCGCCTGCATAATGTTAGCGAAGTGACCAGGCTGCATGGGTATGGGGCAACTGCGCCTATATACGCCCCAACCGACATGTCGGTCTTACAAGATCAGGTCACGATCCTGGTTGAGCAATTGCCTGTGCCCTGCTGGATTGTTGGCGACGAGTATAGGGATCCTTCAAGGAAAAAAGCGCGTATGTTATATGCCTTCATGGCAGACATGATCGCCTACTGGCTGTGGCAATTCACGCCGTCGCTCAAACGGTTCATTGAACCGATGCAGGCGTTTGTTGATCGAGTGGTAGTTCAAATTGACTTGACTCCGAGCGAGCCATGGAACGAGGTAGCCGACGATCTGCGGGCTGGGCTGAAGTACACTGATGCAGCGCCTCTGGATTACGTTGTGAACACCGGGAAGGCAGCAGCTGTGATACGCATAAAGCCATCAGTTTTGGAGTTACTAAAAAGACCTGACAACTCTGGCGAACGCCAAATAATGGCCACGGTTCTCTCAGGCGTGGGGAAGCTAATCGCTGAGTATGTGGCTAGCAATGACAAGGCTCTTGAAAAGCAGGAGATAGAGGCCATTATTGACAAGCATGCACCACTGGGCATAAAGAAGAAATTCGTTATGGTGGATTCGCTGACAAATCCGCTTCTAGATGAGCGGGGTTTGCCAGAGGTACGCAAAATCCAGGAGGTGGACGAGCAGTGTCTGCTTGACGACTTGGCTGCCATCTTGAAGCTGAATGGCGTCGCCAATGGAGCCATACACGGTGAAGCGGCTGGGCATGTCATCAATCAAATAGTGGTGCCTCATCTATATGGACGACTAGAGCGGACCGTTGCTACATTGAAGGAGGAAGACCTGGTCGACTACCTGATCACCTGCAATGAAGCAAGCGTTCACGACATCTATCACAGACGACTCATGACACCGACGCGGATGGAATGCTTTGCCAACGACCCAAGTATCGTTGACAAGCTGAGCAAGGAGCTGGCTGAGGCTCACCAAACAGCAATGGCAACGAGATTCTTGCTTGAATATGTTGTAGCCAGGCCACCCACTGGCTTGAGACCGATTAGCTTAGAAATGCATGATTCATTACTGGCACTCGCATCTGGGATAATCGAATGGGGCCTAACAAGCGACATGATCAAATACAAGGTTGCGGAAATTACGATTACGGTCCTCGGTTCTGGGCGCATAGCAACGAACAAGAACGCATACTACACAGGCAGGCAACAGTTCATGCGAGAATACTCGATTAGCGAAGCACGCAAAGCGCGCGGTTCATTTGCGGATCATTGGAGGGATACAGCAGCCGGGAATGACGAGGGGAGCAGTGACCAAGCGATGACCCAAAAAAAAGACGGGTTTGCGGAAGCTTTCGAGCATGAATTTGGCATAGCCGAAGAGAAATATCTCGACATTATCGCGGCGATTGTGGACATCGGTGAGGATCAAGACACTGCGGCAAAAAGCTTGCCCAAACAAGAGTTTCTTCAGAAAATAACCAGCGCCACGCGAATACCGGCCGAACAGGTCGCCAGATTGGTCGAACAAATAAAGCTCGCACCACGAGAAGATTTCCTTGAACTTGAGCAAGCCCACCGCAAAGAGGACATCTATCCCTGGCGATTCAATCGCGAGTTATCGTACATTAGGCGACCGCTGGTGGCCACCGTCAGGGAAGGCAATGAGTACATACACTGGGGCAGGAGGCACTTCATTCTAGCAGTAATGTATCTGAAGAACCTTTGCGATAGCGGTAGGCTGCAAGCAAAAAGCGCTGAGATGAAGAAATTCATTTCAACGAAACGCAATCAATATAGCAAAGAATTCAACGACAGGATATATGACCTATGCACAACCGTGCCAGATAGCAAAGTGCGGAGACGGATCAGTTCATTCTGTGGCAACAAAATGATGGATGCGGAAGGCGATCTCGGAGATATTGATGTGTTGGCTGCCAATCTACTGCGGCACGAGCTATTGGTGATTGAATGCAAGAATTTAGAAGCGGCCAGAACCCCCTACGAGATGGAAAATGAATTGAGTAAACTATTTTTAACAAAGGGACGCAAGCAGGCCGCCGTGAAAAAGCTTGAGCGCAGGTGTAGATGGGTAGAGAATAACATTGCAAGCGTGCTAACAGAACTAGGAATTGCTTACAAACAGCCATGGACGGTTAGGCCGCTAATAGCTACCAGCGAGGAACTCATGTCGCCCTATATGAATTTGAGCACCATTATGGTTAGGTCTGAGCGGCAGCTGATTGAGGAGTTCCGCCCGAACTGGCTCTGATAGCCAAATGAGACGCGGAATTATTGGAGAGTTGGGGCAGGGGCACGCGCCCCTGCCCAGGAAATCATACTTTGACGTGCTGCTGGATGAACTTGGACAGCGCCGCCGCTTCTTGATCTGTGAGCATGATACGATCGAATTTGCGACCGTAGGCACAGTAGCCGTCCAGGAATAGATGATCGCCCAGGTGGGATACTTCGATACAAAAACCATCGGCAAAGGAACCGCGCAAAACAACCTTGTCTAACTTTTCTTCCGCCATTCAAACCTCCTTTTATTTTGATTTACCAGGCCGACCGACCAGGCGCATTGAAGAACGCACGGCCAGGAACTGCACCCACAAGAACAGCCATGAAAAACAACTTTAAGTTTTCCCTTTCACTTTCTTATCAGCAGAATTTTGCTCAAGGCCGTGGCTGCAAGGATGAATCACAAAGTGATCACTTTTGAAATAAATTTCCCTCATCACCTAAATTTATTTTGAAAGCTTGCCTTGCAGCCGACGAAGCCATTGAGCGGCAAAATATCTTTTGAAAGTGAAAGACAAATACCTTGGCCTACAGGTGGGAAATCGGTGGCACGATATATTTTTGGGAGTTAGCCGGACGCTGTGCCGCTCGGCGCGCAGGGCGCAGCCCGAGCACCCGGTAAAAGCGGACGGCTGGGTTGGGGGAAAAGAGAAACTCTTAGAAGTTCGATACCTTCATTGTTCCCGCCGGCACGGCCGGTGCGGGACGCACAGGAGCGGAAGCGACACAACGGAACGGTGTACGGCCGTGGCGGCGGAATTGATTGAACGGGCGGAGAGGGCGAGATAACCGGCATGGGGTGCTGTTAGATGGCCGTGGGTGGCGTGCCTGGGGGCAGGCCGACGGTGGCGGAGAAGTGGCGACAATTACGAAGTAACGAGCTGCGAAACGCACCGTGGGCCTGCGGCGGGCGGTTAACAGCAACCTGGTTTTTATGTTGTAAATGTTTCAACCGCTCATAAAAACCGGGCTGCCCGCCCGCCGTTCACCCCAGGCACATGGTGGCAAACGGGCGCCGGGCCTTGGCGTGCCCCTCATTACCTGCACACACACTGGCAGCGGCTGCCCGTGGGCTGGGAAGCACAGCCAGTTCATGCGATGGCCGACAGGCCAGGGCATAACGGCTGTGATAGGCCATCTGCCAGCACTACTAGCCGCCGGTTTCGCATGGGGTGGGGAAAATGAAAGTAGCCAACCGCTTTGATTCTTTCCGAAAAGCCCTCCGGCGGGGTGGGGTTGGGACGTAACCTGGTGTACTGACCAGGCAACGATACCAAGCTCTTAGTGTGCTGACCTGATAAAAGGAAAAGACGAATAAAACGCAGAGGCCGATTGACGGGAACGGATGGCGGGGAAGCAGGTGGGTGGGGTTGAAGATCGCCAACCGCTTTTAGTCTTCGACCAACCAAGTTAACGACGCAATGAGTGCCACGAATCCGATGGGGATAGGTGGGGGGTGGGGTTATAATGGCGGCAGGAATGAGGCGAAATACCATACAAAATAAACAAAACAGAGTATACACAACAAAACTATAACTACCAATACTTTTCGCATTATGCCAATCCATTTTTGCTGGGAAGGGGGTAATACTAATAGCACATACATAAACAATAGGTTCAACAAGAAGACATTAAACGCACCGATAATTAAGCAAAGCTTTACTAAATCAAATATTGTCATTTTGACCCCCCATCGACCATTTTACCATCATTAGCTATATTGATTATCTTTTTACTGACAATCAAAAGTATAGACAGTGAACAAACCTTAACAATAATTTAAAGATAACAATTAAGATATGCATTAAGTAATTCTTTTTCTACCTTCAATTGACACATCTTTCGTGTCAGTGTTACCATGTGACTAAACAAGCAATATCACAATAAATAATGATAGAACAAATATAAATATCCTTTCAGATAGGAGCCGAGGGGTGCAAATCGAAATTAATGATAATGCTCTGAAAGGCTTCAATACGCAAGCTAAAGACGAATTATCTAAAGCGACAAAGCGCTTTGTAGATGACCTAATAAAAGAATCAAACCGAATTGAATCATCTTTTCAACAAAATACGGGCGAGGCACAAGTCACAAGCACCATAGTAAATAATGCCGATATATTTTTACGGCGTGGATTAGCTAGATCAAATAAAAACAGTAAAACGATACTCACGCGCATACTTGCTGCAATTTTCGCACTAATTGTAGGCTTTTTATACGATACAAAATTACTGCAAGAAAGCACTTACATGGTAATCTTCACAGTTATACTTGCCATAACGATTGTCTTAGTTACATTTTCTATTGTCATGGAGTGACAATATGTATAACAATAATTTAGAGGAACACAGAAGCTACGATCTAGAGCTTTTGAGAATCGCAAACAGTCGACGGCGCTTACTATTCATGGGCAAAATACTTCAACTATACGTATTAGCTGGATTATTTTGTGGAGCTATTGCATTAGGTTTATTATTAGTAAAACCACTCCAAAATGAATTAACTCATTGGGAATCAGCAATACTTATTATAGCTGGAACAGGTATATACGTATCTTTAATATCTGCCCTTGTTCTTTACTTTAGAAAGAACTTCTATTCTACGGACATTGACCTAATTTTCTTTATAAGGGATGTATCTAGATTCCTAAATGAATGGACGAGGTTGGAAAATATCGTCCCAATGCCCCCTTCTTCAAACAGATTGGATTCCAACACATTTAGAAAGATTATTAAAGGATTGGTCATGGAGAACAAAATTAGTCCTGAAGATGCGAGACTGCTTGAAGAAGGAATGCGATTTAGAAATAATCTAGTTCACAATGCCAACCAAGTAGATGCTACAATAATACCCCGAATAACAGACACCATAGCACGCATAACAAACAAACTAGAATCATAATTAAGTTTAATACTACAAAAAAAGGCATTCCATATATTTCCAAATATAAAATACCTATATAACTATCTTTGAAGAGATGTGAAAAACTACAGAAATAGTATGAGATTCGAATATTATGATTATTCATTTACAAATTTCTTCCCAAGATTGTCACACAATTGAACTAAATCAACCACTATAATTGATATTAGAAATAAGGTAATTATCCCTTGACATCATGTATTCTATGTGCTATACTGTAGCTAAATAAGGGGTGATTACGATGAAACAAAAAAGCAAACAACAAAAGTTTACCAGTAAGGACTTCGGAAAATATTTTCCTAATGATGAAGCCTGTTTGGAATGGATTAAGAATCATCGTTATCCAAACGGCATATTATGTGTTAGCTGTAAAAAGATTACGAAGCATCATAAAATAGCCAAACGCCCCGTTTATGAATGTGATCGCTGTGGGCATCAGGTAAGTCCGTTAGCCGGAACTATATTTCATAAGACTACTACACCGCTTACAATATGGTTTGATGCTATCCACGAGATAGCTACTACTCGGACTGGCTTCTCGGCAAAGGCATTACAGCGCAAGCATGGCGTAACTTACAAAACAGCATGGCGAATGTTTAATCAAATTCGTAGATTACTCACAGATAATGCCGATATATTCACGGGTGAGGTTGAGGTCGATGAAACTTATATAGGTGGGCATAGAAAACATTGTAAGACAGGGCGAGGCGCACCTGGCAAAACGGCTGTCGTGGGCATAGCACAACGACAAGGTAAGATCGTAAGCAACGTAGTTACTGATGTCAGCCGATATACTGTCATGCCTTTAATTAAAAAGAACGTAGCAAAACATACTATGATTTATACCGATGAATTTGTTACTTATTTCACCCTTGATAAATATGGCTACGGTCACGAGCAATGCAATCATGCCAAAGAAGAATGGATAAACGGGAACTGCCATACTAATAATATTGAGGGTTTTTGGAGTTTAGTTAAGAGAGGAATTAGCGGATGCTACCACGCTGTCAGTCCGAAATATCTTCAATTATATCTGAATGAATATCAGTTTCGTTACAATCATCGTCTTGAAGAAACTCCGATGTTTCTAACGGTTCTGAATCAGATTTAACGGGCTGTGAAGCCTTGTCCAAAATAGCAAAAAACTGCTCTTTGGTTATATCTCGTTTAGTTACCTGTCTCGGCATAATTTAAGTGTGCCACATTTGAAATAAACTGTCTATTGAGCAGGTTCTTTCATAGGGAGTTGGCCAATCTTTAAATGATGGATCAATGTATTAAAAGGTATATTTAGACTCCAATCTGTTACAATATTTAAACGCCTAGCTCCCCCTGGTAATAAACGGTCTTTGTTTGTAAGAAAAGCAACATTAACAGTCTGCTTGCCACAATCCTTTATTGCTTCAACAGCTGGCACATAATCTTGATCTCCGGAAACAATAATAGCCACATCATATATACCACTTAATTTAATCAGATCAGTTGCTAATTGGACATCAACTGCCTTTTCTTTCCCCAAATCACATGTAAAAAGATCATAACTTATTGCTCCGGCTCGCCTAAACTCAATGGATTTATGCCCCAAGGAGATACCATTGTGGACAGTGCCCCATCCATTGAATCGTCTTTGCATACTACTTTGACGTTCTTTAAGTTCGGTGGAACATTCTTGCATTTTTTTAAGTAAAGGTAACCCCTCATATTTACTTAACTCATTTTGATAGGGTTCGTGATGGCATAAGATTTTATATAAGAACGTCAATCGATCTTTAATATTATTATCATTAGGATCATAAGGTTCTTTAGTTTCAGGAAAATTATAATTATATGGGAAGAAATCTATTTCCTTAGTAACATACCAATAAGTTCTAATTCGCTTGCCTACGCCATCAGTAGATTGAGCAACAATCCAATCAAAAAGTTCTCCCCAGTTGGCAGATTTGGGTAAATAATCCTCTTGATGAAATTTATCCGGAAATAATTCGACTATTGAGTGACGGAAGTTTTCCCCATCAACAAACACACAAGCCCTCATTTAATACCCTTCAAATAAATCGCGGCAGACATTACGTCTGCCGCTAACATACTTTCGCTTGGGATATACCCAAGACATCATTAATAAATAACAAATAATATATAGCACATCCCCATTGACAATGTCAATACTTGAGAACAAAAACGGACCATTTGGCTCATTATATCCGAATTAACCTATTGCCCAATTTTCTCATCTTTTATATATTTCTCGATCCAAACCATAGGAATATCTGCGCCTGTCGGAGTAGGTAATAAACGTGTCAATTCTAAATCAAATTCTTTGATCTGGTGGAAATGTAAATCAGAAGGCTCCCCATACTTTAATTCAAAATGAATCACTCCATAGGCAGGGAATTTATTAGGCAAGGCAATCTCTGTGAAAAGAAATTTGTGAGGTTTTTGTTTTGGGATAATAATCCCCATATTGTCTCGTTGTAGTACAACACTTCGGTTACCCCCAACCTCTATGAAAGTTTTATTACTATCAATTCTGCATTCTATAGGTCTTTCTAATGTGTTTAAAAATAATAGGGCAAATCGAAGATGTATATCTTGAACATTAGGGAAACCTTCTACACCTCCAAACCAAAAAGAACCGAGATATGAATTTTCTAACTTATCTAAAGCAGATTTGGTCTCTAAATATTTATGTTTGTATTTATTAGCCAGCCTTATAGGAATGACAATTAACACAAATAATAGCCAGATTATTAACGGTATTCCCCAACTGAAGTTCGTCATTATATCCCTCCAAAATTGAGGAATATAATCTTTTGGGATAATAACGAGGATGAAAGTGATAAAAGGTAAAAGTACAAAAAGAATACGATCTGTAACTTGCCAAGCCTTGCTATCTGGATTCCATAATTCCGACCACCACTCCTTAATACCCATATTCTAATTTTACCACACCCAGACAACAAATTACATGTCGTCATGGGATACTCACCAGAAATAATTATAAAGAATATATCTGATAGTAATGACAATAAAAGCGGCGAAATGAATCAAGGCGCCATTAGATCAATCTGATGCTGATAGGATGCATTTTTCAAATCATATTCAAAGATGTAGCCAGTGACGCGGTAATTAGATAACTGATTACAGCCATCGTCCACAATATTGACCACGTCCCACAGCTCCAAACCACAATGCGGGGAGATGGTGATGGCGGCCTTCTTTCCCTCTAACCTGGCGTGAGCAAGTACGGCAGCCGCGACCGAAGCGGCGACGGCAGCCGAACCAATGGAAGTGTCATGCTGGACTTCCAGACGCTCACCTACAAGGTCAACCTCTCCCTGAGAGATAACACTGCCGGATA
This sequence comes from Dehalococcoidia bacterium, assembly GCA_028716085.1. Lineage (GTDB taxonomy): Bacteria > Chloroflexota > Dehalococcoidia > GIF9 > UBA5629 > JAQUQM01. Next base: position 284 of record JAQUQM010000039.1, on the reverse strand, counting down.
CATCAAAGCCGGTAGTGGCGTCCTGGCCGACGACGAAAGCGCGGTTGATTTCCTGCGACTCAACCTCATAAGAGCCTTCCAGGATGACATGAAATAAAACAGTGGTGGACACTTTGTAAGCCTGGCTGGTGGATATGGCACAAAGGGATAAAATATCAACGGATGTCACCGGCCCAGCCAGAACGGGATAAGCTTGGGATACAGATAATGCGGTGGGGACTGAAATAACGCAGCCGAAGGAAATTACAGGCGCATAGGACTGGCTGGAGCTGGTAGCCACCGGT
>JAQUQM010000038.1 GCA_028716085.1 Dehalococcoidia bacterium | reverse complement strand
TCCCGGCCCCCTGTCCTACTGGTGGTCTGTACCCGCCGGTAAAGCACTGGGTGAGGGGGTTTATGAAGGCAAGGCCAAAAGCCTGGGATGGGTTTCACCGGGAGTAGCAGGGGAATATACGATTGGCGTAATTGTGATCGACAAGTCAGGCAACCAGGCTCTGGGAGTGGTTGATTACAAAGTAATCAATGAAGGTGATTGATAGGCCTATACTAAAGGCTGCACGGTAGCGTTATTTGGACTGATAGCATGCCGCTGTACTTTTTGGCTAAAATCTGTCGATTCATATAATTATCGATTGAGTTTGCAGGTAAGAGCGCCTGACGGGCACGCTTCTATGACGCGTTTAATCTCAAGAGGATCGGCAGATTGGATTTTTACCCAGGGGCGTGCGCCGGGTTTAAACACCTGCGGTAACCGGGAAAAGCACACGCCTGAATGCGCACACTTCTCAGAATCCCAGTAAACGGAAATTTTGTCGGTCCTGTATACCCTTTTCATCCTTAGAGTGATTATACAACTATTTCTTTGCTTTAAAACAGGCGGCTGTGTGATGGGAATATCTTTTGCATGTTAGCCCTAAGAGTCTATAATATCATCGGTGGATGAAAAAATGTGTTCTTTATTGCGGTGTGGGAGAAATATCACATTACCCGTATTTGTGCTGGGTTTCATAGTTCTTTTTGCCTGCGCTGCCCCGGCTGTGCCCGAGGCTCCGGCGCCGCACACCGATGTCATCCATCCCCAGGCCGGGCAAAATGATATTTACGACCTTTCCTATCTGAAGGACAGGGATCCGGCGGAGGTGGACAATTCACAGCTCCCCATAACACCGGTGGACCGGCTCAGCCTCACAGGGCGTGCTCCCAATAGCGTGGATATCGATGCCTTCCGTCTTACCGTGTCGGGGCTTGTGGAAAATACCTTGGATTTGACCTATAAGGAAATCCTTGCCCTTCCTTCGACCACCCAGGTTGTGCTGCTCATCTGCCATGAATCCCATGTTGATAATGCCCGCTGGACAGGTGTTCCTGTTTCCGCACTGCTGGATAAAGCCGTGATCCTGTCCAGCGCAAGCGAGGTTACTTTCATTGCGCTGGACCGCTATTCACGCACCCTGCCGCTGGATGTTGCAAAGCGCGACGGCACTTTTGTGGCCTACCAGGTAAACGGCGAGACTATACCCCTGAAGCACGGCTACCCCCTGCGCCTTGTTGTCAGGCATATGTACGGCGAAAACTGGGTAAAATGGTTGCGTCAGATAGAAGTCAAATAGTACGCTCTTAAATTTCCCCTGATGGGATATAATAGAAGCAACTACGATTTATCCGGAGTGCAGATGAAAAGATATCTAAAACTCAGTTCTTATGCAGGCTGTTTCCTGGTATTAATAGCATTGTTCGGTTTATTTATATCGTGCAGCGAGCCGGTTGCCATCAATTATTTTAATGCCTCTCCTACGGTTGTAAACGAAGGCCAGGCGGTTACCCTTCAATGGAGCGTCAGCGGAGCCACCAGGGTCAATATTAACAACGGCATCGGGGATACGGCGCATGCCGGCACGGCAATAGTCACGCCGGATGCAACAACAACGTATGTCTTGACGGCAACCAGCAGCTCGCAAACACTAACCAGGGAAATCCCTATAACCGTGAATAAACCATCCGCCACAGGCGCCAGTCAAACGGATACGAGCACAGGGCAAAACCCGGCCTCGAACCCGGCAGACCAGGTTGCCATCACTCCTGCAGAATTGAGATATGACAATCTCAATACTACTACCGATAACTACCTGTCGAACCAGGTGGCTATCTGGCATACGTATGCCAAGCTGCCGGCCTCTTCCAGTATTGCGTCAGCAGGGTATTCAGGCGATGTTCGCAAGGTTGTCAGCAGCACGGGAGTCGCAGTTAAAAGCCCCCTGATCATTCTGCCGCTCAAAGATGGCATGGTTTGCATTGTCAAGAATTATTCCCAGGTGACATATCAATACAATAAAATAACGTCCACGTGGTACGACAGCGTTATGGATGATATGGACCGGTTGAACCAGCCGGGCTGGGGGTTGATGACGTCTTTCTCCCCTGAGAAAACGCCTTTCAAAATTCAGAAAATAAACATTGCCGCAGTTGCCAACCACACGGGGCCGGCGTCCGAGTATGATCAGTATCATTTCAGGGTGAGGATACTGGATTCAAAGAACAAACAGGTATGGGATAAAGTGTTACCCTGGAGTTTTTTTAAGAGCGATACTTCCACAGAGGTGCCCCCGGCCTTCTGGAAGGGCATAGATGTCGAAGATGTGACCGTGAACGGCGATTTTTCCGTGGAAATAATGGCTGAAAGCAATGACTATTCCATGGGCAGGATTAATGCCTTCCATTACCTGGCCGTGGCCTACGAAAGGATCACGGGCAGCAAGGATGCAGGCACAAGGTCCATGATTTCAGAGGACGGCAAAAAGCCGGATAGCTGGGTGAAGCTGTATGATACATACGGCCAACCGTACGGTTATAACCTGTGCATCAGGGTGGAAGGCGGGTACCTGGCTAAATAGGGAGATAGTCATGGATAAGTCGGTGTACAGGTTATTTAACGTTCCGGTTTTCACTCTGCTGATTTTAACTGGGATTGTTTTCGCAGGATGTAAAGCCGATACAGCTACCCCCGTAAACACTTCGCCGCCAACCAGTGACTCGCCTGTTACACAGGAATCGGCGGAAAAACAGAAATCAGACGGCATGGTTCAACCATCGCCGGGCTCACAGCCAGAGGTATGGAGAGAGCTGAACCTGAGGTATGATAATCTGGGTAGCGGACCCGATGAATATCTTTATAATCAGATAGCAATCGGGCATTCATACGTGTATGTCTGGCAGGAAGATATTAGCACGGATTACAATGTTATAAAGAAGGCCGATAAGATGGCATTGGCCGGGCCTCTTATCATATTGCCCAGCATAGTAGGATACGGGGCCAGGGGTATGTTTGCCATAGCCAAGGATTATGCGGGGCAATACAGGCTGGAGATGCTTGAATTTACCAGTCGCGACGAACCCGTAGACGATCTGGCAAGCCTTGATCAACCGGGATGGGGACTGATGACAACGTTTACGCCGGAAAAAGTGCCATACAGGATACAGAAAATCAATCTCTGCGGCGTGGCCAATTACACCACCGGCCCGCTGAGTGACTACGACAGCTATCATGTCCTGGTAAAAATACTGGATAAAAATGGCGGGCAAATATGGAAGAAGATGTTCTCCTGGAGTGATTTCCGCAATACCGAGACCAGAAGTATTGTCCCCGCGGCTATGTGGAAAGAGATTGCAGTTAACGGCGTCACCGTGACCGACGGGTTTTCCGTGGAAGTTAGTTCGGAAAATGACGAATATATCTCGTACGGGCAGGACATACCCCGGGCACGCTATTTCGCTCTGGGCTATGAGAAAATTACGGATAAAGGCAATATTAACACGCAATCTTCAATTTCAGAGAATGGCAGGAGAGCACAGGACTTTATACGTATTTATGATCCAAAAGGCGACCCGGTTGGCTTTAACCTCTGTATCCGGGTAGAGGGCAGCTATCTGGAGAAATAACCGGAAAGCCCGGAGTTGCCGGCTGGCATTGATATAACGTCAACTATCAAGCAATAAGAACCAGGTTCAAATCAATCCTTGATCCTATTTTTCCAGGTAGCTCCCCTCCACTCTTATGCAAAGGTTGAAATTAACGGGATCGCCTATCGGCGTGTAAAGCTCTATGCGGGGATCGGCCTTTACGCCGTTGTAAGAGATACAGGAATGGGCAGGAATGCCAGGATCTGTAATTTTTTCATATACCAGGGCTACGTACTGCCCTGACTTCGGCCTGCCCGCACCCTGCCTGGCGATCATTGACAACGTGCTTTCACTTAAGAGTTCAATAGAGAAAACATCATCTGTTATGATCCCGCCGATATTAAAATCCCTCCATAGCGCAATCGGACATGAATGGGCGGTGTCGCTGTTGTAAAAAAAGTACCAGGGACCCAGGACGGACCATAGTTGTTGCCCGTTTCTGTCCAGAATCCTCAGTATAAAATCGGCCGGCCTTTCATTACAGAACGCAGCTGCGGCAATACGGATTGTATCAATTTTATAGGGTAATTTGGTCGGGGAAAAAGTTGTCATAAGCCCCCATCCGGGTTCTTTAAGCAGCAGGCTATCAGCAATATAATCGTTGAAATAAGCGTATTCGACTGCTACAGGCCTGATTGCCCCGGAATAATCTTCATGCAAAGTCACCATTCCCTGTTTGCAGGGTAATATAATCAGCGGGCTGTTAATCCTGCTGGAAGGGGGAATCGGTGCAGTTACATCCATAATAATGCTGGAAGAGTGGCCGATAGCAACCTGTTCGAAGAGGTCTTCTTCCGTGTTCAAATAGTCGTATCTAAGCGGCAATGGCTTCCACGTTCCGGAAGCTAAAGCGGGGCTCCAATCTATAGGTGCAGGCGTTTTCCCCGTCGATTCATTGACCCCTGGCGCCTGGGCTATGGCTGCGGGTATCCGGCTGTCCGGCTGCACGGGTGTTCCATTCTCCGCTTCACCCGGTAAATACGGGGTGGGCGGAGGGGCGGAGGGTGCAGGGATATTACAGGCGGAGACAGTGACGGCTATCACTAAAACGACCAAGATACTGCGCAAGATAAAAGAGTATTTATTTATCTTCACGTCAACCTCCTGGTTTTCCAGGGAATTTAAGCTGCCTGCACTTGACCACGGCTCCAGTCAATGAATATGCCCGGCAGCATGACAGGGCTATCTCTCCCTGAATACAGTATAGCAGCAAGATTTAAATTATTCTTTTACTTGCAGACGTAAGCCGGGAGGACTTTGATAGTCGCCTTGTTTTTCTCGAAGTACACTTCCAGGATATTACCGCCGGGTGTTAAGAATACGTTCAGTATATTGCCCTCGGAAGCCGATAAGGTCAGCCAGTTATTCGCCCTGGCATGGGAAAGGATTTCTTCATGACTCGCCAGCTTTGGCATATGATACCTCCGGAATGAATTTTCAATGGTGATTTGTAATGGCTAGGTTATTGAATTATTGGGGCATTTCGGATTGCTGCAGCGCACCAGGTAGGATGACCCGGATACCGGCTCCATGGGGCTGCCGCAGATCAGGCATTTTTTAACGCCTTTAAAACCCGGTTCTTGGCTGCGTTTGCCCAGTTTAAATATCACAATTGCAGCAAATGCTATGCTGAAACCGATCACCAGCAAGATCGCCAGCCCGCCTATTGTGCCGATAAACGATTCCATACGTTTTTCCTCTGACTATTCTAACACTGAAAGTCAATCGACCTTTCACATGAATCGGCCTGCGCCACAAATATTTTTTAATTTACTTTGGTAAATACGATTGCGCAGATGATTCTGTATTGCCGTGGCGCATTGCTATGTCCGGTCATTTCATGGTAGATTATTACTGAGGATTACGCATATGTGCATGATGACAGGTGCTTATGGGAGGTTGCCATGCCGGAGCCGCTAAAAGCTATTCTAACTGTAGCTACAATAGCCTGTGGGTTCTATGCGTTTGATTTCATTAAAAATACGATTTCCACGGGCAAAGTAAATCCCGATTATGTCATAAGGGTTTTTGTAAGCTTTTTCGGCATACTGGCCTTCGGCCTGGCGATATGGGGCATAGTCAGGCTGTTTCAAATGATGTCCAGAAGAAGAAAGCTATCCAGGACCGTTGTCAGGAAAAACGCAGCTACTTGATATTCTCAGGACTCTTCATTATCATAGTACCAGGCCGACCGATACCACAGCGAACAGGAAGGGCAAGATGCAAGCAACCTTAAATATAGGCCTCGGCATAGGTTGTCTGATCGTCGGCGGTTTGATGGCCTTTATTGCAATCTGGTTCGGCCTCAATGGTATTAAGGAGAAGGACGGCGTTTCCGTATTCTTCGGCCTGGCGATCCTCGGCGTGGCTGTTTTCGCTTTTATCAGCGCATTCAATCTGTTCACGAAAATGTGATTTTCATACAGCTTTGCTACAGTTGTAATCCCCGCAATCGTTACCAGGCACGGTTCAACTTGCCCTCACAGCATTTTTGTCATATCCTTTTAACGGCCTATCTTTCAATGAGGATCTAAATTGAAAAATCAATATAACCGGCCTGATAAACAATCACACTGGAAAAGCACCCTGGTTTTGATAATCTTCGTTCTCCTTGTGGGCGTATTTATCCTTGCCTTTCTGGGGGTCGAACCTTTCTACGGAATCAAGACCTACGTGAAAGAATGGACTGAAAACCTGCAGATGAAAGCGCAGGAAATTATGCCTGTGACCGCGCAGACTGTTCCCCCTTTGCAGAATGCGCAGGAACCCATAGCAAAAAATTTGGGTACGCAGCAGACAGTGAGCGGCTGGACATACACCTTGAACAGCATTACGTGGGAGCAGGGCAATATCGTTAAGCTGAATGTCACTGTAAGAAATGACGGTAAGGAAAGGTACCCCTTCGGATTCAGCTACCAGGTTGATGATAAAACCTTTGCAAATATCTATAAACTTTGTGCGGTTGACAGCAGCCGCCACGTATTCTGGGATACTACGAATGCCAGCGATAACGGGACCGGTTTCTATAACCGCTATTTTGCCCCCGGAGAAGCTGAGACGGGATCGCTGAAATATACAGTCAATACCGACTCTGAAAAGGTATATTTGTGCTTGTCGGTAGGCGGTAATCCCGGTACCAAGCTCTTTTATCTGGGGAATCCCAGGTAGATTGCAAGGTATCTGACCGGCCATGATTGTGCCTCAAACATAATATTATTTAGCTCTTAACGGTGCATTGTGATGGAGCAGATCGACCTGAAAGCAATTGAAGGAAATTATAAAGGGACTGCTGCGGCATATTTTACGGGCATATTCCTGGCGCTGCTGGCCATAGCCCTGGCTGTTTCCGTCCTTATATATTTCCAGGCCCTCGCCTTTATCTCCGCCGATATCATGCAGTCGGCAATCAACGGCATGATGCTGCCTGTGGCGCTGTCGGCTATTTTCCTTGCCCTGGTGCTGGCGGCGGTCGCCTGGCTGCTTACGGCTTTGATCCTGCACCGTACCAGGTCATCCGCCCAGCTTCGCCTTTACGGGCAGCTCCTTGATATTTCCCCGGATTCGGTTTTCCTGCACGATTTAAACGGAGCGTGTCTTTATGCCAATGAGGCAGCCTGCCGCCTGGCCGGCGCGGCGCCCGCCGGCGGAGATAAATTGAAAGCGGCGGCAGGATTCAGACTGCTGGATAGGGACCGGATAAAAGAGCTGGTGGAAAACAGCGAGATTACTTTCGAGTACATTTCACCTGCGGAGAGCGGCTCGAACGTACAGGCTGAAGTGCACAGCCGCATCATCCAGCTCAACCGGAAAAAATTCATCATCAGCTCGGCGCGTGATATTAAAGAGCGCAAAATGATTGAAGAAGAGCTCAAGCAGAGCTCTCAGAAATTGCGGCGCGCTATGGAAGGCACCATTCAGTCCATGGCACTGACATCCGAAACGAGAGATCCCTATACTGCCGGACATCAGAACCGCGTATCCAGGCTGGCCTGTGCCATCGGCAGGGAGATGGGGCTGCCGGAGAACCAGATTGAGGGCATACGTGTGTCGGGTACCCTGCATGATATCGGTAAAATTTATGTGCCGGCGGAGATTTTGAGCAAACCGGGGAAGCTGAGGCAGAATGAGATCAACCTGCTCAGAGACCATGCAGAGGTGGGCTATGAGCTGCTGCAAAATATCGAGTTTGCCTGGCCGGTAGCAGAGATAGTCTACCAGCACCATGAACGCATGGACGGCTCGGGGTATCCCCGCGGACTTAAGGGTGATCAGATCATGCTCGAGGCCCGGATCATGTGCGTGGCGGATGTAGTGGAGGCCATGGCGTCGCACCGCCCCTACCGCCCCGCCTTCAGCATAGAGAAGGCGCTTCTGGAGATACTTCAGAAACGGGATTTACTTTATGACGGGAAGGTGGTGGATGCCTGCCTGAGATTGTTTAACGAGAAGCAGTATAAACTGGACTAGTTTCTGAAAACCAAAGGGGGCAGTGGGGTTAACTCCACTGCCCTTTTTACTGACTGAAATTGCTCTTTATTTACCGAGGAAGAGATTCCTGGGATTTTCCACCATCATTATATTGATCTGTTCGTCGGTCACACCCTGTGCCTTGAGAGCAGGGAGGATGTCCTTGGAAATGTGATCGATGCGCCAGTCTTTAAATAGCGGCATGGCCTTGGGAGGCACTTCTATGGGACGGCCGATCCAGAAATTCACTGTATCGTGTGACAGCTCAATCTGGTTGGCATAGCCCTCTTTGACCAGCGTGGCGATGTTCTGCACGGTAATATCGTCCGGGACGCCGTACAGAATGGTCAGGCCGATGCGGTCGAAGGCCATTTTAGTACCCTTGGCAAGGATAGCCCTGTGGTACTTGATATCGTCGGAGTTGTTGACATGCCCGATCTGGATTTTCTTGGGGTCCGCGCCCGCGGCGATAAGGAATTCGGCCTGTTCCACTCCGCCGCTGGGACCGTCGGTGTGCGTGATGATGGGCACGCCCGTAGCTTTCTGCGCAATCACAGCAGCTTCGTGTACGGCCTCTTCATATTTGGTCATCTTGGGGCTGGAACCAACCTTGATAGCGCCGGCTTTGACGCCGGTTGTCCCGATGCCCTCGGTGATCTCTTTAATAAACAGATCCGACATCATCTTGGGGAGATCGGCCATAAAAGCCATCCTGGTTTTCCAGTAAGCCGGGGACCCTTCAGCATCGGTATAAAGGCCGGTCGTGCAGATAATCTGGATACCGGTCCTCTTGGAAAGCTCTTTATAGAGCAGGGGATCGCGGCCGCCCGTGTCGTTGGGAGTGGGGTCGATGACGGTCTTGACGCCAATGGATTTAAGCGTTTCGCAAACTTTGAGGCCGGTCTGTAAAGCAGCTTCACGGTTATAGGGAGCTATGGTATCGTCGGCAAACCATCCCGGGTAGGCGAAGCAGAAATGCTCATGGACCAGGGTTGTGCCCAGCTGATCCGGTGAGATAAAGCCCGTGGCGGTGTTGATCGTACCGGGCGGTGACGGCGGCAAAGATACGGCCCCTTCAGGTGTAGTGCTTGCTGCCGGAGATGGCGCTTCCTGGTTGGCGGGCGACGCCGGCGTGCAGGCAACGGCAATGAAACTCAGTGCCAGCAGCAAGGAAAGAATGGATACTACCAATATTTTGGGAAATCTGTGCATCTACAACCTCCTTGGAAAAATTACGAATTTTCAACGTGCGTATCAACCGGAAAACTTAATCTTTGTCCCTTGTCACCTCCCGCTCTTTTCTACTCTTGCGGCAGTTAAGAAAAGTAGAAACGTATTGAATATTTTGAACGGCCAGTCAATATTGGCGGTTTGTAATTTATCATTGAAAGCGGTGATTGTCAATAGATTGTGATTGTAGGAACGGCAGCTATGAATATCGGCCTTCCCGGCGCAATTTGGAAGAACGAAAATCCATATAAAAAAATCCGCCGGGTTGTTTTATAATAGTCTGAGCCCATCGAATTTTAGCAAGGGAGGTTATAAATTGGAAAAGTCGAAGAAAGAGGTAATGGACAAGGCTTTCGAACAGGCCAAGAAATACGAGCTTGAGTACGGAGACTGCGCGCAGTGTGTGCTGGCAGGGGTTTTCGATGCTCTGGGAATTGAGAATCCGGATGTTTTTCGCTCCGCTACAGGGTTTGCGGATGGTGTAGGGCTGACCGGTGACGGCCACTGCGGAGCGCTTTCCGGCGGCGTAATGGCGATAAGCTACCTGTTCGGGAGGCAGAAGGACGAGTTCCACAGGCGCGGCAAAATGATGAAGGCCCTCACTATCTCCCGGCAGCTGCACGATAGATTTAAGGAGAAGTACGGCACCTGCCGCTGCCATGACCTGCAGGTGAAGTTTTACGGGAAATTCTTCAACCTGCTTGAACCGGGGGAATGGGAGGGTGCGCTCAAGGCCGGTTTGCCCGAAACATGTTCCACACTGGCCGGCGAAATAGCCAGGATGACGGCTGAATTGATCCTGGAGCAGATGGACCAGGAAGCCGCAAAAACATGAAGGTAAGCCGGATTAGTTGAATTCGCCTTCAGGCGGGACAATATGTATCGGCGCCGGTTTACCTATCTGCCCCGGACCTGCCCGCTTTTGCTGTTGCCCCCTTTACGTCCCGGGTTTCCCAGCTTCAATAACGATTCAAATACCGTGATGATGCCGTCGCCCATTTTATCCAGGCCCAGCACCAGGCAGCCGCCTGTCCTGTCCAGGGCAACCACAACGGGATTGTGATGTTGCTGATTTGCCCGGGGCTCAAGCGCATTCTCCTTTACAATAGAGTCGTACAGCTCCCTTTCATCGAATGTGAAACCATCCTCAGGTTCCCCGCATGGGTAGGGCGAGATATTTTCCGGCAAAGTTACAGGGGAGCTGAGGCGGGATATGGCCTCATCACAGGCTGAGGAAAAATCATTGCGGAGAAAAGGGTGTTCCGACTCTATAGCTGACAACCTGGCTTTGAATTCCCGGAGCGCTGAAAGAAAAGAATCGATCCTGTCCCGATCGTGTATTTCCGGTCTGCCGGTGTCGTCGATTAATTTCATAGGCGATTATGAAGCTTCAGCATAATCATATGACGCCGTCAGTTAATTTTCAAGGTTATACCCACGGGGCAGTGATCGGAACCCTGCACATTTTTCATGATGAACGCGCCCGTCAGGGACTGCAGCAGGTTTTCACTGATAAAGAAATAGTCCAGTCTCCAGCCTATATCTTTTTCCCTGGCTTTGAAGCGGTAGCTCCACCATGTGTAATGGCCGGGCTGTGAATTGAACCTGCGAAAAGTATCGATATAGCCGTGGGACACCAGCTTGTCCATCCAGGCGCGCTCCTGGGGAAGGAATCCGGAAGTGTCTTTATTTTCTTTGGGACGCGCCAGGTCGATCTCTGTGTGCGCCGTATTGAAATCGCCGCAGACAACTATCCGCTCACCGCGGGATTTTAACGGGTCGATATATTCCAGGAATGCATCGTAAAAAGCCAGTTTATACGGCAGTCGTTCGCCCATCCTCTCCGCATTGGCAGCGCCCTGTTTACGGGCTGTTTCGACCTCCCTGGGGGAGTATGCCTTGGGGAAATATACATTAAACAGCTTGAAGCCGGGATATTCGGTCATCAGCACCCTGCCTTCCATATCAAATTTATCGATGCCGAAGCCGTTGTGCACCGAGAGCGGTTTTTCACGGCTGAATGTGGCGACTCCGCTGTAGCCTTTCCGTTCAGCCGGGTTCCAGTACGCATGATAGCCGAGTGGAGATTCCAGCCCGCCCGGTATCTGTCCCGCCTGAAGCTTGACCTCCTGGAAGCAAATGATGTCGGGAGCCTCTTTTTCCAGCCATTGCAGGAAGCTGACCGGCTGCTGTCCCGGCGCAGCAAGCGCAGCCTTCTCCAGCATGTTGCGCATGCTGACGATGTTCCATGAGACCAGTTTTAATTCTTTCGGCATATACAGGTTATGCTGGCAAGGGTCTTCATGCTGTATCTTCGCCGCCGCTCTCGTTGGACCACTCCTGCATGATTTTCTTGATGCGGATGGCGAGGTTGGGGTTGGAGCGCAGCCTTTCTATAAAAACGGGGCAGCCTTCAAGTATGGAGTTTTCCGCCGCTGAGGCGAGTCCTGAAAGCAACTGGTTGATCCCCGCTTCCTCCATTCCATCCGGCCCGGACACGTTGATGTTCTGTCCCAGCTGCTTGCGCAGGTCGAGGTCGGTCACCCTCAGCGGTAAAACACAGTTCTTGTACCAGGGGCAGCTTTTACACTGCACGAGTGATTGGGCTTCGTCTAAAATATCAGCCATGGAATATCAGCCCGTTGCCGGTATGCAGGGTTGTCATCGTCTTTTGGGCCGTCCCTCGCCGCAGAGAAAAGCGCAGTTGGGGCAGTACCTGGAGTCCCATGGGACTACTGAGCCGCAGTTTGGGCAGAAGGTGTCCAGGCGCGTGCCGCACATACCGCAAAAGCGGGCTCCCGGTGTGCCCTGTGTTCCGCACCTGGAACACACGATCACCGTACTTTCGCGCAGTGCGCCCAGCTTGATGCCGCACTTGGCGCAATAGACGTTTCCTGCGGCGTTCTCCTGTTTGCAGTTGGGGCAGAGAAAATTTTGTTGTAAAGGCAACTAAATCACCTGCAGTATTTTAAAATTATCCACCCCTTCCAGGCAAGGGGGCGAGTTTTACTGGAACTGGGTGGTGGTGGTGAACTCCATCGGAGGGGAGGTCATCGAAGGCGATACAGCCTTGTTCCCGTACTTGTCCACGGATATCACGCGGTACTGGTAGGTCGTCTTCACTGCCAGGGGAGTGATGGCTATTTCATGTATCAGCACGCCCAGGTTCTGGCCGGTGGTGGGATCATTTTTTACTATGGTGAGCTGATTGGGCGCGGGATAGACACCCCATTGCACCTGCGTGCTGGAATATTCATCCGTGACCCAGCTTATAAGGGCGCTGTTGCCCTGCCCTGCCTTGACTGTGATCATGGTGATCACAGGTGGCGTTTTGTCCGTCGGCCCCTGAGGCTTGATGTCGCTGGTGCCCGCCTTGATCAGGCCGGTCTGATACGCGAAGGCGAGGAAGCCTGCAATGCCGATAACAAGCACACCCAGGATGAGAAAATATACGGGATTGGTGGTCAGGATGATCTGTTTGGCCTTTGCCATATACCCGTCCAGCTTATACTGCCAGCCGGAAGAGGCGGGGTGGGGCGGTACCGGCTGCTGCTGGTAAGGATCATACTGCGGCGCATAACCTGTCTGCTGGTAAGGATCATACTGCGGCGCATAACCGGTTTGCTGGTTTGGATCATACTGGGGCGCATAACCTGTTTGCTGGTTTGGATCGTACTGGGGTGTATATCCTGCCTGCTGGTTGGGATCATACTGGGCCTGTGGATAGGCTTCCTGTGGATAGGCGTAGGGCTGTTGCGGCTGAGGTTGCTGGGCCGGATAGCCCTGGGCGTACGAAGTTTGAGTGAACGGCGCTCCGCAATTCTGGCAGAACTGGCTTCCGGCCATATTACCGGCGCTGCACTGCGGGCAGTAGGCTATCAATGTTGCGCCGCAGCCGGCACAAACCGCGGAACCGTAATAATTACTGGTGCCGCAATAGGGGCAGGGAAATACATTTTGATACATATGATAAATTGCAGTCTATAAGTGGGAATGTAAAATTATTCGGAAGCCGTTTTCGCATCCTGAGTTTCCGATTTTGATTCTGTGCCGCCAAGGGTCTTGGCCACCACCCTGTACTGGTATTCCGTGTTCTGGGTAAGGTTCGCTACCGAAATAGCGTGAGAAGTGATGGGGTATATGAGGGTCCCCTTGGAGTCTTTTTCCGGGTCGGTTTTATTGCTCAATGAGCTTCCTTTGGGGCCGTATTCTACGTAGCAGTTCGCCGGCTTGTCGGTATCGAATCGTACCCAGAAACCGTTGAGGGCCGGCGGATCTATTTTCAAGTTGCTGATCTTGGCCGCTACTGTGTCCTTGGGCCCCGTGGTGGATGTTGTGGCGTTATCGCTGCCGAATTTGGGTATGGGCAATCCCCGCAGGTAGCCCTGGCTGTAGGCCCAGTAACCGAATCCGCCCAGGCCTGCAAGCAGCAGGATAAGAAGGAAAATCAGCAGTCCCTTGTTACCGCCTCCCGATGGAGGTGGTTGTGTGGGAGGATAGCCTCCCCGCATCGTTCCCGGCGGTGGCGGATAACCGGGTTGCGGTGGGGGATAGCCCGGAGGTGGTGGTTGGGGCGGGTACCCCGGCTGCTGTGGAGGCGGATAATAACCACCCTGAGGCGGATAGCCCGGCTGCTGCGGCGGATATCCGGGTGGCGGCTGGGGAGGATAACCCGGCGGTGGTTGGGGAGGATATCCCGGCTGCTGAGGCGGCGGGTAGTAACCGCCCTGAGGCGGATAACCCGGCTGCTGCGGCGGATAGCCTGGTTGCTGGGGTGGATATCCACCCTGTTGCGGCGCGCCTGCGCCCAGCGTGGTGCCGCACCGCGGGCAAAAAGTGGTTCCCGGATTTACCGGCGTACCGCAGCTCGGACAGGCGGAAGCAAGAGGAGTGCCGCAGGCATTACAGAATCTCTGGCCTGGAGAATTCTGTGCGCCGCATCTCGGGCATCTGATCCACTGTTGCATATTATTCTCCGTAACATCCCCGAAACTGTCTACATGACAAACGCATTTAACTTTAGTTTTGTTTACGTATTTTTCTTGATTATATACACGAATATTAAATAAATCAATATAATCAGCTTATATCATCAGATTGTTAATCAATTGTTAATCAACGGCATAACTTCTGCGTGACATCTCCCTGTCGTGTGAATCGTACAGGACCGCGGTATCGGGTTTCTTGTTATTCCAGATATCGCCCTGTCCGTATTTGAAGGAAAAACCGCCGTAAAAGCAATGGATTTCATCCGTGAAGACCAGCACGGTTTGCCCCGGGTACAATACGCAGGGCAACGCCAAACCCTGGTCTGTTGCTACAGGTTTCATCGGCTTTTCATCCAGGGGCACCAGAGGATCGCACGACGCCCAGTCTATTTTCACAGGCGCTGTATTTTTTTCTGCCGCTTCGGCCTGTTCCAGTGTAGTGAAGCGGCTTGTTACCGAAGGTGGAGTATACGCTATGTAATCTTCGGGGTCCTCGATGATAAATGGTATGCAGGGGAAATACTCGGGAAAGGTGAAGGAGGGGTAGCCCCTGGTGATATTTTTCAATGTCCATCCCCTGATATCCTGTGAGGTATTGCTGAAATTCTTGACGGCCACATATTCATCGACCTCATACAGGCTGGGATTGCAGCAGCCCAGGGGATTAAGCGTGCCCTGGAAATGGACGAGCGCTATCTGGACCGGGGAACCCGGCGTGTATCCCCCTTCATACTCCACTGCCACGCTCCATTTATCAAGGTTGGCAGCTACGACCTGAATGTAGTAGCTGTCCGGAGGTCCATCGATCGTCAGGCCGCCCTGGTATGCCTTACCGGCCTGGTAGCCGCCCGAGCCGGCAATAAAGCCGGTAGCTTCCTTGCGGACGAATAGATTGAAGGAGGCATATTGCGGCGCGCCGGATTCAATAGCCCAATTGACGCGCCACTTGTTGCTGGAGATAAACACGGGCGGGGTTGTGCCGCTTTCCTTGCCGCTGAATGTGACCAGCCCTTTCCAGCCGCTATCCTCGCCTGCTGAATTGTTCACAATGGCGGGAGCGGTTGTAGCTGGGGGCGGTTGCACAGTCAGGGTGGCATTGTCCTGCGGCCCGGGGTTTGGCTGGGCGGGCTTGAGGGGTTCGGCATTGCTGCACGCGGCGATGGGGACCAATGCCGAGAGCGCAAAGGTCAAGTATATTAAAACGGCCGGGAAAGCCTTAGGGTTACGCAGCATATCAGTACCTGTCTTGATTATAGGCATAAGGAATATGCCGTGTCCACAGGGAGGCTTATTTAAAGGAGGGGTAAACAGCGTATCCTTGATTTCGGTACGGAGTAAAGCATAAAATATAGCGTTAGGGGGCGGCTAGCTCAGTGGTTAGAGCACTTGCTTCACACGCAAGGGGTCACAGGTTCAAGTCCTGTGCTGCCCAGGGCCGAAGTGGCGGAATGGCAGACGCGCTACGTTCAGGGCGTAGTATCCGTAACGGATGTGTGGGTTCAACTCCCACCTTCGGCACCAATCAAGCGCCTGTAGCTCAGTGGATAGAGCGCAGCCCTGCGGAGGCTGAGGCCGTGGGTTCAAGCCCCACCAGGCGTGCCATCCGGGCGATTAGCTCAGCGGTTAGAGCACCTGTCTTACACACAGGGGGTCACTGGTTCAAATCCAGTATCGCCCACCATTCGAAACCTATCTTGCCCTGTTAAAGTCATCCCTTGATGGGTGAGGTATATGCAGGTTTCGATGGGAGCGTCAGGGGGAGCGTCAAAAGGAGAGAAATACGGCGCGCTATCTAATTTTATCAAACGGCACCCGAAGTAATAACCCAGGAAAGACCATATCTAGAAAATCACGAATCATAGAGGTGTACGCAGGGACACGTTCCTCATAAAAATCCCTGTGCAGCATGAAAGCCTCATCGTACATGGCTACCTTATCATTCGCGATACCTAGTGCAATCTCTGTTTCCCAAACATGATCTGCCTTGAGCCCCTGCATACCCTGCGAACTGTGATGAGCAATTTGGTGTCTGCCTTTACCAAACAGGTCACTGGTCTTTTGTGCCGCCTGCTTAACTTCCTTCAGATATGTCCTCAATTCCGCATTCTGCGGTACCTCCAACCGCCTTTCTACTTGAGTGAGAAACTTATTGAATCTCTCAAATAAGCTGTACGTCACCTGCCACCAGTAGTCAAGGTGATATATAAACCACTCATTTTCGGTTATAGGCGGCTCTACCTCATGCGGGTTTGCTCCTACCTGATCAGCCGCTCGAAACAACCTCTCCACTTCGCTAAGCCGTTTCCAATAGTACCTCACTTCGTGCAGTGCCTCAAGCAAGTTCGCAAACCCGTTAAATCTACCTGTCAATAGCGGAGTGCTTTCAGAGCAGCATTTGCCATATGGCAAGTTCAGCTTTTTGCATGCTCCAATCCGTTCCGTGAATGCTGGTTCATCGTATGCCAGCCTATTCCCACCACTTTGCCATAGCCTGTCCCAAAACTCATCCATGCTCTGAATATGCGAATGTGGCATACCTAATGTTAATCCATTTTAATCAGCTTTAAAAGTGTTCCACTGACCCGTTCTCGGTTTAGCCTAGCGGGTGTCTTGCCTCGACATTGCGATTGGCCCTCTCGTCCTTAAACATATACCAGGGCGCTGTTATAGGTAGGGGTGGCCTAAATCATGGCAACAATAATAAGAAAGAATAATCGGCCAGATCACGAGCGCGGATTTGTTATCTCCTCATTGTTTTGATATCAGCCCTCAGTCGTTCAGACTGGTGCTACGATGCATGAGCAAGTTTGTGACGCTGCTTTGCCGCTGAAAAACCGTTGAACTAAGTCCAGGGGTGACCTTAGACATCGGAGGCAGTTGCAAGGAGTCTGGGCTCAGTGCTACTGCGGGTGTAGTTACGATACTACATTAGTATCGGCATATCAAACCCTGTGACTTATCCACCTGTGGCTAAGCGGATCAGGGCATTAGTCTTTGGTATCTGCGTTGAGGTTTTACAACTGTTTAAATAGTGATATTTCCAATATTTTCAGGTTTATGTTTTAACTTCATTTCATAATGAATTTCCAACATCTTTTCAAGAGTCTTTTTCCCTTTATGCATTGTGCAAGTCTCAATATGTTGCCCATAATACTTATTTAATATTCGGTCATAAGGGCAACCACCACCGCATATTGGCAAATAAAAACAATTTTTACACTTATCATTCTCAAAGGGATCAATGCCTTCTAGAAACCGTGTAAATAATATATGATTGCTAATTACTTCTCCATTGTGAATATTTCCCATAATCATTTTATCGTCACCCACATTATGCCAACATGCATATATTTCTCCTTGCGGACCAACAACAAAGTCATTAAACCTGGTGGCGGTACAACCTGCAATTCCATACCAGGTTGGGTAGTAATCTAGTCCAACTTCTGCAGAAGTATTATATTGCTCAAGGTAAAATTCTGAAGTATCTTTTCGGCTAAAAGCACACGATAAATTGTTGCATCTATCCGTTGTTAAAGCGTCATTCTTTACAATGCCTGGATAAACGATTGCAAGTGGGAATCGTAGTTTCAACTCTTTGTATGATTGCGAATATTCCTTTTTATTTTGATTGTCAACGTTAATTCTTATATCGAGCTTTATGTTAATATTATTCGATTTAGTGTAATCAAAGAGAGTTTCAATATTATTCAATATTGTGTTATAGGTTTTGTGGTCTCTTAAATGGGGTCTCCTTTTGTTATGCGTTTCCTCCATCCCATCAATGGTTATTTGAATTTTATCTATCTTTAACTCTTTCAGAAGCTCTATTTTCTCTAAATTCAGTAAATAACCATTGGTTATTATGGCAGATTCATAATTGATGTTCAGCTTATTTATTTTCCTCGAAATGCTTACAATTCGTTCGTAAGCCAGCAACGGCTCACCACCGAACCATTGAATTCTTAATTCCTTACCACCTTTAGACTTCTGTTCAATAAATTCAATAAGTGCATTCTCCGTTTCATCGGTCATATAAACTGGTTTAATCCGATCTTTTTCGTAACAATATGTACAACGGAAGTTACAATCCAGGGTTGGAATGATTGTCAAATTCGAACAATCTCGATTATACTTGTCTAATGCAGAGATTAATTTAAGTCTATTTCTGATATCATCATCGACCCCATCACATATAACACCCATATCTATCAAAATATTCTTTATCTTCAGATCATCATTAAATGGATAGCTATTTGCATCATTTTTGATCTTAACAATCTTATTAAAAACATTTTCCCCAAGATTCAGGAATGTATTGGTCAGACTATTGAAAAGTAATATCCCCTACTTTTCTGATTTGAAAATGTGGTTATATTTTGTCCAAATCATAACATTATTGTTCAGTTAATAATTAGTAAATTAGTAGATTCCCCCAAATAATTCAGAGAGGTACTCAGACAATTATTGTTGGTGATAAGAAAATATCAAAATACTTCCGAAGGATATTCCCTTGCAAAGCATAAAGGTCAACTTCATCTGTATCACAGATGTATCAGGCAGTATCAATTATAGAATAAAGGCATAATCTTCTTGCTTGTCCCGTATATCCTTGAAATTTATTTGGAATGTTTCATTTTTCTTGATCTACATTAATGACCCCAGATATGCAAGAAGTTGGTTTTGTCGCAAGCACACCAACGACGTTCGTATACTTCTTGCAAAGCACAAAAACATACGTACAATTCTCGATGGAAACAACCGCAAATCCTGAAACTGCTTGCTTTTTCCGGTTTTGTTGGACCGCCACCCTCTACGACAATTATCTGATCTTTTTGTAGTTCCGCTTTGGATTCTTTTTCCGGTGCTGTCACAAGATCCTCCTTAGAGATTTTCACTTAATCTCTCATTTACACGGCCTGCCCTTCCGATAAGTATACTACTCTTAAGTTAGAACTGCTACTAAAACAGCCGCTACTATTCATATACACTAAAATGCTGCCATCAGCGATTCCAGCGTCGGGCGAGCGGCAGCACGCGGAAGCCTGAGATTGGTTTGCTTGTGCTTCAATAGTGGTGACTGAGTGCTTACACACAGGGGGTCACTGGTTCAAATCCAGTATCGCCCACCACTTGAAACCTACCTTGCCCTGTTAAAGTCCTTCCTTGATGTGTTATGTATATGTCTGTTTCAGCGGGAGTGTCACGGGGAGCGGCAATGCAAGGTAGGAATCGAAAAGAGAAAAGGTGACGCTAAGGATGGAGTATGGTAGGACAGCTACCGCATAACTCACTCCAACCAGAGGGAAAGGCTAATTAATGTACTGCCTGCCACGCATAGCCGCGTTGTCACCAGATACCCGGGAAGAGACGATAACGCACCTGACGGGCATACTCAGCATAGCCGGTCAGTTCTGCCTGTAAGGTGCGGTCTTCTAGAATTGTGCGAAGGACGAGCAGGATTACGGTTAATCCGCTAGCTATTAAAGCCCACCAGGAAGCGAGCAGAACCGGCACGGCCAATTCATACAGAATCGCACCGGCGTAAGCCGGATGACGCACATAGTGGTATGGGCCACCTGTAGAAACCTTATGATCACGCTCGGACTGTATACGCACGATCTGTGAGAAGAATGCGTTGGAGGCTGTAGCCCAAACGACCAGGGTATAGCCCAGGATACACACGGCCAGCGCAGCAATTTGTGCAGCTAAAGGAAAACCTCCCGTCCAGCCGTAACGCTGATCAAGCCCGGCGATGATATATCGTACCAATTGCACAATTCCAATAATGCTCAGGATAGCTGTGTCCCAGCGCTTAGCCCCCTTGCGAGGCCCCAACCGCTCGGATAACAAACTGGGGTTGAAGCGCAGGATAACTATGAAAGTCGCCGTAATCCAGGCAAGCATTACGGCTATAGCAGCCCAGGCAGGCCACCAATTAATTTGCCCGGCTGCCCAGAACAGTGCCACACCCATGATTATGACCCCCATGATCTCACGGGTCGCATAGCGAAGAATGAGCTTTATGTCCTTGCCCTTTTGCATA
>JAQUQM010000037.1 GCA_028716085.1 Dehalococcoidia bacterium | reverse complement strand
AATAGCTTTTTAGCATTAAGTCCCAATATTTTATCCTGATCTTCTTCGGCAAGACCCAGGTCATTACACACGATATCGATATGCTCTCTGGGGCTTATAGGCACCGGCCCGTAATCCGTCCCCAGAAGCACATGGTCTATCCCGTACAATTCGATGGCATGTTTAATGCCGGCAGGATCAAATCCCATAGTATCCACCCAGAGATTGTTCCTAACATACTCAATGGGATCTTTCTTGTTCTTTGCCTTCTGATACTCTAAAAAGCCGTCATATCCCAGCCTATGGCCGAATCTCAATCTAGGTAAGCACATGGTAAATCCTCCACCCATATGTGCGAGTATAATTCTGAGATCTGGAAAACGATCGAATAGTCCTGACATAATCATTAAAGACACACTTAATGCGGTTTCGGCAGGCCTTCCAACAGTCTCTTCGAACTTGTAGCGGTCCATCCATTCCCAACCGTAACAAAGAAATGCTGGGTGCATATAAACTGGTATATTCTTATCATTGACATATTCCCAGAATTCGTACGTTTCAGGAACATGATTAAAAACATGGTCGGTGGTCCCATAACTTGTATCAATCGCAAGTGCCTTGAAATGAAGCTCATTTATACAGCGTTCTGCCTCTTTAATTGCACATTTACCGTCATGGGGCTTCAACATCCCATACGGAAAGACATTATTCGGATATTTATCGCGGATTTGGGCCATGCAATCATTGTGAGCTTTAGCCACATCAATCGTCGACATTCCGCTAAGCTCGTTGACCAAGGTGATAAGCATCCCCATATGAAGCATTATATGGGTCAGGCCTGCTTCAAGGCACACTTGGATATGCCTGTCAACATCAACAGAATCCTGCGCAGTTACCCATGATATGCCGCGCCACCTGACTGCAATAAAACCGGATGATCCATCCAATATTCCACTATTAATGGCAGGCCCCAATACTTCAAGCGGCACAACGTGATTTTGTACATCAACAATCATTCTTTTTTTCATAATTTCATCCCTGCAGATTATTCTCCACTAAAGCAATAGTAATTGCTTTAATAATACTGCATAGCAGTCTACTAATGCAAATTATATTGCATTAGTAGACAAATTCATTTATACTGATGGAGATGCCAAAGAAAAGGAAATTTAATCATGAAATAGTGGGTGGGGAACTGCTAAACGGCAAACCGCGCATGAGCAGGCCGGGGGGGCGGAGTTCGAGGATACAGGAAGCAGTATACAAGGCCGCGATAGATCTTGTTCTAGAGCAAGACCATTCAGACATAAGTATGCGCCAAATTGCAGAGGCAGCCGGGGTGAACGAGAGTTCGCTTTATCGGCGGTGGAAGACAAAGGAGATATTAATGGCCAGGGCTTTGCTCGCGCGCGCAGAAACAGGGGTCAGAATACCCAATACGGGATCTTTACGGTCCGACCTGCTGCAATTGCTTGATGAGATCATTGCCTTCCTGGAGAATCCAGTAATTGCTACCATAATTCAAATCAGCGCTTTCCGCGCCAATGACCCGGAAGTTATTGCTGCGCGTGATATCTTCTGGCGCGGCAGATTTACCAAAATAAGTAAGATATTCGACCGCGCTGCGAAAAGAGGGGAAATATCCGACGCTTTTAACCGTCAGCTTGCGATAGAAATGCTGATTGGTACGATCTGCGTTCGAATATTTCTTACCAGGGAGCCGCAAAATGAAATACTTCCTGAGGAAATCGTCGATTTCATACTCAACAGTGTGCGAAGGAGAGCGATTATCTGAGCGTGTTTTTAACACGGAGTATGTCAAGGCACAGTATCAACTAACCGTAGCAGGAAAAAAGTTTGAAATCCCCTCCAATGCCGTAGAACTGCTGATTCCTGAATAATAAGTAGATTCTCTCCGAATTTAGCTTCGATTTACGCAATTGATATGTCGGTCTTCTCCGTAACGTCAAATCCCCCTGGGATATCAAGCTTGGCCTGCAAGTACCATTTTGTGCTTTGAACCGATCCCACATTAAATATGGCCGAGGCAGTCTGCAATACATTTAGTAATTCACCGGCGCCGCTCCCCATCCCTGGTATCTGAGGGCTCATGTTCAATGCATCGGCAGGTACCGTCAGCTCAAATTGGTACGATTGCTGCTGGCCATATTCTTTCTCGCCGTCCAGCTTCTGTTTGAAGTCATAAACTCGATTATGGTCTGTGGTGCTCGACATACGTTTACCGTTTACTATATTCCCCGGTCGAGTCACAGTTTGCTCGCAGATCAGGGATATGCTGGCTTCATTTGCCTTCACGGGCTTCTTCAAGGTCAATGTTATGCCGCCTGAAATGGTATCGCCGGGAGTGAATCTGGTTTTTGCAACCGTGATGCTAATCTTGCCCTTGCCGAACATGCAACTGCCTCCTTCCAATATTTACGTAAACGGTTACTGCCTCTGCACAATGTAACAAATATTACTATATCTACGCTGTATCTACAATGCAGTCAGTTGCCGCTACAACTATGCTTTCCCCACCCCGGCCAGTCCCTTCTCTTCCAGCACCTCACGCAGGTAACGGCCGGTAGCCGATTCCTCGATCTTCGCCACTTCCTCAGGTGTCCCGGTTGCTATCAGGTAACCGCCCTCCTCGCCTGCCCCCGGCCCAAGGTCGATGATATAATCTGCATTCTTGATCACGTCCAGGTGGTGTTCGATGATAACCACGGTATTGCCGGCATCGACAAGGCGCTGCAGCACGCGCAACAGGCAATCGATATCGGCAAAGGAAAGCCCCGTGGTAGGCTCATCCAGTATGTACATGGTCTTGCCCGTGGACCGGCGCGACAGCTCTGTGGCAAGCTTGACGCGCTGGGCTTCGCCGCCTGACAGCGTGGGCGCCGGCTGCCCCAGCCGTATATAGCCCAATCCAACATCCCGCAGCGTCCCCAGCTTGTTCCTGACCTTGGGGAAGTGCTCGAAGAGCGCCACAGCTTCATCGATAGTCATATCCAGTACATCCGCAATGGTCTTGCCTTTAAAATGGATCTCCAGCGCTTCACGGTTGTAGCGCTTACCCTTACACACTTCGCAGGGAACCGTGACATCCGGAAGAAACTGCATCTCAATCTGTATATACCCTTCGCCCTGGCAGGCTTCGCACCTGCCTCCGCGGACATTAAAGGAGAACCTGCCGGGAGTGTAGCCACGTACCCGCGCTTCGGGAACGGAGGCAAAGAGCTCGCGTATAGGCGTGAAGGAGCCTGTGTAGGTGGCGGGATTGCTGCGCGGGGTACGCCCGATGGGAGACTGGTCGATATTAATGACCTTGTCGATATTCTCGATACCGGTGATCTCGTTGCACTTGCCCGGCTTTTCCCTTGATTTGTAGAAAACCTGGGCCAGCTTTTTATACAGCACATCGTTCATCAGCGTGCTCTTGCCGCTGCCGGAAACGCCGCTGATGCACACAAGCTTGCCCAGCGGTATCTTCACCTTGATGTCTTTCAGATTGTTCTCCCGGGCACCCTTGATCACAAGGTATTTGCCCGATCCCGGCCTGCGTTTGGAAGGCAGGGGAATCTGCCTGGCCTTGCTCAAGTACTGCCCCGTTGTGGATTCCCTGCACCTCATCACATCTCTGATCGTTCCGGTAACCACGACTTTGCCACCATGCTCGCCGGCGCCGGGACCCAGGTCCACTATGTAATCCGCTGCGCGCATCATGGCTTCATCGTGCTCCACGCTGATCACGGTGTTGCCCAGGTCGCGCAGCTTCTGCAGCGTGTTGATCAGCCTGTGGATATCGGCGGGATGCAATCCTATAGTCGGCTCATCGCAGATATACAGCACACCCATGAGCCCACTGCCGATCATGGTGGCCAGCCTGATCCTCTGCGTCTCACCGCCGCTGAGCGTGGCGGAAGCACGGTCAAGCGTTAAATAGCCCAGCCCTATATCCCTTAAGAAGCCCAGCCTGGCACCGATCTCCTTGACTATCTGCTGTGCGATTGTACATTCGTTGGGCGTTAGAATGGGTTTGCCTTCGCGCTGGCCCATGATGGATTGAATCCATGCCAGGGCCTGCAGGGCCGACATGGCGGTGGCATCCATGATGTTTTTTCCATCGATGCTGACAGCCAGCGCTTCGGGCTTAAGCCTTTTTCCCTGGCAGACCACGCACTGTGAGGAAGACATGTACCTTTCAATTTCCACGCGCCGGGCGGCCGACTCCGTCTCGCGATAAAGCCTTTCCAGGTTGGGTATAACGCCCTCGAACCCCACAGGGTATTCGCGGACCTTGCCGAAGCGGTAGCGGTACCTGTGCTTATCAGGGTTTTCACCGTAAAGTACCAGGTTCAACTGCTCACGGGTCAGCTTTTTCACGGGAGAATGCAGGGAAAAACTATAGCTGGAGGCCATTTCCTCAAGCTGGCTGAGATACCACGAATAGGTCGCCCAAGGTTTGATGGCGCCCTCGGCTATGCTCAGTTCTTTATCGGGAATAACCAGGTCGGGGTCGATCTCAAGCTTGATGCCAAGACCTGTACAGGCGGGGCAGGCGCCGTGAGGGCTATTGAAGCTGAAGCTGCGAGGAGCGATCTCGCCCAGGCTGATGCCGCAGTACACGCAGGCAAAATGCTCCGAGAAAAGCAATTCCTCACCGTCTATGATGGAAATAAGCACCACGCCGCCTCCCAGCTTGAGGGCTGTCTCCACCGAGTCCGCTATCCTCGCCGTGTTCTCGGCGTCACCCGTGACAATGCGGTCGACAACCGCTTCCACATTATGTTTTTTATTTTTATCGAGCTGTATGTCCTCGGAGAGGTCCCTGATATAGCCGTCAATCCTGGCGCGCACGAAGCCAGCCTTGCGCAGGTCGTCGAATATCTGCAGGTGCTCACCCTTCCTGTCCTTGATCAGGGGCGCCAGGATCATGATACGTGTGCCGGGCTGGATATTGAGCACCGCATCCACGATCTGCTGAACGGTCTGCCTGGAAATCTCCCTGCCGCATTGCGGGCAATGAGGACGTCCCACGCGCGCAAAGAGCAGCCTCAGGTAATCATATACTTCGGTGACCGTCCCCACGATGGAACGGGGGTTGCGGGAAGGGCCTTTCTGGTCGATGGATATGGCCGGGCTCAGGCCTTCGATGTAATCCACATCCGGCTTATCCATGCGGCCCAGGAACTGCCGTGCATAAGCAGAGAGGGATTCGATGTAACGCCTCTGCCCCTCGGCATAAATGGTGTCGAAAGCCAGCGAGCTTTTACCCGAACCGGAGACGCCGGTGATGACAACCAGCTTGTCGCGCGGTATGGATACATCGATATTTTTTAAATTGTGCTCGCGGGCTCCGCTGATGACGATATTATCAAGGCTCATATTTGTGTCTTTCGGCAGTAAATCTATACTATTTTAGCACGTGTGTACTTGACGGCATAAATGAAGAAGGCCGGTTTGTGCGCCGGCCTTCTTATGATTTTCCAAAACTGGCTCTATCCGGCTTTTTTCACCGGTTTGAGCATAAAAATGGCTAACAGGATGGCAATGACGCCGAGCACAGACGTAATTATAAAGGATATGTCGTAATTCCCGAAAAGGTCCTTGGATTGACCTGATACCAGGCCGCCGATAATAGCGCCGATACCATAGGCAAGGAAAACCACGCCATAGTTCCTGGAATAGTTTTTGGAGCCAAAGAACGTTGTCGTCGAAGTCGGGGCGATGGCCAGCCAGCCACCCAGGCACATCCACAGCAGGCAGAAACATATCGAATACAGGACTGTAGCACCTGCAGTAGCCTGAAGCATAACGAGGGAAGCTACCACGATGATAGCCAGGTTGATACAGGCGGACCAGCGGGGAGTGATCCTGTCTGTGAGCCAACCGAAAATCGGACGCCCTGCGCCGTTGAAGATGGCAAATACACCCACCAGTACCGCAGCTGTCGCCGCATCCAGCTTGACTACCTCCTGTCCCACCGGACTCGATATGCCTATTGCTCCGAGTCCGGCAACACAGCCGATGGTATAAGCCAGGAAAAGTCCCCAGAATGTGGGAGTCTTGATCATAGACGATGTATCTAGGTCAACCGCAGAAGCTACTGCCGCTGCTGTTGGCTGCCATCCGGCAGGCTTCCATCCCGGTACGGGGAATTTCATAGGGATTGAAAGTAGAACAACTATGATTAGAAACGCAATGCCCATGAAGAGTAATGTCGAAAGCGGTCCGTCGGATTTGATCAATGCGCTTGCCACATTGGCGCTGATAAAAGGAGAGCCGCCGAAACCGGCCAATGTAAGGCCGACCGCCAATCCTTTTTTATCGGGAAACCACCTGGTCGCAACGGCGAGAGGTCCGCCGTAGGCCAGGCCGACACCTGCGCCGCCAATAATACCGTAGGTAATTACCACGGTCCAGATGCTGGGTATAACATTGGGCAGAATCCCGGCCAGGATCCAACCGAGACCGACGAGTATACCACCGATTATGCCAAGCTTGCGCGGGCCGATTTTATCCAATACACGTCCGCCAAACAACATAAGCAGGGCAAAGGAAGCGAGGAACAACATGAAGGGCAAATTGCCCTCGGTAGATCCCGCTTTAAACATTTCCTGGACGGGTTTTTTAAATACGCTATATGCATAAACACTGCCCAGGCAGATGTTAATTACAAATCCCATTAGAACGAAAAGCCATCTGCCGCTCTCAGCCTTCATGCCGAATAACTTGGTGTCTTCAGCCATTAGATTCACTCTCCTCCTGAAAAATCATTATAACGATGTAACCAATGCAGGGATAAAAAAACGGCGCTGCTTTGTGCGCAGCGCCGTTTCATCATTTCTATCAGACCCTGTTCTTGACCAGGTCGTCCACAACAGAGGGATCGGCTAGTGTAGTGGTGTCACCCAGGTTGGACACATCATTGGCAGCGATCTTGGTCAGAATCCTGCGCATGATCTTGCCGGAGCGTGTCTTGGGCAGGCCGTCGGCCCACTGGATTTTATCCGGTGTAGCGATGGGGCCTATCTCCTTGCGGACATGGGCTACCAGCTCTTTCTTGAGATCATCCGATTTCTGCTGGCCGGTTTTCAGGGTTACATAGGCATAGATGCCCTGGCCCTTGATGTCGTGAGGCATACCTACAACGGCGGCCTCGGCAACCTTGGGATGGGAAACAAGGGCGCTCTCGACTTCAGCAGTACCAATCCTGTGACCGGATACATTGATAACGTCGTCGATGCGACCCATCAGCCAGAAGTAACCGTCTTCGTCAACCCTGGCGCCGTCGCCGGTGGTGTATACGCCGGGATTCTGTACGAAGTAGGTGTTCTTGAACCTCTCGGGATCGCCATAGACCCTGCGCATAAGGCCGGGCCACGGTTTTTCGATAATCAGTGAGCCGCCTTCATTAACTCCGGCCTGTGAGCGGTCCTCTCTGATAACTTTGGCTGCCACGCCCGGGAAGGGCAGTGTAGCCGAGCCGGGCTTGGTAGCCCAGGCGCCGGGCAGCGGAGTGATCAGGATGCCGCCGGTCTCGGTCTGCCACCATGTATCAACGATGGGGCATTTGCCTGCGCCGATAACGGTGTGATACCACATCCAGGCTTCGGGATTGATCGGCTCGCCGACCGTGCCAAGCAGCCTGAGGGAACTGAGGTCATGCTTCTTGGGCCAGTCATCGCCCTCTTTCATGATGGCGCGGATGGCTGTAGGGGCGGTATAGAGTATATTAACTTTGTATTTTTCGATTATGTCCCAGAACCTGTCGGGCTTGGGATAGTTGGGAACACCTTCGAACATAAGGCTGGTAGCGCCCTGTGCCAGGGGTCCATAAACGATGTAGCTGTGACCGGTAACCCAGCCGATATCGGCGGTGCACCAGAAGGTGTCTTCGTCTTTATAGTCAAAGATCCATTTGAAGGTAGTCATGCAATAGAGAAGATATCCTGCGGTGGTGTGCAGCACGCCCTTGGGCTTGCCGGTGCTGCCGCTGGTGTAAAGGATGAACAGGGGATCTTCTGCATCCATTTTCTCGGGCTCGCAGGGTTTCTTAACATCATCAGCGGCCATCTCTTCCTCCCAGGAAACATCCCGGCCAGCCACCATGGGAGCATTGTTGTTGGCCCGTTTGACTACGATGACCTTCTTGACCAGCGGGGTGGACTGCAACGCCTGGTCGGCATTGGCCTTGCTGTTGACGACCTTGCCGCCGCGATAGTATCCGTCCGCGCAGATGAGCAGCGAGGACTCACAGTCAAGCATCCTGTCTTTGAGCGCGTCGGCGCTGAAACCGCCGAAAACGATGCTGTGAATGGCGCCTATCCTAGTGCAGGCGATCATGGCAATCGCCAGTTCGGGGATCATGGGGAGGTAGATAGATACGCGGTCGCCCTTCTTGACGCCATGCTTTTTGAGGACGTTGGCGAATTTGTTGACTTCATACCACAGTTGTTCGTAAGTATAAGTCCTGGAATCTCCAATATCGCCTTCCCAGATGATGGCAGCCTTGTTCTTCCTCCAGGTGGTGAGGTGCTTGTCGAGGCAGTTAGCCGAGACATTGAGTTTGCCGCCTACGAACCATTCGTGCTTGGCGTTTTTGAAATCGTTGATGAGAACCTTGTCCCATTTCTTGTACCACACTATCTGTTCAGCCTGTTCGGCCCAGAACCCTTCCATATCCTCCATGCTGCGCTTGTAGATTTTTTTGTACTCCGCCATGCTTTTGATGTAAGCATTCTGGGAGAACTCCTTGGTTGGGGGGAACTTACGGGTTTCCTCCATCATGGAGGTGATAACTTTTTTCTGTTCTGGTGCGTCTGCCATATTGTGCCTTACTGATCCTCCTTATATTTATTTCTATTAGAATTGGGTGTATTGCAACCGGCTACGAACAAGGTAATGACCTTAATGTGAATAAATCACTATCGAACTTTTAGATATATAGATAACCGGATATTCCGGGCATAGTACACCAAACGGAAATAATACAATAATGAACTTGCAGTGTCAAATCAGGGCTGAATTTTGTCAGCCTGCTGCTCGTTTCGGAAGTACATGAATATCTCCCATGCCGTAGCGGCTACAGGCAGTGCCAGGATCATTCCCCAGAACCCGCCTATATACCCGCCCACAACGAGCAAAACCATTACTATGGCAGGATGAATCTGCATGTACTTGCCCTGTATCCAGTTGAGGAAGATGGTATTGAGCAAAATCTGGGCTATGATAATCACCAGGAGAACCCAGAGTACTTTATCCGGCTGCAAAGCAAGTGTGATAATAAGGATGATTATTCCCGAGATAAAAGGCCCCACAATGGGTATGAACTGGGTTACAGCCGTCACCGCACCCAGTGCAGGAGCGTATTCAATACCTAATATCCAGAGGCCTAGGAAAACAATGGTACCCACTATCAGCCCGAGAATGATCTGCGAACGTATATAGCGGCCCATCACATTGCCGATAATGCCCAGTATATTGCCGGTGTGCCGGGCGGCATTTACCGGAAGAAATTCGTAGAAATATTTTTTAAAGGATTCGTAATCATTAATTATAAAGAACAGGAAGAAGGGAAGGATGAAAAATCCCATGAGGGTAGGCATGCTGGCCGGGATAACCGCCATGCTGCCCACCACAAAATCCTGCACGAACTTGCCTGCAGTAGGTCCCAGATTCGCTATCGCGGAGTCCAGGCGTTCCACTATTTCCTGTGGCAGGCCACCCCTGAAAATCCTGAACCACTCGTTTAGTTGATCCATGCTTTTAGAGATAAACTCGGGAGCCTTATCAACCAGAACGCCGGAAGCCGCAATTACGGCAGATCCTATATAGACCATGAAAAGAACGATAACCGCCAGGAACACAACGAAAACTATGACTATCGATATGATTCGTTTCCATTTCTGCACCTTGCCTTTGGGAGGCAGTGTGTCTTCCATCCAACGGATCAGCGGCATTAACAGATAGGCAATCAGTATCCCGATAAGGAATGGAACCAATACTGCGCTGGAAATGGCCACCAGCCAGACCACCAGTGCAATGACAGCCAGGATCAGGACGGGACGCCAGTATTTGTTGAACGGGCTGCTTTCAGTCGTCAATTTAAATGCCTCCCTACTTAATTAATGGTACATCGAGGGCGCTTTATTTATATCTGAGAAATCCTGTTTTCAAACATTATACCGAATACTTGCTTATTCCTCATCGGTCGCTAATGTACTCTGCATTTTCTCCTTAATCCTGCTGATTTGCCTGGAGGCGGCGTCCTTAACAGATGCGGCTTTCTCTTTCACCATTTTCCTGGTCTCGGGCCCGGATTGGGGGGCATAGAGAAAGCCCAGGGCCACTCCTATGACTGCTCCCATAATTAAACCTGCAAAAAACCCGGCACCGGAATCCTTATTCATCTCCAGCCTCCTTCTTCTTAAATATGTTGCTGATAAACTCCATGCCCTGAACGATGCCCTGCACCATAGTGCCGAACTGGACAACCGGCCTGATAACCTCTTTATCAGCATAATCCACGATTTCACCTACTCTGGATACAACAACATCCGCAGATTCGAGCAGTGATATTGTCCTTTTATAAAACAGGAAAGCTATGATGGAAATAAAAATCAACGCCAGTGTTCCTACCAAACCCCAGACGACTATGACCAGGTCCCGCCAGAATGATATTTCCAAGATAATCACCTCCTTGATCACTCAATAAGGATATTTTTGCTTATAAAGCCATTCTCAACTCATACGTTCCGGAGCTGCTAGCATAAATGGCAAATCCCGCTTTTTCAAAAATCGATAGCATGGGTCTATTATCGAATAACACCTCCGCTGTAAAGGCCAGTAATCCATTTCTTTTACCAAGGTAAATCAAATAATTCAACATCTCCGTCCCGATTCCCATTTTCTGATAACTATCTCTAACCGCAAAGGCTACTTCTGCGCTGTGCATATCTGTTCCGATGCCATACTGGCCGACACCAACCACCTCTTCTTTATCTTCCTTCCCAATTGTTGCCAGTATCACCATTTCCTGCGTATAGTCTATGATAACAAACTCCTGCAACCTTTCGTGAGGCATATCTTTGCGGCTTGAAATAAATCTTCGGTACATGCTGGTATCCGAAAGCGCATAAAAGAAATCTTTCAGCAACGGCTCATCGCTTATCTTAACCGGGCGCAATAACAATTGCAGCCCTGTTTTAGTGGTTTTATAAGTCTCCAGTGTTTCAGGATATTCGCCCCTTTTTCCAGGTACGAAAGCCTGGTCTTTATATATAAGGTTGAGCTTCTTTGCTTCTTCAATTAACCAGGGCCGGAACTTGGGATGAGCAATGGCAATCAGCTCCATAGCACGTTCGCGGATATTTTTCCCGTGTAAGTACGCAATACCGTATTCAGTGACAACATAATGGATGTCCCCCCGTATCATGGAGACACCCGAGCCCTCTTGCAGGAAGGGCACTATCCTCGAGACCGTGTCATCGAGAGCCGTAGATTGCATGGTGAGTATGGTTTTACCATAGCGCGCCATGATAGCCCCGCGCATGAAGTCCGCCTGCCCGCCAATGCCGCTGTAAAAGGTTTTGCCGATAGTTTCAGAAGTAGCCTGGCCGGTAAGGTCGATTTCGAGTGCGCTGTTAATCGCCACCATGTTCTCATGTTGAGAGATTACCAGCGGATCATTGGTATATTCGATAGTCCTGAACTCAATGGAAGGGTTATCGTCAATAAATTCATACGTCTCTTTCTTACCCATGCAAAATGTTGCCACGGTCTTACCGCGATCTCTGTTTTTCCTCGAATTATCAATCACTCCCAGTTTCATCAGTTCAGCAATCCCGTCCGACATCAGCTCGGTATGAACACCCAGGTTCTTCTTCCCCTTGAGGCTGCTCAATAGCGAATTAAGCCGGCTGCCGTATCCTACCTGTATGGTATCACCATCCTGTACCAACCGCGATACATAATTCCCGATACGCTGAGCTATTTCATCGTCTACCGGCGTATTAAACTCGAGAACAGGTTCATCGTGGAGCACGATATAATCGATCTTATCGATGTGGATGAATCCGTCGCCGTGCACCCTTGGCATCTGCCGGTTCACCTGGGCAATTACCAGGCCGGCCCTCTCCACTGCTGCTTTTACGATATCCACGCTGACACCGAGACTCACGTATCCATGATGGTCGGGCAGAGACGTCTGAATCAGCGCTACTTCCACTGGCACTATCCCCCTTCTAAAAAGATCGGGCACCTGAGATAAAAAGATAGGAGTGTAATCGGCCAGTCCGGCGTTAACGGCATTACGAGTATTATCACCGATAAAGAAGGAGTTATGCCGGAAATTGGATTTGAATTTATCCTGCGTATAGGCGGCTACTCCGAGGGTCCACACTTGAAGTACTTCGGCATCGAAAAATGCCTTGGGATTGGATTCTACATAAGCTACCAGCGCGTTTACCAGGTACTGCGGCTCGGCGCAAGCGGTCCCGATAAATATCCTGCTGCCCGGATGTATCTTGCTGAATATCTGGCTTTCAGCAGCAAACTTATCCGGGTATTGCTGTCTCACCCATTCCAGGTCCACTGCATAACCCTTATCAGCCATCATTTCCTCCATATCGCAGTGTCAGACAACCTATATATCCCGGGCGAATTGTATCACAGTTAATTCCAGCTATAAAAGAAAAAGGAAACCCTGCGCATTGCAGGGTTTCCTTTTTGAGACGGAAAAAGGGGATCTTATTTCACTGCGAGGGTCTGGGCAATTTCCTTGATAAGGTCTTTGTCTTTCTTCCCGCCCACAGTGCTACCGATCATGGCTATGACTTTGCCGTTCTTTTTAATGCCGAAGCAATACAGATAAACATCATAGATAGCGATGACTGAGGAAAATTCCGCTACATAAGCGTCCGTTTTACCATCGGCCAGTTTTGCTGTTGAGCTGCTATCCTGGTTGGCTACGGCCTTGTATTTGATATAGGTGGGGCTTTCCTCAATGGCTTTCTTGCAGACTGCGGCAAAATCGCCGTCAGCCAGAACGTCGAAAGACATGCCGTTGGCAGTGGTGGAATCTTCGGATTTCAACTGAAATACCTGGTTCTTGGGATTGTCGACAGGGCTGATCACAAGCCAACCCTTGGGATACTGGAAGCTGACACCTTCTGCATCGTTAGTGTAAGTCTCGGCTTTAAAGGACAACTCTTTTGCCGGTGCGGCTGGCGCTGCTGGCGCTGCCGGTGCAGCCGGTGCTGCAGGTGCTGCCGGTGCGGCTGGCGCTGCTGGCGCTGCCGGTGCAGCCGGTGCTGCAGGTGCTGCTGGTGCAGCGGGTGCACATGACATCACGATGACTGCCAGTGCGAGGACCATAGCGGACATGATGACTAAAGCTTTGTTTTTAAACACTTCCCGGGGCTCCTCCTTAATTAATAATTATTTTTTGGAAAATAAAATAAATTGACTGCTGTGTGATTTAGGAACCTGCTTTCACCTCCTTTGCACTTCCATTAATTAAAGGTATTACTACCCGAAACGTAGATATAAAATACGCCAATTTTCAGGTGAAGTCAAGTGTTTATATTCTTATCCGTGTTAACTGGATTAGAATCATACTCTGAACAATATGTATCTTGAATTCAGTTCGATAATAAATGTAAAATACAAACTGGGCATCTGAAAAACAGCGGGTATAATTATAGAGCCTCTCTCCGGTGAGAAAACATGGGATTTAAAATCGTAATCGCAGATAACAACGCCGGCTTCATGAGCATGCTGGGAAGGGCGCTGCTGGACTCTGACTATGCCCTGTACCCAGCCGAGTCCAAGGAAACTGCCCTGAAACAGATCACCCAGTACGATATTGACGCCTGCATCATCGATGTAGATTTGCCGGGAGGGATCGAAGAGGTCTTGCAGGCATGTATGAACAAATCAAAGCCCATCGTAGCCATGGGCGCGGTGCCTCTTAAAGAGACGGATAAGCTCGTAGAGATTATGTATTACGGCATTCCCTACGTGAAGAAATTCAATAACGAAGGTGAAGCCAAGCTGGAACACATAATTGCCAGGATGAATGTCCTGCTGCGAACCCTGTTGATCTTCAGCAAGGACAGCGAATATCAAAGAGGCGTCGTAGCCGGCCTGGAAAGCAAGGGATACAAGGTTTTTACCGCAGAAAATTCCGGCGATCTTATGCACGCCTTTTTACTGAGCGAGCCCAAAGCAGTATTAGTCTATTTCCCTACCGGGGATGAAGTGGAAGAGCTGGAAAAGATCAGGAAGCTCGACAGCCAGTTACCCATTGCCATCGTACTTAACAACCAGCCGCTCGATCTGGGAGAATCGGTAACCGGGAAATCCACTAAAATACTCTCGCAAGAAGACGTCTCGGACTATCTCGACAATCTTTAACCAGGATTTACATTATATTATTAGTGGTACAGTGACGTGTACCGTGCTGCCCCCACCAATCTCCGATTTTATATCCAGCGATCCGTTCAATAATGAGACGCGTTCCTGCATGCCCACAATACCGAGTTTCCCCGTGCTGGATAGATCGCCTACAGTCCTGGGCAACTCGAAACCTTTGCCGTTATCCCGGATCCAAACATCCACCTTCGACGTATTAAAATCAATGGATACTTCTGCATGTGTTGCCCGGGCATGCTTACCGATGTTGTTCAGCGCCTCCTGCACAATCCTGAAGAGTATCAGTTCCATTTCAGGCAGCAGCCGCTGTACTTTTCCATTAATTTTTAACTCGGTATGAATTCCGTTTTCCTCGGATTTCTGCTTCACCAGCCACTTTACAGCGGGCAACATTCCCAGATCGTCAATGATCGACGGCCTCAGATCCTGGCTGAAACGCCTGATACCCTGTAATGTAACACTGATCCTTTGCCGGATGTCCTGCAGAGCACTTCGCTGCTGCATCGATAGCCCTTCATTATCACGGACGAAATTATCCATGTGCCGCGAAATGGCAAACAGCGCCTGGGCTGTATCATCGTGCAATTCGCGGGCTATCCTTTTTCTTTCCTCTTCCTGGGCGCGTGTTATCTGGTTCAAATAATAGCGAAGGTTATTCTGCATCCTCCTCTCTTCCGTTACATCACGCGCAATATGCTGGAAACCAACCGGCTGATCGTCAATCAACATCACACTCGATGTCACCATGACGGTTTTTCTAACTCCGTCTTTGGTAACTGTGTGCTGTTCATAAGGCTGTGTGAACGGCTCATCGAGCAGCAGTTTCCGTCTCACTTCCTTTGCCAGCGTGAGCATCTCCTCATCCATAAATTCCCGCACATTCCTGCCGATAAACTCGTCGGTCGGGTAACCGGTCAACTCCTGCGAAGCTTTGTTGGCGGCCAGTATTTTGCCGTCAAGGCCATGAAACCAGATGGCATCATGGGCATTCTCAAAAAGGTTCCTGTAATCCCTGGCCGATTTATACAACTGATCGGCAATTCTTTTAGCCTCCTCGTAGAGCCTGGCGTTGGTCAATGCAGATGCTATCTGCCCTGCTATTGTGCTGAGCAGATCGATTTCATCGGGGAGAAATACGCGCGGGCGCCGCATGCCTACGCAGAGGGTGCCGATTACTTCTCCTTTTGATTTCATAGGCACTATCAGCTCCGGATGTATCTTGTTCCGGATAACGGCAGGTCTGGTCAACCTAGGATCATTGGAGGCATCGGGCACCAGCATTACCTCACCGGTAGCTGCAACCTTGCCGTTAAAACCTTCCCCCATCTGGATATGATTTAACTCTTCGGCAGATTCAGCAGAAATACCTTCATACGCAGTTAATATCAGCTCGTTCTGGCTCGGCTCCGTTGTATAAACAAGGATAATCTCCACTTCCATAACCTCGCCTACCATCTCCACAGAAGTTTCAATTACTTTCGCCGGATCGAGGTATTGGCTGAGGGCATTGGATATCGTATTTAACGTGGCCAGCCTTCTGGCATTAGCCCTGGCTTCCCTGATACGTGTCTGCAGTTGCTCCTGGGTATTTTCAAGGACAGACATGGCCTTTGTAAAACGCCGGTCATCCTTTTCCTTTATACGTATCCAGTTGGCAAACGCCAGGCCGGCGATAGTTACCAGCAGAACTTCCAGAACAGCATCCGAGATATTGCCTGAATACCATATTGCCTGCGGCATCATGACAATCAATGACGCACCTATCACGATAAGGGTCGGCAGGATGCCGAAAACAAAACCCGTATACAGGGCTATGAGTAAAAACAGATTCCTTTCCAGGGTATGACGACTGAGGTTAAAAAGAAAAACGTCCGATCTTAATCCGGATGACCACAGAATATCCCGGTAAAGCAGCAGAGTTACCAGAGAAAATAAAATTAAGACGACCCAGAAATGATATCGGGTCCAGATTTTATAGGGAATCCTCATTGTTCACGGCTTATTAAATTGTTTTTATCAAATGGTTCGGACAATTAGTGTAAGGCTTTAAGGAAGCTCTTCCAGGGTCAGCCATCCTTTCTTCAGGCCGAATACAATCGCCTCCGATCTTGAACCTACACCAAGTTTATTGAATATACTGCGTAAATGGGTCTGCACGGTTCTTACGCTCAGTGTCAGGCTTTCCGCAATCTCCATATTACTCCCACCTTTGGCAGCCAGTCTGAGTACTTCCATCTCCCTGTCGCTTAAAACTTCGCCCGCCGCCTGCACGGATTGCTCTTCCACGGGCGACCTTAACCTGTTTAATACCTTTTTCATAATCTTGGGATGTAGAACAGGCTCGCCGGTCATAACCTGACGGATGGCTTCGATCAATTCTTCCCCGCTGGACTCCTTGAGCAAATAACCGGCTGCCCCCGCCTCAAGTAAAGCAAAGACGTACTCATCATCATCGTACCCTGTAAGCACAAGGACAGCTATATTGGAGTAAAGGGCTTTAATCTGCTTGGTTGCCTCAATGCCATTCAGCCTCGGCATGGAGACATCCATAATTATGATTTCCGGTTTAAGTTTTTTGGTCAGTTCAACAGCTTCCACACCGTCGCTTGCCTCTCCGACGACGTCGAAATCATCCTGAGATTCGAGCAACCGCCGGGTGCCTTCACGTACTACCTTATGGTCCTCCGCCAGAAGAATACGAATTCTGTCCATACCATTTCTCCCTATTTGACCGTGATTATATCTTTAATAGATACACTGTTCAAGCGCAGCAATCCATTCTTCAGCACAAATACGTAAGTATTTTGTGTTATGCCACAGCAATTGATCGAAATAAAATAAGGCCGGCATTACCTCGTAACTTATTTCATATTCGAAATTATTATCCGGATTAAGCGCTGAGGCGGATGGCACATACTATACCTTTAATATATAGTGGTAAATCTAAAAGCCAATCCCGGTATCAAACCAATGTATCAATATAAGACGCGGGAGGTGACTCCTATTTATCGCGACATCATCGAACGGTTAAATAAAGCAGCACATACCTTACCGGACGAAACCGGGAATTTCTGGACCGGTAAATCTCCCTGCTGGGATATGTGCCACTGCCCGGCGATAATAAGGGAGGAATGTCCCGCTCCTAAATATCAGTTTGTTCCCTGCTGGCAAATCGAGGGTACCTACTGCAAGCTGGATGATTACGGACAGACGGGGACCGATACCAGTATCTGTGAAGTCTGCAGGGTTTACAAGAAGTACGGAAACAGCGAACAGATAGAGTTAAAGCTTTTCGGCAGGGGAATAGACAGCTCACTGAAATCACTGGAAAAAACGGCTAAGTTGTAAATTAAATTGACTACAATCAATAAAAATAATAGAATAAAGTTTTGGTTAGGATTAATGTATTTTAATCTTTGGGAATAGGGTCGCAAGACTTTATTCCTTTTTTTATTTATATTGCCTGAGCTAGGAGGATTTTTATGGCAAAGCAGAAGTCAGCTCCCGCACCAACCACTGATATCGGAAGAGGTTTTGCAGGCAAAGCTTTCCAGCGTATCCAGGGAATCATCGATGATACTGGAGGCCAGGCCGGAGCCCCTATCCGCGTTTTACAACAGGCACAGGGCATAGTCGGTTACCTTCCACCCACCGTGCTGAAAACAATCTCGAGGGACCTGAAGATTCCCCTGGCAGAGTTGCACGGTGTGGTCACTTTCTATAGCTTTTTCACTATGCAGCCCAAAGGCAGACATGTTATCCAGGTCTGCCTCGGAACAGCCTGTTATGTGAAAGGCGGCCAGGACATACTCGACGTGCTGAAGAAAGAGTATGGCCTCGAGCCTGAAGGTATAACACCGGACGGCAAATTCTCTCTTGAAACTGTCCGCTGCCTTGGCTGCTGCGGACTGGCGCCGGTAATAGCAATCGGCGATGACATCCACCGCAAGGTCAAGCCCGGCCAGATGAAAGATATCCTGAGTATGTACCATTAGGAGGTAATGAAGTGCCAAAGATAACCTCTTTACAAGAGCTATTAAAACTACAAAAATCAGTCGCACCCAAGTTGAAAGTTCGCGCCGACGCGGATTTCAGCCATTTTAAGTCCACACCGGAAATCTGCATCCAGCAGTGCAGGGGCATGGGCTGCACAGCAGCCGGCGGCGACAAGGTCACCGAGCTGTTTGAAGAGCTCATCAAGAAGAAAGGCCTTGACAGCAAGGTCAACATCGTCAGGACAGGCTGCCTGGGCCCCTGTGAAATGGGTCCCACTGTGATCGTGAATCCCGGTGACATCCT
This sequence comes from Dehalococcoidia bacterium, assembly GCA_028716085.1. Lineage (GTDB taxonomy): Bacteria > Chloroflexota > Dehalococcoidia > GIF9 > UBA5629 > JAQUQM01. The sequence continues at coordinate 2,304 of JAQUQM010000037.1, read as the reverse complement.
GTATGTCAGGGTCAAACCTGAAGATGTCAATGAGATCTTCGAAAAACATATCATGAAAGGCGAGATCGTGGAAAGGCTGGTCTACCACGATCCAACCACCAATAAGGCCATACCTGAACGCTTGAAGATCAACTTCCTGGCCGACCAGGAGTTCCGCATCCTGCATAACAACGGCATTATCGATCCCTGGGACATCGAGGAATACATCGCCCGAGGCGGCTATGAAGCGCTGGGTAAAGCGCTCTATAAAATGAAGCCGGATGACGTCATCGAAGAGGTCAAAAAAGCCGGCCTCAAAGGCAGGGGTGGCGCAGGCTTCCCCACTGCCACCAAGTGGGGCTTCCTCAAGAGCTCGCCGGGCACGGTGAAATACCTGGTCTGCAACGGCGACGAGGGTGACCCCGGAGCCTACATGAACCGCGCCGTACTGGAGGGCAATCCTCACTCGATCATCGAAGGTATGGCCCTCGGTGCTTATGCGGTCGGCAATGTAAAGCAGGGCTTCGCCTACATACGTGCCGAGTACCCGTTGGCTATCGAAACACTCAGCGCAGCCATCCACCAGGCACGCGAATACGGCCTGCTGGGCGAAAAGATCATGGGGACCGATTTTGAATTTAACCTGGATATCTTCCCCGGTGCAGGCGCTTTCGTCTGCGGCGAGGAGACAGCGCTGCTGATCTCAATCGAAGGTAAGCGCGGCATGCCGCGGCAGAGGCCACCCTTCCCCTCCAACAAGGGCCTTTTCGGCAAGCCGTCCGCCATCAATAATGTTGAGACATGGTCAATCGTACCGCGCATCATCCGCGAGGGCGCTGACTGGTTCTCCGCAGTGGGCAGCGAAAAGAGCAAGGGCACCAAGTCCTTCAGCCTCGTAGGCAAAGTGAATAACGTAGGTCTGGTGGAAGTCCCGCTGGGAACCAGCCTGGGCAAGATAGTTTTCGACATTGGCGGTGGCATTCCCAACGGTAAAAAATACAAGGCAACGCAGATGGGCGGCCCCTCCGGAGGTGTCATCCCCATCGAGCATGTCAATGTTCCTGTTGATTACGAATCCGTCACAGCCCTGGGCGCTATCATGGGATCCGGTGGCCTCGTGGTCATGGATGAAGACAGCTGCATGGTAGACGTCGCCAAGTTCTTCTTGCAGTTCACCCGTGATGAATCCTGCGGCAAGTGCGTACCATGCCGAGCCGGCATACCCAAGCTGCTAGCGCTGCTTAGTAAGATCACCAGCGGCAAAGGCACGCTGGAAGATCTTAACACCATCTCAGAGCTCTCGGAGATGATCCAGAAAGCATCCATCTGCGGCCTGGGGCAGACAGCCCCCAATCCCGCAGTATCCACAATCAGGCACTTTAGAGAAGAATATGAGGCACACATCATCGACGGGAAATGTCCCGCGGCGCTGTGCCAGTCCCTGTTCAGAGCACCCTGCCAGCATACATGCCCGGTAGGACTGGATGTCCCCGGATATGTAGCGCTGATCAAGAGCGACAAACCAGAAGAGGCTTATAAACTTATTATGCAGAGGCTCCCGCTGCCGATGTCAGTCGGCCGCGTTTGCCCGCACCCCTGTGAGAGGAAATGCCGCAGGGGACAGGTGGACGAGCCGGTCTCCATCAGGCACCTCAAGCGCTATGCATCGGACTATGCTTATGAGCACGGCCTCTCATATACACCGCAAATCAAGGCTGCCAAACCTGAGAAAGTGGCAGTCATCGGCGCAGGTCCTGCCGGCCTGGCCACCGCCTGGGATCTGGCTGTAGAAGGTTACAAGGTGACCATCTTCGAGGCCCTGCCCGTAGCAGGCGGTATGCTGGCGGTCGGCATCCCGGAGTACAGGCTGCCCAAGACGGTACTCAACAAGGAAATCGAAAACATAAAGAAGCTCGGCATTGAGATTAAACTGAATACCCCGGTCAACGATATCAACGCCCTGTTCAAAGAGGGCTACAAGGCGGTATTCGTCGGCATCGGTGCACATAAGGGCGACAAGATGGGCATCCCGGGCGAGGAGCTCGAAGGCGTCTATGATGCCATCGACTTCCTGCGCAATATCAATCTGGGCAAGGAAATCAAAGTCGGTAAAAAGGTCGCGGTGGTCGGCGGCGGTAACTCCGCCATCGACGCGGCCAGGGTTGCCCTGCGCAAGGGCGCTGAGGAAGTCCATATCGTCTACCGCAGAGAAAAGGCAGATATGCCTGCTGAGGAAGAAGAAATCGCAGCCGCCATCGAAGAAGGAATCAAGCTGCACGTGCTAACCGCGCCGGTTAAAGTCATTGGAAATGGCGGTAAGGTAGC
>JAQUQM010000036.1 GCA_028716085.1 Dehalococcoidia bacterium | reverse complement strand
TATTATCCGCCATGACCGGAACCTGTTCAGCACTGTGCCTGCGCAAGGCGAACAAATCCGGATTAGTTACAGGGGTGGCCAGATGAAAGACGAATCAGTACAGGATAAGGGTAATGCCCGGTCGAGAGGACGGTAACGACCGTTCAATTGCTCATCATACCCAAATTTTTATATGCGGTGGCCTATTTCCAGTGTTGCGTAAAGGGAAAGTTTTTCGACGATCAGGCAACCCCAGTAAAATTAATATTTTTATGTCGAGAAAATAGGGTGCGAAAGTCAGGGGTTACGCATTAAAATCATCCTGACTATAAGCGATAATCTTCCACTTTTTAAAACAGTGGAGAAAAGTCATGGTGGATGGGATTGTAAAGTCTTTTTCGGAGTTATCAGATCCACGCCGCCCGGGGCGTATTGGGGTTTAGGGAGCAACGGAACGTAAAACCCAGTTAAGCATCCCCAATAGCGATGAGGTTGCTCTTCGCTCTGACCGTGGAATACGCCGGACCCTAGATTCGTAGCTCCTTTGCCGCTGAAGCCCGTTGCACAAACGCTCCTTTGCGCAATGGTTGCAATGTGACCATAAAATGCGGGTTAGGATGTTGCAAAAACGTATTGCGATAGCATCACGAATGGCAACAGGTTTTTGCAACAATAGCCAGCATAGATGCGGGATTAGTGAGCAGTCATAACTTGAGGAACTCCCGCTTAACCGGGTTTTACGTTCCGTTGCTCCCTAAACCCCGTGTCAGACAAGGGAGCATAAGTTCATTCTCAGCTTGGAGGAATATTTTATGGTCTTTATCAATCATTATAAAATGCCGTTTTTGATGTTGGTTGGTCTGTTTCTCACGCTATCTATTGCCGGTTGCGGCGCCAAACAATACCGTCGCGTTGACGAGTCGGGTTTTCTTGGGGATTACTCCCAACTGAAGGAAGGCAAAGGCAATGAGGCTTTGTATGTCTACGTGAACACTCATGCCGACTGCCGAAAATACAGCAAGGTCATAATCGACCCAGTGTCTTTATGGGGAAAATCAAAACATTCATCGTTAGCGTCCCTGGATTTGAAGGATCAAAAAATGCTGGCTACCTTGGCTTGGGGCACTCTTTATGACGCTATGCGAAAAGGCAACTTTGAAATCGTCTACCAGCCCGGACCCGATGTAATGCGTGTCAGAGGGGCGATTACGGAAGCGACCAAGGCCGAAGTAATTTTAGCGGACGTCATGGCGGTCGCACCTTACGCATGGGAAGCAGCCACGCTATGGGGCATCGGTAGCGGGAAATGGCCCTTTCTAGGCGAGCTTTCTGGCGAAATGGAAATATCCGATTCGCAGACAGGGGAGCGCCTCTTCGCAGCAGTTGACAAGGTGGTAGGAGTTCTCGGCTCGAATCTCGATCCCAGGGCGGGGTGGGACGATGTCCGGCAAGGTTTCAACCTCTGGCGAGACAGACTTGGCAAGCGTATGGACAGTTGCCGTAAAACCCGCTCTTTTGAAATGCCTAAAGACGAGAGAAATTGGATTGAAAAAATCTACGAGTATTTGTCACCGTAAGCGGTTTTCTAACGCTGGTCTCTGCATACAGGTAGTTAACGCACCACAGCCCAAATTAACCGATGGCGAGGTCATTACGATGGCTACCGTCGAAGGAGTACAGGAAGCGTAACCTAGTGGAGCGGTGTACGACGACCCCTCGCGTAGCCGTAGCGGCCGGGCGTTTTGACGAAGTTAGCTAGTTGGACTAGCGGGGGCATTTGAACAGAAACTTACGGTTTCGTTGTGGAATGAGCTTTAATACCAGAACTTTTCAATTTGAAAATTAAACCCATAATGGGAAATATAGCCGTAAATATGACAAATATTTTTACTTTGATTATTTTACTGAGTTCTTTGCCAAAGATTATGCGCCCGATTACTTATTATGCTTACCTCAAAGAACAGTAAAGAAAACCTACTTTTTCTTTACTCGACGTTTTGATTGAGACTCATTATGTTTAGGGGGTATTTTGGCGGTAAATTTACTACACGAAGTTAAACACTCGCTTCAAAACCGTAAGTTTCTGTTCAAATGCCCCCGCTAGTCCTATCATGAAAATCACTCTTATTTTTTAGGTTGTATGATTTTATTTCTTAAATCAGCCAATATCTGCTTAACTTTTGTCCATGTTGCCGCCGATTTCTCGGAATGCATTGTTTCTTTTATTTCATCCACTGCTGTGTAAAGCAACTTGTAATCCTTTTTTCCACCGTATCCTAATAATTCAGCGACTTTCAGTTTTTCTTTTGCTGCATCAGCAAGCTTTAGGACTTCAGCTCTGCTTTTTTCCTTGGACATATCTTCTTTATGTTCAACTTTAGAGGCTTCGGTTAATAGAGCTTCTGCACGGAGTATGGGTAAAGGAATAATTTCGGTACGCTCAACCAGAGTATTTAAAACTTCATCCAGAACCGACGCAGCTTCAGTTGTATTGCCTGCGTCGATTAGAGCTACCGCATTTTCAATAGCTACAGGAAAGGTGCTAAGCGGAATACTGAGGGTGGTGATGCGCATTTCACTCCCCAATCCTGACAGTATTTGTCGAGCACTTTGCAGTTTTCCGGTATCCAGCAAATCATCGGCTTGCTTAATTTCCTTTTTGATTGCGTTGGCATCGCCTTCAAAATCAAAAATGTCGGCTTCAATATCAGCAGAAACTAACTCCAGGTCTGGATTTTTAGCCAAAATAGTAGTCAGTTTTTTTGATACCTCCTGCAATATTGCCCGCGCCGCTTTGGGATTGTTTTTCTCTAAATCCCTAAGAGCTTGTTGAGTGCCCGATACAGAATCTCTGGCTTCGCTGGCAATTTGCTGGTTTTTTTCATTTAACACCTTGCGTTTAAGTGCTAACGAACTTTTATCGGCATTCGAAGATGATGTAACCGACTGTTTTTTTTCAGCATCTGCCAGCACATCCACGGAAAAAGGCAGTGCTGAAATTAAAATCAACGCGATGTAGGTCACTATTTTATGAATACGAGTGTTCATGATTTTTAGTCCGGTTAGTTAGAATTAAGTTGCTATCAAAAATTTAAAAGGGGCTCTTAGTTTTTTAAATTTTTCTTCCTTTGATAACACTTAGCCTCAAGCTATTTCTATGCCAACGATTAAAAATTAAAAAAATAGAATAAATTCAACAGCTAATGGTTATGTTAATGCTTATGAAAAAGGAATTAAACGGGTTAGGGCAACGTTAAAGGTTTAAAAGAACCAATTTGAAGAACTCCTTTGTAGTAGTGGGGTTTAGGGAGCAAGGCACGAAAACCTGATTAAGAATTAGGGAAGCCGCTTTGACATCACAATAAAGTGGATAGGGTTTGTGCAGGTTTCTACCTAGTACTCAGTCATTCTTGATATGTCGGGTGTTTGTCCGAAGTTCATCCCATAGATGTTCGACCGGGTTGAGTTCGGGCGAATAGAGCGGTAACGGCAACAAGTATAGATTGGTCGGCAAGCTGAGCGGTCGGCTTTGATGCCAACCAGCGCTGTCGAGTACCATGACACTACGCTCGTGGGGATGCCGGGCAGCGACCGCCTCGAGAAACAGTTGCATGGATGCCCCATTGACCCGCGGCAGAATCAGGGTGTCGAGCCCACCGTCCAGGACCGAAACGGCCGCCTAGGTGTTGCGGCCTGCAAACATAATCACCAAGACCTGCAAACAACGTGATTTTCGGCCCGGATTAGCTGCCAATAGCCGATACCCAAGACCCACATTAGCTGCCAATGAGCCCGGATTATTTGCCAACAGCCTGCAAACATCGCTCAGGGCCCGCATTAACTGAGAATAGAACCGGTGGACATGCCAGCGGCCCTTTGGGATGGCGCCGGCTCAGAAATGGGCATTATTGGCTATTACGACTAATAATCGCGTCATTTCTTTAAATTTATGGGTTCGATAAAACGTACATTTTTTCATACTGTTATTTCCCTTTAGCATTTTAGCTAAAAAGCCAGTTTTACTGATTCAAAAAACTGGTTTTAAAATTCAAAGTCCAGAAATCATTCACGTCAATGAGTTTGTGAAACCAGTCTGAAAGGTAAAAATTCAATCCTATCTTGTTTGCAATTAATGTGGGTCTTGAGAGATGTTTGCAGGCTGTTAGCAAATAATGTGGGCTCATTCGCATTTAATGCGGGCCAAAGGGGATGTTTGCAGGTCTTATGGATTATGTTTGCGGGCCGCTACAGCTAGCAGCAGAGTTGAAATACGTCCCGACAGATCAAGTGTGTTTTTTTCATATTGTCACAATCTAGTAAAAAATATCCTTTAGTTTATCGGTCGATCCTGACTCGAAATTTTGATGTTTATATTGGTTTGTCGAGATTTAGCGGATTGGGATTTCACCTATTTAATTAATGATGGTAACCCCCAGGCTATGCCTGGAGACTCTCAGAGATTTGACCTATAAGACGGTCAATTGGATTCTCAGAAACTTGATCAATAGTTTGGAGAATCCAAAATGAGAGAGTATCAAAGTCTGAGTTACACGAGATGGAATTGCAAATATCACGTGGTGTTTATCCCGAAGCCGAGGCGCAAAGTGATGTTCGGCCAACTGCGAAAGCAGTTGGGGACAATATTCCATGAGTTGGCAAAGCAAAAGGGCTGCGAGATTGTGGAGGGTCATTTAATGGCGTATCACGTTCACATGTGCCTGAGCATTCCACCGAAATATACAGTATACAACGTGGTTGGGTTTATTAAAGGCAAGAGTGCAATTTCGATTGCGCGGACCTTCAGAGGGAAGACGAAAAATTTTACCGGGGAAAACTTTTGGGCAAGAGGCTTCTTTGTATCAACGGTAGGTCTTGATGAAGAGATGATTCGCAATTATATCCGAGAGCAGGAGCGTTACGAGCAGTTGAGCCTTTGGAAAAGTTGATCGCCTTTAGGCGATTCCCCTAAAGGCCCCTTTGAGGGGCTAACAATAATAAGCCCTCGGCTTTGCCGTGGGTAATTTAACTTACGAGACAAATATGAAACGAAAATCAAAGTCTGAAATGACGCAATCGTTCGGCCTAAATGCCGGATTACGCTCTTTAAGTGCCCATCTGCTTTTAGCTTTGGTCTTGATTAGCCCCGTACAGGCGAAAGAGGATGAAGGCAATGATGCTTACGCGATTGGTCTTTGGGGTGATCTGCCTTATTCCGAAGAACAGACGACGATCGGCGTACCTAATCTGATTGCTGACATGAACACACAAAAATTAGCGTTCACCGTCCACGATGGCGATTTAAAAGCAGGCTCTAACAGCTCATGCGATGATGCGCTTTATCAACGATCACTGGATTACTTCAATGTATTGAAAGCCCCCGCTATGTTTACTCCAGGCGACAACGACTGGACCGACTGCGACCGGCCATCCAACGGCGGTTATAACTCCCTAGAACGCCTAGAGTACGAGCGCCAAGTCTTCTTCAGTACACCTTATTCGCTCGGCCAGCATCGGATTCAACAGGAAGAGCAGGACGTATATGTCGAGAATCGGCGCTGGACGGTGAGCAAAGTTACTTACGCCACCCTCAATATTCAAGGCTCCTGCAATAATCTATGCGATACGGCGCCTGATGCAAACGAGTATGCGGCCCGCAATGCCGCTGACATCGAATGGATGAAGGAAACCTTTGCCAAAGCCAAGGAGCGTCATTCAGTTGCAGTTATGTTCATCTCACAAGCCAATCCCGGTTGGGATCAAAGTGACCCAACCCGCGCCCCCTTACGTAATCCAAAGACTTTAGCAGAAACCGACGGTCAACCTGATGGTTTTCAAGAGTTCTTGACTGCCTTACGTGAGGAGGTCATCGCGTTCGAAAAACCAGTCTCTTATGTACACGGCGATTCACACTATCATCGTATCGACAAACCATTTTTAAATGACCAGGGCCAACGATTGGAAAACTTTACTCGTGTTGAGACTTTTGGCGACAACCAAAACAACGGCATCAACGAAGTCCATTGGCTCAAAGTGTTTGTGAATCCGCGCCAACGCGAGGTATTCAGTTATCAGACACAAATTGTACCGGCTAACCGGGTCGCGGTTCCCGCTCCTTAATAGTCTCATAATTCAACATTAGAAGGCGGATTCGTTGCTAAGTGGCGATCCGCCTCAATATATTGATGTCTGAAGTCCAGAGGCACGGAAACGTAAGCTAAGCCAGTGCCGCCCAAACGCTTGAGCATCGGTTAATCGCCCTACCCTACCCGGCATTGCTATCCCTGCGCATCCTGCTATTCCAATTCGGGCTCCTGCCCTCAAGCGGTGTGCGTACCGCACGATTATTTGATGTGTCCGCCACCTCCCCCGCCCACCGTCCTCTTTTACCAAAAGGGGGCTTTGGTGTTCGGATGTCGGGCGTCCGGTTTTGCGTGCCTTGGGTATATTTATTCTAATGATAGGCTGCCATTCTTAGCCGTTCTTGTGAACGGTAACGTTGTCCACAAAATATGATATGCAATGATATGATATTATTTAATACCATACTATTTACAAAGCAGCCATGGCCAAATTCAAAATCATTTCTGGAGGTCAGACTGGCGTTGACCGGGCTGCGTTAGACGCCGCCTTGCAAACTGGAATCGAGTGCGGCGGCTGGTGCCCAAAAGGAAGGTTAGCCGAAGACGGAACTATACCGCCCCACTACCCTCTTTCGGAACTAAAAAACACCGGCTACAAAGAAAGATCGCTGCAGAATGTCATCGGCAGTGACGGGACTGTCGTCATTTATTTTGATAGCTTATCCGGCGGAACCGAGCAAACCTTGTTATTCTGCCTGAACAAAAAAAAGCCTTATTTGCTGATCGACGCCACCGAACTATCGCCTGAACGAGCGATAGAACGGATTCATAAATTCGTTGCCGGCAACTCAATTACCACCCTGAATGTTGCAGGCCCAAGAGCCAGCGGCGAAGCATTCGCTTATGCCTATACTTTAAAAGTCATGACGTGTTATCTAAACGTCATTCATCAGAAAGTATGATATGATTTCATATCATACTAAACGAGGAAGCTATGCACGAACTTACCGATCGCGAGCTATACCAAGCATTGGAATACGCCAAGAGCATTGACGAAGATGCCGGCAGAAAAATCATGGAACAATTCCAGCTCGAACAAACCGCCTTGGCACAAACCATATTCGGCATATTCCCGACCGTTATTGCCGAGGAAAATCAGGAAATGTCTTACCTGTTCATGGATATGTGTTTTGACGTGCTTTGCGTTTTTCAAAAAGCCTTCGGTCCCCTGCCCTCTCAAAACAACATAGATATCGACTGGATAGAAAAACACGCGGTGCTTTTGGATGCTGAATTGCAGTCACTGATTAAAGACAAGTACATGGACGACAAAATAAGGTCGAAATTACAGGATCGATTTTTAAACCGGGTAATCAAAGACAATCCGCAAATGGGACTGGTCAATTTTATGAATGCGGCAATCGACGATTTCACGTCAGAAAACCCGACCCAGGTTCCTGCTATCAAAACGACCCAAACCATGATCTTTATCGTGATCCGATTGTTCAGCAACCTGTATAGTCACGCCAAGAAAAGCAATATGAAATGACATCATTTCATACCATATCATATTACCTGAATCGAAATGAACATTATTAAGCTAACAGTTGGCGAAAAGCTTGACCACAACATGCCTGCCGAGAGCATGAGCATAGTTTTAATGAATGGCGCTCCTATGCTGACCTTCAATTATTCGGTTACGGAAAAGAACATTGCTGCCTTCCTGAACGGTTCGTCATCGTTTGGCTTATTTTTCGAACACAATATTCTGTTCTTCCTGTTCAAGATCGAGAGGCTTCTCAACTGGTCCGACCTGGCATTTACCATTCATTTGGCAAGGGATGAAGAAATAGAAGACAACGGGGGCTACCAGCCCTTGCATTTGGTGTTGGTGGAATCGGAAACCAGCATCATAAAAGGTTTACCGGTAGTGACAGTATCCCCTGCATTCAGGTCCATGCTTGCCCGAATTACTCAACAACAAGCCAAGGAACGGTTCAATACCATCGATTACTACAAAAAAATTGGCGTTCTCTACGAAGCATACCCATCAGCCAGCTTCATGTTAAAGAAAGCGATTATTGTTGAGCAGGGCGGCGTGACATTACCTAGTGAATAAAGACTTTTACAATAGTATGATATTATTTCATATCATATGACATAACATGAGATGATATAGTATGATTATTCTGATAGGCGGCGAAAAGGGCGGCACTGGCAAAACAACGATCACGACTAACCTTGCCGCTATGCGGGCTTTGGCCGGTCGTGACGTTTTGCTGATTGATACAGACCCGCAGGGTAGTGCAAATTATTGGGTACAAAGCCGTGATGAATTGGAAATTATGCCAAGGGTTGCCTGTGTGCAGAAATTTGGAAAAGGATTGCCGGCAGAAGTTAAAGACCTGGCTAAACGATATCAAGACATCATCATTGATGCCGGTGGCCGCGATTCCGTTGAATTGCGTTCAGCAATGGTAGTGGCGCATAAGGCTTATGTCCCAATCCAGCCTAGCCAGTTTGATATTTGGACATTAAACCAGATGGATGAGTTGGTCGAAACAGCTAAAGGGTTTAATCCTGATTTGCAAGCTCGGGTAATTATCAGTCGATCTTCGACAAACCCATCAGTTCATGAGTCAGATGATACCGTTGAAATTCTGAATGACTTTCCTAACCTAAGTCTGGCAAGTTCGGGAATCAAAGACCGCATCGCCTATCGGAAAGCCGCAAGTGGCGGTTTGGGCGTTAGTGAGTTAAAACCTAAAGATGCAAAGGCCGTAGAAGAAATGGATGCATTGTACAAAGAGATATTTGGAGATGAATAGCATGAAAAGCCGGTTACCTGGAAAAAAGAGCTCGGATATTGAAGCGTTCATTTCCGGCGCCGTGGATAAAACAGCCAAAAGCACCATCGTAGAAAAAACGGCATCTTACCCATGGGAAGAGCCTGGCGTTCGCGAAGATGTTACCAAGGTTTATAACTTGCGATTGCCTGAGCCGTACTTATTGAAGCTGAAATACATTGCTGAAAATACGCCGGACAGTATGCACAAGTTCTGTTTGAATGTGTTGCAAAAGGCTATTGATGAAAAAATTGAAGAGCTAACAAAATGATATGATGCGATATAATATCATATCATACTATGTCATACTTTTATTGTTGTCCGTATCTTCGGTGGCCGCTGTTTACAGCCCTATCGTGGAGCAGATAGAGCCAGGCACGATAACAATCATTGGAGAAACCTACAAAAAAGCCGAGTCCATTGAGTTATTTCAAAATCTGGCTTTAAATGTCATTAGACACTATCAATGTGTCGTTATTGCGCTGGAAATTGCCAGCGACCAACAAACGATTCTTGATACTGTAATGCAGGGTAGGGCCTCCTCGTTCATTTTCGGGTTCCAATGGATCTTCGCCATCTTGGCGCCGTCGCGGAAACGCTTGCCGTTGCCGGGAACGCTGGCCTTATAGGCTTCAATCATAGCAGGATTTCCGAGGATCACAGCGAGCAGCCGTGCGTTTTGACTGATAAAAATTGTCTCCCAGCTTTCGTATCCCTTGAACTCGGAGAACGCGAGCCCATTCTTCACTTTGACGGCGTATTTGTCCTGCGCCGAAAACGCAGTCCCGGTGGATAGGATGGCGATCGACACAGCAATACTCACACCGATCATCATGTTTTATTGATGCAGCTCCTTCATTTAGTTAATAAACACACAGGCGGATGACGCGCATGGTGACGCGCCACCCATATCTCCCTCGATTAACGCAGTGATCGGAGGCTCGCAAATCCATTGCGCAGCTCACCTCCCCCACCGAACAAGTGATTATATTTATTTACCATAGTTTAGGACGGGTCTGCAATAGATTTGTGATTTAGTTGGATTTTTTGTTTCTGTATATGGGGCTCTAAGCCCAAACCTTCGATATTTTTTTAATGGTTTTAAATCAATAATATAAATACATAAACATTTCAAAATCAATTTCCCCTCTTATTGATCTTTAATGATTGTAAAATTACACGGTTTAGGGCTTTTATCCCATACTACTGGTAGTATTTATCGTCACTGCCCCGCTGTTAATCCAGGTAGTAAGGGTGAAACTGCCGAAAACCGAACAGGCCGAACTGAACCGACACCGGATAAGCATGTCACACATCCTCAGTGTCACCGCCAGCGGCGAAGCAAAGCTGGATGAGAGAACAGTGCCACTGGAATCACTGGAAAACGAACTTAAAGCCTGCAAGAACATGATCCTGACATCAGCATCCAGCTGATAAGGCAGCGTTCAGGCATTGGCAAGTTGTCGTTTGTGACGGTCGCGCAATAAAACAATGAGTGATTTTGGCGTCAGCAATTTCCGCGCTCGCCCAGCAGAAAGTAATGACTATGCTGATAACGATTTCTCTATGTCTCTAACGTCAGGTTGCTAACCGTACCTGACGCTCAAATAAGTTATATTTTCACTACCTGAATGGCTGGTGTTGGCCGGGTGCGGCCAGTTTACCAATTAAGTATACCCATAAAATACATATCTTGCGGTTCATGGTCTTCCTAATTTTCAGTTGCAATTATTGTGAGCTCAAAACTGAGCTAAATTCGAGCCCGACCGTTTTCAAACGCGAGCCGTTACAGTTATAGGTAAAAATTCACACAATTTATAATTTATATGGAATATAAGTTATTGTTGTTGAATTGCAAACCTTAACAGTCATAACTTTATTAATTTAGATAACAAGAGGAATTAAATATATGAACACATTTACCAAATGTTCTAAGTCATTACTGTCTACTTCAGTCGCAGCACTGATATTAGGTAGCTCATCGGCCTTCGCTGCTGGCAGCACGGTTGTCACCATATGGAATGAAGCGACCTTGGAAGCGATACGCATTACCCATCCTGGCCCACCAATTGTTGCCAGATCATTAGCTATCGTCCACACCTGTATGTACGATGCCTGGGCCGCTTACGACGAGAAAGCTAAGGGTACGCGTTTTAGTAATAACTTACGCCGTCCAAATGGTGAGTATACCGATGCCAATAAAGAGAAAGCAGTCAGCTATGCTGCGCATGAATGTGTGTCCGATCTTTTTCCGACCGAAGCAGCAAGCTTTAACGCGTTGATGACGACCTTAGGTTATGACCCCAACGACAATACTATTGACCTTGGAACTCCTGCTGGTGTGGGTAATGTTGCAGCCAAAGCGGTGTTGGATTTCCGTCATCATGACGGTTCTAACCAATTGGGCGATTTGAATCCAGGTGCATACTCAGATTACACAGCTTACTCACCAGTCAATACACCAACGTTGATTAATGATCCAAACCGCTGGCAGCCCTTACAAATAGGCGCTACTGTACAGAAATTTATTACGCCGCACTGGGGCAAAGTTGTTCCTTACGCGTTGAAATCTGGTAGCCAGTTCCGCAAGACCTTGTTGAAGCCCGCTGATTATTACAATGAACCAGCCCGTTACGAGCTTCAGGCACAGCAGATTTTAGAATACAGCGCCCATTTAACAGATGAAAAAAAAGTGATTGCTGAGTATTGGGCAGATGGCCCGTTGTCTGAACTTCCTCCAGGACACTGGACCTTATTTGCTGAATATGTATCTGAACGCGATCATCACTCGGTAGATCAGGATGTCAAAATGTTCTTCGCCATGACTAATGCAGTATTCGATGCCAGTATCGCATGTTGGGATGCTAAGCGATTTTTTGATTATGTAAGACCCGTCACGGCAATACATTTTCTTTATGCCGGTCAAACTGTTGAATCTTGGCAGGGTTCAATTGATGGTGCCCACTGGCAGCCTTATCAAGCAGCCAATGTAGTGACACCGCCATTCTCAGAATACGTTTCTGGACACAGCGTATTTAGTGCGGCTGCAGCAGAAACTCTGAAATTATTTACCCATAACGATTATTTTGGTTTCAGCGTTACGATTCCGGCTGGTTCCTCACGCGTTGAGCCCGGTTTGGTGCCGGCAAATGATACCGTCCTGTACTGGGCGAGCTTTAGTGATGCAGCTGATGAAGCCGGAATTTCCAGACGCTTCGGTGGTATCCACTTTATTGATGGCGATCTGGAATCTCGTAAACTGGGGCGCCTCATCGGTAAACAGGCTTGGAAAATATCGCTGGATCTTTTCAATGATAAGGAGCATCAGCTTTCTTTCCCTGAGGGTGATTAATCAGGCAGTAAAGCGTTTTTATACCTAGTAGGAAGGCAGTTAACAGAGCTTTCCTACTCAATTAACAATGACAGAGCTAAATGTCGAAATAGTTAGTAAGTTAGATAAAAAACCCATTTTTAAACGGTTTTTGATGAATTGGATTCAAGCCTGAAAGGCGCCGAATTTCTTACCTATTCGGTATTTCAAATGAGTCAGGACTCAATAAAAGCCCACAAAATCGCTGTTGCAATGGTGTTTTTGACCTGGTTGGCTAGGCGTAAGGATTCGTTCGTAGATTGATAGTAGTGCCCTGTAGCCCTTGTCGCGCCCAGATCCCAATTAAAATTCATAGGCATTTTTGAGTTTTCAAAGCGACCTCCCTAACTCGCATAATGGTTTGTCGAGTTGTCTTGAACTCACGAGCTAGCTCAGTGATATTAATACCAACAGCCAGTCTTTCTACAACTGCTGCACGTTCTAACGCATTTAGTGCTGATGGTCTGCCCAATCGTTTGCCGGCAGCCTTAGCTCGATTAATTCCTGACTGCGTTCGTTCAATCAACAAGTCACGTTCGAACTCGGCTACCGCTGCGATAACTTGCATAGTCATTTTCCCGGCTGGACTGGTCAGATCAACACCTCCCAGAGCCAGACAATGTACGCGCACGCCTAAACTCGCAAGCTGTTCTACGGTTGCCCGAACATCCATCGCATTACGCCCAAGCCGATCAAGTTTAGTCACGACCAGAATATCGCCGGATTCCATCCGGTCGATCAATTTAGTAAAACCTGGACGCTCCTTTGCCGCCACTGAGCCGCTGATACTTTCTTCAATAAGCCGCTGCACTTGGATAGCAAATCCTGCCGCCTTGATTTCTATACTCTGATTTTGGATAGTTTGATCGGTAGTCGAAACCCGACAGTAAGCAAAAACGCGTGACATGAGTTAATTACGTACGAAAAGGATGTACGAATTATAACATGCGTACGAAATGCATCTAGCCTACTTTTGTGTGATTTTTCTAAGTCGCTGTCATCGATAAAACGAAAAACCTAGCATTTCAGCTTGTCAAATATCGAATTATTTGCCATAGTCTGTGAAACAGCGTCTAAGTTTTGCCAGTTTGACAGCAAAAGAGCGTTTAAACTTTCCAGTAGCCAGCCCCTATGATATTAATATTATTACTAAGGTAAATCTTTTTACTGGAAAGCCCAACGCCGATGAGTGGTAAATTTTGGACGCTGTTTTCCACATAGTCCTCATCTAGCGAAGCGCTAGAGTAGTGAGGCGGGTCCGCCTAAACCGCTTAGCATCAGAAGCAAGAGGCTGCGCTTTTTACTTGTCATAACCCTTCAGAAGGTATATATAATTGTATATACAGACAAGGGGCAAGGATGGAGCAAAAGTTTGAATGGGATGAACGCAACGGCAGAAAAACCTTAAAACGCACGGCGTTGATTTTGCCGACATTCTGCCCTTGTTCATCCAGCCAGAAGCCGTTGTTTTTGAGGATACCCGCAAAGCTTACGGCGAAGTGCGTTATACCCTAATGGGGTTCTTTGACCAAAAGAACTCCAATTTCTGACGCCCTAACAGTGATAATAGCTTCAGTCGCTTAAGGCCATGATTAAAAATATCATAAGGAGTCTCCGCTTTGCCGCTTTACTTGTCGTGGTCATGGGTGTTTCTGGGTGTAGCGGAAATGTTCGTGACCAGTTCGCCGATGCCATAGCACAAAGCGTAAGGCGTGTCCCATCAACCCCAGGCAAGGCTGGCTTGACCTGGATCGCGCCGGAATTGCACGCCAGCCATTACCGTACGCTGTTTTATGGTTACGATACGGTCGATTATCGCCTAGCTTCAAATGAAAACGCCAAAACCAGTGCACACGACAATTTCCTGGTATTGTTTGATGCCCGTTATGGCGGGGATGCCAGGCATTATGAATTTGCCAAGATACCCGGCACCCCGATCCGTGAACTTAGCGATTACCAACACGATGCCGAACGATGTCAGATATTCAACAGCCTGATCTCATCCTGCCTGTACCGGGATCGTTTTAGCCTGGTCTTGTCCCGGGCTGAACTCGAGCGCACGCGTGATACGGGCTTACAATTTTCCTTGGCTTCCAAAACCAGAGACTTCGAACGGCTGGATCTTCCTCCGAACTATATAAATGGGTTTCTCAACGCCATCGGGAACCGGTAACCTAATGTTTGCCTTTTTCGCGCTTTTAGATTCGTCCCAAACTGTCCATTTTAGGTATACCCTAACCTGATGTCAGGTTATGCGCAGTTTTGGCGTCAGGATAGAGTATATTTTGGTAATTATTGACAGATGCCGCCAAAGGTTATAGAGTTCATCCTGACACTTTAGTTTTTTTGAGGGATATTCATTTGCAAGGGCATCGGATTGGTTACATCAGAGTCAGTTCGTTCGACCAGAATCCGGAACGACAACTGGAACAGGTCAAGGTCAGGAAGGTTTTTACCGATAAGTCGTCCGGCAAAGATACCGAACGTCCCGCCTTGGAAGAACTGCTGGCGTTTGTGCGAGAAGGCGATACGGTCGTCGTGCATAGCATGGACCGCTTGGCGAGAAATCTGGATGACTTGCGGCGCTTGGTGCAGCAGTTAACCAAACGCGGCGTGCGCATCGAATTCGTCAAGGAATGCCTGACTTTCACTGGCGAAGATTCGCCGATGGCGAATCTATTGCTGTCAGTGATGGGGGCTTTTGCCGAATTCGAACGGGCTTTAATCCGAGAACGTCAGCGCGAAGGCATTGCGCTGGCCAAACAGCGGGGTGCCTACCGGGGGCGTAAGAAGGCGTTATCGCCAGAGCAAGTGGCAGAGTTGCGGCAGCGGGCCAGCACGGGCGAGCAGAAAGCAAAGCTGGCCCGCGAGTTTGGTATTAGCCGCGAAACCCTGTACCAATATCTTAGAACGGATGACTGATCATGCCGCGACGCACATAGAGGTATTTGGATTATGTGGCTTGGCTGGGACTATTGTTTCAGGCATTAACTAATCAAAATACTATGGGACTTTGCTGTCGTTTGTTTAAATTTACCCTACTTATTCTCGAACAGATGACCAATTGCAACACAAAACAAGAATGATTTCAACGGAGTAAAAAAGTAAGGAATAGGGATCTTTACATTGTGTCTGAAAAAATATTGACACATCAATGCTATTTTTTTTAAAACTGACAAATATTCCAAACTGTTTGACAAGCCGAAAACGAATGAATTGAATGTCTAAGCCAAATAATAAAAACGATAAACCCATTCTTCTGGATAAGAGCTTTCCTTGTTGTTGCGCGCAAACTATCGAACAACATCGGCAAAATTTAAACTACATCGTTGAGTCGCACTTTAACGAGGCAAAAAATCGTGTCACTCCAGTATTATTAAAGCATTTTGCTTCGCCGAGTGTTGTCTTTAGTCGCCATTGGCGACACCGAGGCGATATTCCAAAGGAGTTAGCTACCCTACCTCGTTCTGCTTGGGGCTTAATCAAATCAGCAGTCACCAATAAGAAAAATCAACCGGATAAGCAACCCAATTTTATTTCTTTATCGGGTAAACAACTTGAGCTGTATAACGCGATTGAAGTCGAGTTGCTTGATATATACGGATTGGACAGAAAGCTTCAGAATTATGTAGGGCAGCATCATTCAAATTTCGATTCAAATTTGAGTGATTTACTCAGTGGACTACCAATAAATCAACGTGAGGAAGTTGGGAGACAGCTCTCTCGTCATATTGAACGAATGTCTCTTCCTGTTGAAGGCTCAAGAGAAGCATTGATGTTTTTATTGACGGGGTTAATTGGTAAAGGTCTAGGAGCCAGTGGATTTGGAAGTAGTATCGCTACTGGCCAAGCCGCTGCAACAGCGATTTATACAAGCAATCTGTCCTGGTGGGGCAGTTTATGGATGAGTCTAATCGGAGTTCCTGCTTGGGTAGATTTGGTTGGAGCGGCAAGCGGATTAATGGCAACACTCATAATCGCGCCTCTTTTCGCTCCTTTGCTAGAAGTTGGAGTGAATCGATTTCGTGGCAAAAAAATGTTACTTGAAATCATTGAACAGGTTAGGACTCGTGTCATCAATCCGCCAAGTGATACGGTGGATGTTTTAGGGAAGCTTGCTGTCTATCTGCAACTGCTTCCCGATATTATTAGTTTTGCGGCTAAGATCAAACCCTAATTTTGTAAAACCCTTTCTATGACTGGCCGGTTTGGGTCTGGCCTGTGTAAAAACGTGAAAAATGCAAAGGCGGTCAGGTGAACTTTTTTAAAGCAGCCCTTCAACGTTGGGATTGCCCCTTTTTTTCTTAAGTTGATAGAATTGGTGTTTTCCCCCTTCGATGACGATACTTCCATCAGGATATGGCTTTCGAAACAATCTGCGCCCGTGCGGAACTAATTCGATTGGCCGCGACCGAGCTGAATTTAAAATAAGGAGAAAAAAACATGCCTATCCTGGAACCTGACCCCTGGCGACAGCAGTTCTTCGATCATTGCCTCTGCCCGAACGACCTAGACATTCCTATCAAGGACCCCGATGCCTATCGCATGAATCCGCTGCACGCCTGGGCCTACAACAAACTCATGATCGCCGAAAAACAAGATCTGATATGCGGCCCCCATGATATTGAACCCCGCTTTTACCCCGTGTTCAGCAAACCCATTTACAACCTAAGATCCATGGGCTCGAACAGCGGCGTGATCGTCAACCGACAAGCCTATTCGAAACAATACAACCCCGGCTTCATGTGGGTGGAAATTCTGGAAGGCGAACATCTAAGCACCGATGTGGCGGTGGTTGACGGGGAAGCGCTCTGGTTCGCCCATGCGATCGGTTATCCCGAAAAGGAAGGCACCTTTGATTATTGGGAGATATTAGCCGATCCCAGAAAGGAGACAGAAGTCTATTTACAAGCATTCATCTTGGAGAATTTCACCCATTACCGCGGAATGCTGAATTTCGAAACCATTGGCGGACGCATCATCGAAATGCATCTGCGCTTCGCCGATCAATGGCCGGATCTCTATGGAAAGCCATTCGTTCCCAGCCTGATCGAACTGTATCGTTCCGGAAGCTGGCGCATGGGACCGTTAAATCGCACAGGCTGCAGCGTAGTGCTTTTCGGAGAACACCGCAACTATCGAAAACCGTCTCAGGCATTTTTAGCCCCATTCATCGATCATGAGCAGGTGACCAGCATTCAGCTGCCTTTTCATGAGGCCATGGATTATCGGCAACACTCCATGCCGCCCGGCGGATTCAGGCTTGCCATCGTGAACGGTTTTTCCCTGGAAAAATGCCAGGAAACCAGAGCTGAGATTCGTCAAGAATTCATGCGCCTAAACGATTTGAATCTAACAGGATAGTAAAAAGTTCGATACATTTTCCTTAACCCTACCGCCGTTTTCATTTATAGCGCGTCTTTCAAAAGGGAGGAACCCCAGCCGCGCCCTTGTTCGCCTTGGGTCACGGCCAGCCGCGCCAAAACCATAAGCGGCACGGGATAACGTCCCAGTCCTTCTGTGATACGACGCGGCGCATCCTGATGATCAGCCTGACCGACGGCGAGACTGTAATAAGCGATCACCGTCTTGTCGCGGCAAAGCACATAGGTTTGGGCAAGATTAGCGCGTTGGTTTGCTCAAGGCGAAGCGTCGAAGATAATTGTTCAACTCAGGCTTGCCGCAATCAAAGGCTTCCGTGTCATGCTCAAAATGAAGCTTCCCTATGGCCGTCACGGTCATGGGTTGAGTTCTTTCTCCAAAGCGCTCGGTTCTTTGAACAGCCGCTCAAGTCTGGGCATCGGTTGAGGCGGTGCGTCCAGCGCTGCCATGAAGGCGTCCCATTGCTCGTCATTGAGAAGGAACAGACGCCGGTCGGCCATAACTTCGGCGGCTTTGGTTAACGCGCTGTCCAGTAAGAATTCCGAAACTGTTTTGCTCGACGTGGTTCGGATGTCGATGCGTTCGTTGCGAGGTTCGTTTTTTATGGACATGGATTTGTCTCCTTCCTGTTTTTTCCATAATGACACATTGTCAGGACAATCAAGAACAGGCGATTTGTTTAGGGCTGACAAGGTTTTAGTGGTCGATTATGGGTATAATCCTACTCTTGATAAAATAGATTATAGGACCTAAAAGCCGAGCCAGGGAAGGGGAGTTTTCGAGTGTTCGAAATTTCATAGATCAAATGAAAAAGAGTAATGACAATTGCAGATTGTTACCATTAATTCATGATATATGCATGGAATTTTCAACTTACGCCACAAGCAAAAATGGATATAAGAACAGTATGAATTTTACAGCGAGATAAATATTATTAATTGATGTTATCCAAAAACTGATGGGTGATTTTAAAATCGATATTTCTGCTTTATGCCAAGTGATACCCAAGGTTACAGAGGGCTGCCGGGACAAATCGTCCTTTGGATAATTAATCCCATACCATTATCTACCGAAATTTAGTTATTTTTATCAATTTGATGTTCATAAATAACCTTCGTCAGCAGATCAGGACGACCCCAAACAGGGCAGTTGCCATCGGGAATCCGGGAGCCGCTTTCGCGTTTTTTCAATTTGCCGCACAAAAGGCAGGTTGAGTCGCTAAGAAAGCCGCATCGGGTGACTTTATTTGCGCACGCTGGCTTATTATCAGCGTCGAGGTGCGCTAAAAACCCCCTCGTTTTAGGTATTTCTGCTGTCGTTACCATCAGTAAATCCTTATTTTTTTATTGGCATTCTACGACGATCCGTTGCGGAAAAACAAGGGGGTGTAAGGGCAAACCGCCGAAAATTCTGTCGGCTATACGTGCGTTACGGGTACAGCCGACATACGTGTAAAAATAGGACATAGCGGCCAAGACCAGTTGATTATATCGACAATGTCGGGTCTATAGGCTCAGGAATAGCCTTTGAATCAATGATGTAATCGCCAAAACGCTTGATATGGCTTGTGACGTAAGGACTTAAAGTTGCTACATCCTCGCGGTTTATCGGAAACCCCTCTTCTTTGAGCATTCGCAATATCTGTGTCTGATCCACAACGTTTTGGAAGATAACGGCATTAGCCACCAGATCATTATACTTGATGGCCGCCTATGCGACCTTGTTCCCGTGCGGCATTAATCCATTGCGAGTGCGTTCCCGTAACATGGCACGCTCGAACTCGGCAAAAGAACTGACCATCTGCATCATCCGGCCACTTGGCGAAGTCGTATCAATGGATTCTGTTAAGCTTTGAAATCCGGCAGAAGCTAGCTCGACTCTTTCCATTAAAGTCAGAACATCTTTTAAGGATCGAGATAATCTGTCTAGCTTCCAGACCACCAGCACATCGCCTTTTCGCAGTTGTCCAAGTAAACGATGCAATTCCGGTCGATCCCATCGACCGCCGCTAGCCTTCTCTTCAAATATAAGTTCACAGCCAGCCGATCTAAGCGCATTAATCTGTGCTACGTTGTCTTGTTCTTGTGTTGAAACCCGCGCATAACCGATGAGCATAATTGCGTAAACCTGTTGCCAATTAATATAATTATGCAACTGGCAATCCCTTTGTTTTCGGAAAGAGTTTTTTTGGTGCGCAAACGTTCCTTTGTGCAATTAGCTTAGCGTACGATTTTTTTCCGTTTCGTGAGCAGGCCCCAACCAGCGGCTATCGCCATCTGTTTTGAGGGCATTCTCTACCATGCTCACTGAGCGTCAGCATAGGGTGCGATTTTTGTCGGCCAATCTGTTTCACGATAGGTGAAGCGTCATAAACTCAAGGTGTATGAGACTAAAAACCTATAAAAAGGATTAGTTTAGCTACTATGTCCTATTTTTACACGTATGTCGGCTGTACCCGAATATGGTAGTTGGCCTAATTTTACTTTTCCGATAGAGTAGGTAAAAATGGTCAAATTAATCAATCCTTGAACAGCAAAAAAAGGAAAAGTTTCATTGAAGTACGACATTATGGCCCTTTTGGTGAGTTGCCTGTTGATATTAGTTTATTATGTGTACTTAGGCAGACGCACTCACTGCGCACCGGATTCGAGTGTACACACGCTCAACGCCAGAATTCGGGAGCGATGGGTTGAAATGATCATGAGCAGCGGCAAGATGGATATTCTTGCCATTCAAACCTTACGCAACTCAGTCATGGCCGCCAATTTCATGGCATCGACCTCGATATTATTGATAATTGGCACCTTAAACATCAGCGAAAAAATGGGGCAAGGGGCGCTCGGCTGGCATCCCTATGGCTTAGCACAACCCTTTTCTACTGAATTATGGCAATTAAAGCTGGGTTTATTACTGCTGGATTTTTCTATTGCCTTTTACTGTTTTTCTATGGCGATACGCTTCTTCAATCATGTGGGTTATATGATTAACCTGCCTGTCGATTCAGCGCCAGACAGTAGCTTATACAAACAAACCTGCGCCTATTTAAACAGGGCCGGCAGTTATTATGCCTTTGGCACACGAACCTTTTTCTTCAGCTTACCGATCATATTGTGGTTTTTCGGCCCTTATTTTTTGATATTGGGGACGCTAGCATTGGTAGGTGGGCTTGCAGTGCTGGATAAGGTGCCAAGCTGAGGCTTACGGCAAAAGTAACGAAGCGCCAATAACAATCAACTCTCTTCCAGTGAGTCCTCACCCGGATGTCGGCTATCATCTTCAGGGTTGCCGAATTTTCTCGCCGTATACGATCAAATAAAAATCGACAAGCTTAAAATGGCGATTTCAGCGGTAATGCTCATCAGTAAATAGATATGGAAATTGTCCGTCACCATCTACACATCAATGACGAGATGCCGCGATAACGCCGTAATTGCAATATAAATCAAGTATTGCACCGGCAAACGATGGGTCTTGAAGTAAATGCCGACCATTGCGCCCAATTCGAGGTAAATAAACAGGAGCAGGATGTCCTCAAGGGTGGCATGTCCGGCTCCCACCATTTTCAGGTATTCGTGTACCGCCGACCATACTACGGATACGGTAAGGATTGCTTCGTAAATAAGTAACAGCCAGCACAAGAAAAGAAAAATCGAAGCATTAAACCTTGTTTTGATTTTTGCCATGAGTTTTCTTGTGCTATTTTCCGATCAAACGGGCCATTTTTTGACCGCCAGATAAACGCTCGTTTATCTGCTGTTGGCATTAAAAGCCAGTGAGACCAACAGTTATAGGGCTACTTTACTCATTTACGAAGCAATCCTTGTATCTTAATTTCCGTTATGGTTAGCTGCCATAACTTGAGGCAGGAGCAGCTTGGAGGAATCCTGAAGGAATTAACCTTGTCCGTAAGATCAAGCCTTCTGTCTCGCTTCTGACGCCAAC
>JAQUQM010000035.1 GCA_028716085.1 Dehalococcoidia bacterium | reverse complement strand
AGCAATGCCGTTACGGCCAGTTCAGCGGCAATATCGAAGTGGAGATTACGAAAGCAAGGGATATATTGAATTTGCTGGGCGCCAGAAGCGGGAAGATCAAGCTGTCGAAACTGGCGGCCTTCGACGGTAAAGGCTTTGTAGAGCAGCTTCAGGCTTTTATCAATGAACTCACAGGCCCCACCCTGCCTGTCAAAATTCAGACGAGCATAGAAAAAATACAAATGACTGAGCGAAAGATTATAAAGGGATAATTTGATGGCGGAGTTGAAAGATATTATCCGTCAGACGAAGGCCCAGTTTTGCCTGGACTGCGGTAAATGCACCGCCGTGTGCCCGGTATCCCGGTTTGACGCCAAATTCAGCCCGCGGCTGATTGTGCGTAAAGCTTTACGCCATCCCGATAAAATCTACGCCGATGAAAATATCTGGTCGTGCATTGGGTGCAATATGTGCACCGTCAGGTGTAATTACAATGTAAGCTATGTCGATTTTATCCGGTATCTCAGGATGAAATCGCGTGAAAACGGTACGGAGCCTGTATTCAGCCACGCCGGCGTGCCGGAATCTTTTATGCATCTTATGGCTAAGAAGGAAACCAAACAGAACAGGCTGGGCTGGATACCCGATGATGTCGGAATCGACGACTCGAGCAGCACGGCATTCTTCGTAGGGTGCGCCCCTTACTTCGATGCTATTTTTCAGGATATAGGCGTCAGGGCAACCGAGGGTTCCATCGGCGCCTTGCGGTTACTCAAGGCGGCCGGAATTTCCTATAATGTGTTGGCGGATGAGCGGTGCTGCGGGCATGACTTGATTCTATCGGGTGATTTAAACGGCTTTCTCGACCTCGGCCATGCCAATCTCGAGGAGTTTGCTAAACGCGGCATCAAGAAGATCATCGTCTCGTGCCCGGAATGTTACTATACTTTAAAAGTGGACTACCCCAGGTATTTTAACGACTGGAACGTCGAGGTTTGCCATATAACGGAAGTCCCCGAAATATCTCAGGTAAGCCGTCATACGGCTGCAGACGGGAGCGTGAAACGAAAAGTGACGTACCACGATTCCTGTAAGCTGGGAAGGTATTTTAAAATGTATGACGGCCCGCGCAATTTATTGAATTCGATTGCGGGAGTCGAACTGGTTGAGATGGAAAACAACAGGGAAAATGCCGTTTGCTGCGGCGCCAGCCCGTGGATGTACTGTGGCTCTATAAACAAGCAGGTCCAGGACGAGAGGCTCAGGCAGGCGGGCAGTACCGGCGCCGAGTTGATGGTAACGTCATGCCCCAAATGCCAGATTCATTTAACGTGCGCTCAGAAGTCACATAACAATGCTGCTGAGGAAATCAAGATTGTAGATATGTATCATTTACTCTCAAAAAGCCTGGCACGGAAGGAGAAGGATTAATTGGAAGAGAATAATACCAGGGTAGGTGTCTTTATCTGCGATTGCGGCATGAATATCGCGGGCTCGGTTGATTGTGAAGCTGTTAAAGATGTAGCCGCTGCAATACCCGGGGTGGTGGTGGCGATGAGGAACAAGTATACATGCTCTGATCCGGGTCAGGAGGAAATTAAAAAACATATTCGAGAGCACCACCTGGACAGAATCGTAGTAGCTTCATGTTCACCCCGGATGCATGAATCGACTTTCCGCAATTGCATAGCTGATGCGGGTATGAACCCGTACCTGCTGGAGATGGCAAACATACGTGAACACTGCAGCTGGGTGCACCTGCATGATAAACCAGCGGCCACAGAAAAGGCCAAAGATATAGTTAAAATAGCTGTTGCCAAGGCATGCCTGCTTCAGCCCATTGAGGAAGCAAAAATACCGGTTACCGATGCCGCGCTGGTTATCGGCGGCGGTGTCGCAGGCATACAGGCTGCGCTCGACCTGGCCGACTCCGGGCACAAGGTCTACCTGGTTGAACGCGAGCCGTCTATCGGCGGAGTTATGGCCCAGCTGGACAAAACGTTTCCCACTATGGACTGCTCAATCTGCGTTCTGGGCCCCAAGATGATGGATGCGGGCAAGCACCCGAACATTGAGCTCATAGCATACAGTGAGATAACTAAAGTTTCCGGGTACATCGGAAACTATACCGTCGTTGTTAATAAGAAGGCGCGGTATGTGAACGAGCGTGAATGCAACTCCTGCGGCAAATGTGCGGAAGTATGTCCTGTCATGGTGCCGGACGAGTTTCAGCAGGGATTTTCCTCGCGTAAAGCGGCCTATATACCGTTTCCCCAGGCCGTTCCAGCTTCTTATATCATAGATATGAAAAACTGCCTGGGCAATAATCCCGTCCGCTGTAATAAATGCGTTGAAGTCTGCGAAAAGAAATGCATAGACCTGAACATGGCGGATAAGGAGACGGAGATAAAGGTCGGCACCATTATCGTATGCACGGGAATGGATGTTTACGACCCAACCGTGCTGGATGAATACGGTTACACACGCTTTGAGAACGTGATCACGACCATGGAGTTCGAGAGGCTGGTCTGTGGTGGAGGGCCGACGGAGGGACAGATCCTGAGGCCTACCGATCGTAAGGTCCCCAGGCGGATAGGTTTCATACAGTGCGTCGGCTCGCGCACGGCCAACCGGGGGAATCCGTATTGTTCCAATGTCTGCTGCATGAATACGATCAAGGACAGCCTGCTGATTAAAGAACACCACCCGGAGACGGAAATATTTGTTTTCTACATGGATATACGGGCTTACGGCAAGGGTTTTGAGGACCTGTACAGGCGGTCCAAGGAAGAGGGAGTTCATTACATCAGGGGCTTCCCGGGAGAAGTGCTGGAAGTCCCGGGCACAAAAAATGTAAAAGTTCGCGTGGAAAATACGACTACCTGCAAGGTGGAGGAATATGAACTGGACCTTCTCGTGCTGTCCGTCGGGTTGCACCAGGACGCCGGCCTGAAGAAGCTGTGCAACCTGCTGAACATCTCACTGACAGCGGATGGATTCGTCATGGAGGCGCATGCCAAGCTGAAGCCGGTGGACGCCCCCACTCCGGGCATATTCTTTGCCGGCTCGGTTGAAGCGCCCAAGGATATCAAGGACAGCGTCACTCAGGCCAGCGCAGCCGTATCCCGCAGTTCGATTATCCTGAACTCCGCATTCATTAAGGCAGACGGCGTCAAAGCGGTCGTGGACCAGGAGAAATGCACTTCCTGCGGGGTGTGCGCCAGGATCTGCCCTTACAATGCCATTGAAGTGGATATCAAAGCTAAAAGCGGCGCCAGAATTATTGTTGCGGCGTGTGCGGGCTGCGGCGCCTGCTCGGCGGAATGCCGCTTCGACGCTATCACCGTTCGTCACTTCATGGATGACCAGATTCTATCGCAGATAAGCTCCGCCCTGGCCGCCGATCCACAGAATAAGATTGTCAGCTTTCTTTGCAACTGGTGCAGCTACGCGGCAAGCGATGTTGCGGGCATTTCCCGCATGCAGTATCCGGCGAACAACCGCTTTATCAGGGTCATGTGCAGCGCGCGTGTACACGAGAGGTTTATCTGGCACGCCTTAAAGCTGGGCGCTCCGCTGGTATTGCTTTCGGGATGCCATATAGGGGATTGTCACTATATCACGGCGAACCACTCAACGCAGAAAAGGGCTGACAAGATGTGGGACGCAATGGAGAAGCTGGGCATCAGGCCCGAGAGGCTGCAACTGGAATGGATAAGCGCCGCGGAAGGCCCCCGCTTCGTTCATATCATGCAGGAGCTGGAGAAAATGCGTAAAGCGGTGACCCTTGAGGAGATCGAGTATACCAGAAAAGTGCTCTCATCCATGGGAGACGCTAACTAATCCCGGGCTGATTTAGAAGAGGAAAGTAAGTTGTCAAAAGAAGCCTTTAAATGCCTCAGGTGCGGAAATACGTACGAAATGGAAGTCGACTCTAAGCAGGAAGTCAGGGAAAGAGTTTGCCCGAAGTGTAAATCGAACAGCGTCCGCAGGATAAAGCAGCAGTAGCCAAATACCTATTTGGCAGCCTTTTTGTTCGTGCCGGTCCTGTGCGATTTCAGCCACTTGCAGTAATCAATGTACTTGCTCAGGGCTACTGCGGCCCGCGGAATGGAGAGAAAGACAGTAAACCCGGCTTCGGCCAGCTGATTATACGATTCTGCCGCGAGTTTCCTGGTGGAATTTGCGGAGAACGAATGCAGGATAATAGCGATGGGTTTATCCACCTTGTCCTTTAACTGCACGATTGAATAAATATATACGCTGGTTAAAAACTCCTTATCGGTGGCGGAGATCAGGCCGAAATGGTCATAAGCCACCTGTATTACCAGAAAATCCACATTATCACAGGCTTCAATCGCCTTAACGGTTAAAAGGAATTTCTCCGGCCCTTCGAAGTTGTTGACGTCCACCGGATTTTTAAAGATGCGGCCTGCTTCTGAACCCTGGATGCCCAATAATCCCTGGCGCACTTTCAAGGAAAGCCTGGGCAGCTCCAGCCCCGCATTTATAAACTCGTCCGCCGCAATAACGCTGGCGCCTCCGCCGATTCCGATAACCGCAGCATTTTTCCCTGCGGGGGCAGGCATATGGAGCAAGGCGGCGGTGACATCAACCATTTCCTCGATGCTGTTAACTTGGATAGCGCCAACCTGCTTTAGCAGCCCCTCCCAGATACGGCTGGAACCGGCCATTGCGGTTGTGTGCGATGCCGCGGCTTCCGCCCCCACCTCGGAGTTACCCACTTTAAAAATTATAACCGGCTTAACTCTGGCGGCTGCCTTTAACGCTTTGAGGAAACGCGGGCCCTGGCGGACTCCTTCGATGTAGGCGGTGATTATTTTTGTGTCGGGGTCGTCTATCAGGTATTCCAGGAAATCTGATTCATTAAGGTCGGCCCCGTTGCCCATGCTGATTACCTTGCTGAAGTATATTCCCCGTGAATTTGCTTCATGAATGCAATGGGCGGCATTGCCGCCGCTCTGTGAGATCATTCCCACGGGTCCGCTCTGTTTGGAAATGTCCGGATTAAAGGTCATCCCTCCTGCGGGACAATATATGCCCAGGCAATTCGGGCCGATGATCCGGATGCCCGCCCGGCGGGCTATTTTGATTATCTCTTTCTGTAGTTTTTCTCCATTGCGACTCTCTATCTCGCTGAAACCGGAGGTAAAAAAATGAATTGCCTTTACCCCTTTGCTGGAGGCGTCGGCTACCAGTTGAGGAGTATACTGGGCGGGTATGGCGGATATAACGTAATCCACCTGACCGGGGATATCTTTAATATTCTTGTATATCTTCAAGCCGAGGACTTCCCCACCTCCGGGACTTATGGGATAGATCTTACCCTTGTATCCGAACGCCAGCAGCCCCTCCAGGAACTTGAGGCCGGCATTAAACTTATTTTCAGTACCGGAGGCGCCGGCAATAGCAATGGAGCGGGGATGAAATAGAAAATCCAGGTTCATATTATGCATGATAATCCTTTTCCATATTTGTTCATTTCGGGATTGATATCGAAAGCGAATTGATTAGGCCGTCAATTATCGGTATTTTGCTTAATAGTATAGCAGAATACAGGTAATTATCCGTGCTACCCGATTGGCTAACTTTTGAGGGATGCCTGTATCATCTTTGCCAGAAGGCCTGCTTTAGTGTATACTACATAAAGTTCAAGTTAAGGTTATTACAAGCTTCTTATAATCCTTCCAGATTTATTTCAAGTATTGGATGGCCCGAAACCTGGCTAATATTTATAAAAGAGGTCATCCAGTGAATTTTGAAGAATTTAATCTCCATCCCGGCATCCTGGCCGGCGTTCGGGCGCTTGGATATACAACGCCCACACCCATCCAGGTGCAATCTATTCCCCCCATCATGCAGGGCCGTGATATCATTGGCCTGGCACAGACCGGTACAGGCAAGACCGCTGCTTTCGTGCTTCCAACACTGCAACGCCTGTTGCAGCTGCCCAGAGGCCGGATTGGCGCAGTCATAATCTCACCCACGCGTGAGCTGGCCGAGCAAACCTGCGAGGCTATTGACGATTTAGGGCAAAAAACCGGTTTGCGCAGCATTGCCATTTACGGCGGTGTGGGCATGGATCAGCAAATACGAAGGCTCCGCAGTGGAGTCGAGATAGCCGTTGCCTGCCCGGGCCGCTTGCTCGACCATATCTGGAAAGGCACCATCAACTTATCAAATGTGGAAATACTTGTAATCGACGAGGCCGACCGCATGTTCGATATGGGCTTTTTACCGGATATCAAGAGCATTTTGAAATGTCTGATGAAGCCGCGACAGACGCTGCTTTTTTCAGCCACCATGCCTGATGATATCAGACGGCTTGTTCAGGATACCCTGCATAATCCGGTTACGGTGCAAATCGGACACTCAGCGCCGGCAGCTACAGTTTCACATGCTTTATATCCCGTAAAACAACATTTAAAAACTGCGCTGCTGATAGAGCTATTGAGACGCCATGAGACAGAATCCGTGCTTGTTTTCACCCGCACCAAGTATCGTGCTGAAAGAATTGCTCAACAGCTGAAGAAAGCAGGATTCAGGGCAACCTCGCTGCATGGTAACCTGACTCAGGGCAGGCGACAGGCAGCGCTTGATGGGTTCCGCGCTGGTTCGGTTAAGATCCTGGTGGCTACTGATATTGCAGCACGCGGGATTGATGTTTTGAGCATATCGCATGTAATAAATTATGATATACCCGAGAGCACAGACGCCTATACCCACCGCATAGGCCGCACCGGACGTGTAGATAAAAAGGGTGACGCGTTAACTTTCGTAACGGGTGCAGATACAGCCCTGGTGAAGGATATAGAGCGAATTCTCAAGACGACAATAGAACGCCGGAGACTGAAGGGTTTTAATTACGAGATGTCTGAGCCGGACATAAAAAGTGTCCATACTACAAAGAAAGTGTTTGAGCGAAGACATATCGGTACACAGACCTATAACAATAGACCTGCATATGAGAAATCACCGGCAGGGCTTTGTTTGACATAAATAACCCATATATACCTTTGCCGCATTAATTTTCGCCGGGATTGTTTTCATGGGCTTACAGTAATAGTAAAAAACTCATGAATGACAGATTTAAGATAGTTCTAATAGTTGGGGGAACTATATCCTTAATCCTGGGAATAATCGGGATATTTTTACCTATATTACCCACCACACCATTTCTTCTGTTGGCTGCCTTCTGTTACGCCAGAAGCTCTCAGCGCTTTCATAACTGGCTGATGGGGAACAAATACCTTGGTACATATATTAAAAGCTATATGGATAAAAAAGGCATACCGTTGAGAGTAAAAATATTTTCTATCGTAGTGCTCTGGATTACTATCGGAATATCGATCATCCTGATCTCAAACAGTCTAGTTTGGCAGATTATACTGACGGTAATTGCTGCTGCAGTAACCGTACATGTGCTGTCATTGAAAACACTTAAATGACATGAGGGATTAATCAGTCTCATAAAACAATGGCACTGATAACCGCCGCCAGCCGTTCCGGGTGGTCTGAACCTATAAGGTATTTTTTGCCCTCGGCTGTAGCTACCTTTACACCCCGGTTGCCGTTGAGAAAATACGCCTGCATCTCACTGTTAAAGCGTATTCCGTATCCTCCGAAGTCTTTAATGGGGGCAAAGGCATGCACTTCTGCCGAAGTGATCTGTGATATTTTAAGGCGAAGCAGTTTTATACCCAGGATGCCCATTTTGACAGTCACGGAATCTCTGGTAACCAGTGTGCGGAAGCCGCCGTATGTCAATGTAAGCCCCAAGCCGATAAGTATCATCAGGATTGATAACCAGGCCATTTCAGACCAGGTTACAATAGCTACAATGAACAAGAGCGCGGGCATTATAACAGCTAACATACCGGCATAGGCAGGATTCTGCGATTCCCAGTAAACCAGGGGCTGGCCGCTTTGTTTGAGTTTAAGTAATTCATCATTTATCTGGCACGTATCCTCTATGAGCAGTTTTTGTTCGTAGTGCCGGTAAGGACGCCGGAGTTCAAGCGCGACGGCGAGCGCAGTAATGATTGCGGTCACCGGAAGAACGGTTGTCCAGGGAAAGGGAAAAATATAGGTAGATGATGCCAGCATGTTTATGTACGCGATCTGTACGGCACAAAGGTCGCTAACTGTGATCTCGTCAAAAAGAGATATCCAGTTAAAGCTTTTACGTGTTTCCTGGCGTGCCCACAGTTCATCCAGTACAACCGAAAGGATGATAAAAAATAGGGACAGCACAAGCAAAATAGCTGTGCTAATCCAGGGTGATCCGTAGCCGTTAGGTTGACCGTTAATATCGAAATGGACCGGCGCGGAGTCTGGCAACGGTAATGCCATAACTGTGAACACGATTGTTACCAGGAATACAAGTATCGCGGGCAGGTGGGTCCAGAGAGGATGGATAAGTTTGAATCTCATTTTTTTTGTTCCTTTCGTTGATTAATTTTTTCATTGATCAGGTTGCGGAAATCATCCGCCGACAGGCCAAGCAAGAAAGCTTCCGTCAATAATTCGTCAAGCTGTCTGTTTAGAGCAGTTGCAATTTCTTTTGTGCCGGCGGGTTGACTGCGCAGACTGGCCACCTTCGCCTGTTGCCCTAATCTGAAAACCAGTAAATTCTGATCGCGCAGTATACTATAGGCATGCCTGACCGTATGCATATTAATGCCGAGGCTTCCCGCCAGCTCTCTGACTGACGGAAGCTCATCGCCGGCCTTCAATTCGCCCCTTTGAATTTGCTCCTTCACCTGGCCGGCTATTTGTATATAAACAGGCCGTGGGTCCTGATCATTAATCGTTATCAGCATGGTGAATCTGATATTTGAATAAAGATAAGTGTTATAATAATACTATAACAGTTATAACATTAAGCTGTCAAGTGGATTGACTGGGATATTACCTAGATAGGGGATGGGGTATTGACACTGATCGTCAGACCTGTAAAATAAGTTAGGGAAGAAGCGGCCGTACTTCCAGTAGACACATCTACAACTCTGGTTTAAATTTCGGGGCATCTGAGGAGGGAAAAATGCCGGTGAAGATTTCAAACGATTACGATGTCATCATTGTTGGCTGCGGGATAGCAGGTTCAATAGTAGGCGCTATTTTATCTAAGATGGAACACAGGAAAGTCCTCATTTTGGAGGCGTCTTCTCAAATAGGGGGACGGGCTACGTCATTCCGTGGAGAGGCGATCAAAGACGCCGATCAATTCCGTAAAACGCTGGCAACCTCGGCCCATTCCTGGGTCAGCGACAGGACATCGCCCGATTTGAAAACATTGATCAAGAAAAAGATGCTTGACGGCTACGTGCTTGAAGCAGGCGGCAGAGGCGCCTGGTATACAAACCGGGGACGTGTGAGCTACGCTTTAGCGGCATTTAACAAAGCCTCGATTTTTTATCCCAGCGTGGGCTTTGTATGGTACGACCATGACTGGAAACCTTACATTATTGGCCGCAGGGAAAAGTACGGATGGATGAGTGAGGAAGATTATGCCGAGATGGTGAAGGTGCATAAGCACAAATTACAGGTTGGTACTATAGCCGAGGCGGAAAAACTCGACCATGTTACTTTAAAAGACTGGGTGGAAGGCATAACCAAAAGTGAACCGGCACAGGAATTCCACTATGCCATGGGGACTTTCCAGACAATTATCAATGACCCGGCGTTGAATTCGGCCGGGGAGAATATCAAAGTATTCTTGCAGGTACAGGAAACAGGCGTCCACATCACCAACGGTTCCTGGGCCTTTGCAGGGTCACCCGGTCACCGTTTTATTACAGAGGGTTTTGCCTCCGCAGTGAAAGATTCGCATGGTGATGTAGTAACCGGGGCGAGGGTAAACGAGGTCATAATTAAAAATAACAAAGCTACTGGCGTGCTTGTTGATATAGAAGGAAGTATAAAGGAGTTAAATGCGCCGATAATAGTCTGTACGCTGCCTCCCAAGGAATTATTAAAGATAGTTCCGGAAAACATGCTGCCGGCGGATTTTGTAGGGTTGTCAAAAAATATCATACATACTTCCATGGTTGCCGGCCAGTTCGGGATGACCAAACCGCTGAGCGCTTTCTGTGAGCTCGAGACGGATCCAAGGTCTTTTTATCACACTCCGATCCTGATTCCTGAGAGCGAAGGGCTCTTCAGGGGCAACGTGCCGCTGGACCTGTTAACTACGTCCGCCATTGCTCCTTCGACCGCTCCCGAAGGCAGGTATCTGGTGGGCATGTCCGCCAGCATACTGGCTTCCGAGGCTCACGATAAAAAGAAAGTGGATATGGTAATAGATCGAATAATGAAATTCATGGATCATGCTTTTCCGGGCTGGCGCAAGGCGCTGGAATTCATGTTTTTCACTGTGGGGGATACCTGCATACTCTGGCGGCATCCTGAAGATGAATGGGTGGATGTCAAATGCCCCGGCATTGATGGGCTATATTTTGCCGGTGACACGTACGGTAAGCGTATGAATGAAGGTGGAATAGAAGGCGCAGCCCATTCAGGATTTATCTGTGCCGGCGCCATCAGCGGCAAAGACTATCTACAGCTCCTGCCGCCCGTTTTCCGTTGATCAAGGAAGATCGGTTTAGAAAACCGAAACACCGCCGTCAACACTGAGAGTTTGACCGGTTATATATGACGCCTCGTCCGATGCCAGGAAGAGCACTGCGTAAGCCACTTCTTCGGGTTTACCATGGCGTTTCATCGGCACCCTGCTGGAGATCACATTGTCCCGTTTTTCTCCCATCACCGGCTGGACCATGGGTGTTTCGATCAACCCGGGTGCCACGCAATTTACCCTCACGTTGTACTTGGCGGCGCTAACGGCCAGACATTTAGTTAAAGCATTTACCCCCGCCTTGGAAGTAGCGTAGGCAAAGATTTGATGCGCTACCAGTGATGCCCCGGAGGAGTTATTTACTATTGCCCCGCCGCCGCTCTTGGCCATCTCGGGTATGGCATACTTGGAAAGAAACAGGATGCCTTTCAAGTTAGTGGACATAATGGCATCCCAGTCTTCTTCCGACACCTTTAGGCCGGCGGAGCCGAAACCCACACCCACATTATTGAAAAGGATATCCAGCTTGCCGTAAATACTGACTACTTTCCCAACAAGCTCCCTGGCCTGGTTTTCCTTGGTGACGTCAGCCTGCAAGGCAATCGCCTCTCCGCCCTGTGCTTTGATCATGTTAACAGTTTCCTGCGCAGAAGAAAGGTTTTTATCAACGCAGGCTACCTTGGCCCC
The DNA here is from genome assembly GCA_028716085.1 of Dehalococcoidia bacterium. Taxonomy (GTDB): domain Bacteria; phylum Chloroflexota; class Dehalococcoidia; order GIF9; family UBA5629; genus JAQUQM01. Next base: position 10,691 of record JAQUQM010000035.1, on the reverse strand, counting down.
TTCCTTTGCAAATAGTAAGGCCGTCGCCCTGCCGTTTCCCATGCCTGGCCGTATTGTTCCTGCACCTGATACGATTACTATCTTGTCTTTTAATCGCATTTTTCTACGACCTCCTGTTTGCTCTTTTATGATTGTGTAGAAGTAATCAGCTTCAATCAGCGAAGGAAAATGGGCAGTTGTTCACCGGGCTCCAGGTCTACCTGGAGGGCAACGAGAATTCTGGACACCATCCCGTAATAACCAATTGCTGCCGTTAGTTTTATAATTCCTTTTTCATCGAGGAAGGTTTTCAGCTTATTGAAGGTTTTATCTTTTACTTTAACGTCGCGGGCGACCTCATCGGTGTATGCCAGCACTGCCCGCTCCTGTTCATCGAAGTTATCGGAAGCAGTCCACTCGGCGATACTCTCGATCTGCTCCTGGCTCAAGCCCGTCCATTTGCCTATGGGAACGTGTTTGGTAAATTCGTAAGTGGATCCTGCAAGAGATCCGACACGTAAGATAGCCAGTTCCCTGAGCTTCGGTGACAGGTCGTCATTCTTTAGTATTGCGTTTCCCAATCTGATGAAGTTCCTCCCGAGGTGGGGGCAGTGCCCCATTACCTTGAAAAGGTTCAATACCGGCAATTTCTGGTCTTCCATTTTTTGAAAGACTTCTCTGATTACCGGATCAGCCTGGTCTTTTTCTACATAGCTTACACGCGCCATAAATTCCTCCTGTCGTAAATTTTGATGCAGTGAGATTGAATATTTTTTTAACTACAAAGTATCCCATAATTGACCGCCGGAGCATGATTATAATAGAATCAGACGAATTGCGTTTCATGTGGTTTTTTACCATCCATAACTATAATCTTTTTTATGCAACTATTAAACAGCTGTCTTTTAAGTTGAAAGGGGAGTTGAAATGTCTGAAATTAATACGGTCCTGGGTCCGATTTCGCCTGATGCGCTGGGAGTTACGCTGCCACACGAACATGTGGTAGCCGGTTATGCCGGATTCGACTATGATCCCTATTCAAGACCATATAATTTGGATAAGATGGTCCAAATTTGCCAGCGAGCCCTCGAACCGGCTAAGGGATATGGTTTAAATTCTCTCGTTGATGCAACACCCATGGATTTAAACCGCGATGTCGATCTACTTAAAGCCGTATCGGAGAAAATGCAAATTAACATTGTGTGTGCAACAGGCCGGTATACCGAGGATATGGGAAAGTGGACTTATCTTAAGCAGCGGGCCAGGAGCAAGATCGGAGATATGCAGACTGAGCTGTATGAGTCTTTTATGTATGATATAACACAGGGCATCGGCAAAACAGGCGTTAAAGCAGGTGTGATCAAAGTTGCCACTGGTTTCGATTGTATCTCAGCCTGTGAAGGAGCCATGTTGAGAGCTGCAGCCCGGGCTAGTAAAGAGACAGGCCTTCCCATCATAACACATACTGAGAACGGAACTATGGGTCCCGAGCAGGTGGAGCTACTGGTCGCAGAAGGAGTTAATCCAAAGAGTATTATGATCGGGCACATGTGCGGTAATCCTTCGATGCAGTATCAGCTGGCGGTTTTGAATAAGGGAGTGAATATATCTTTTGACAGGTTTGGTATTGAGGTATTTCAGCCGGACAAAGTGAGATTGGCCAACTTGATAGGATTGCTGGGGATAGGATACACCGATAAGATCATGATATCGCAGGATTTTATTGCCTGTGGATTCGGAAGGGGAGGCGTGTTACCCGAGGAGGAAAGACAAAAGGTGGCCAACTGGTCCTTCATCAATATTTTCCGCAATATCCTTCCTGCCTTAAAGCAAGCCGGCGTGACCGATGAACAGATAAAGACAATAATGGTCGACAATCCAAGGCGGTTGCTCAGCGGGGTATAACCTTCACTAAAATGCCGGATATTATTCCCCCAATCTTATGAGGTTGGCTGCCTTTCTCGGGATTGTACAGCCGCGTGTATCGAATACCAGCTTGGAATTCTGGATAATAAAGTCAAGGTCGTAGCTGCTGTGGTCGGTTGCTATTACTACGCAATCGTAAGAGCTGAGAGCTTTTTTATCCAGCTTTATGGATTTCAAAGTCTTATGGTGGATTTTTACTTCATGTATATAAGGGTCGTGATAGCTTACATCCGTGCCTCTTTCCATAAGAAGCTCGAGAATGCGTTCGGACGGTGATTCCCTGAGGTCCTCGATATCTTTTTTATAGGCGACTCCAAGTATCAGCACTTTGGAGCCTTTTAAGCTCTTATTAGTAGTGTTTAACGCTTCAATAGTACTGGTAACAATGTATTCGGGCATGGTTTCATTTATCTCGGCAGCCAGTTCGATAAAACGGGTGTGAAAGTTATATTCTTTGGCTTTGGCGGCAAGGTAATAAGGATCCAGCGGTATACAGTGCCCGCCTACACCGGGACCGGGGTAAAAAGCCATGTATCCGAACGGCTTGGATGAAGCGGCCTTGATAACTTCCCATACACTGATGTTCATTCTTTCACAGAGCTTGGCCAATTCGTTTACCATGGCGATATTGACGCTGCGGAAGACGTTTTCAAAAACCTTGTCCATCTCAGCGGCTTCGGGTGTAGAGACCTCGATTACCTTTTCGGAAACGTGTTTGTAGAGCATTGCCGCCAGCTTTGTAGAATGAGGCTCCATACCTCCTACCACTTTGGGTGTATTTTTTATGGTGAATTTCTTGCTTCCGGGATCAATTCTTTCGGGCGAGAAGGTCAGAAAATAGTCAATCCCCACCTGAAGCCCGGTGGATTCCAGCAGAGGCAGCACAACTTCCCTGGTTGTGCCGGGATAAGTTGTGCTTTCCAGGATAACCAGCTGGCCTGAACGAACATATCTGGCAATCAGGTTGGCGGCTTCAACGATAAAGGACAGGTCCGGCTCCTTGGTTTTAGTAAGCGGTGTGGGAACACAAATGATGATGGCATCAGCGCGCCGCAGCGCTGATCCTTCAGTGGTTGCTTTTAAAAATCCTGATTTGACCGTTGCTTTAAGACGCTCGGATTCTATGTCCAGCAAATAGGAAATGCCTTTATTGAGTTTGCTGACTTTTTGAGGATCGGCATCTATTCCCGTAACGTGGAAATTTGCCTCGGCAAAAGCTACTGCCAGTGGCAAGCCTACGTATCCAAGCCCCACCACGCCGATTACCGCCGACTTTTTCTCGATTTTAGCTGCCAGATTCTTGTAGTTTAAGACGTCTGCGCTATCTTTTTTGATGGTTTTCGCTTGTTGATTGCTCATCTAATCAGCCCTCAAATCAAATTTAGCATAGTTTAATGTTGCCGAATGATCCTGTCAATATGTGTCAAAGATGGCCGGATGGCGATTTGTTGGCCTTTAAATATTTGTTTTTCGAAAAAAATTTTACAATCACATTGACATCCACGAAATATTGACTATAATGAGTGTCAAAACGATCATGCAACACGCTGGGCACAAGGATAAGAACCTCTACCTGCTTTCTGAAATCTCTGATATTGTTTCCAGTTCACTGTCGGACAAGGATATTCTCGAAGGAGTCCTCTGGGTTCTCAGCACACAGTTAGATGTGGATGCCTGCTGGATTCAGAATTTCGATCATTCCACAAAATCGCTGATGTTAATCGCACAACAAGGCTTGCCTGAGACCATGGCAAAGGATATGGATGTAGTGGAATTAGGTCAGGGAATTATCGGCAAAATTGCCATGGAAAGAAAATGTGTATTTTCCAATGATATCACCAAGGACAGCAACTATTTGTGGGAGGCTGCTGTTAAATCAGGCTTTCATTCACTTATTGCGGCGCCTGTGATCGAAGGCGGAAAATTACTCGGGATTTTGGGTACAGTTTCAACCAAATTCGGAGTATTCAATGTTAATGACCTGAAATTACTCACCGTTATCAGCTCCTGTATATCGGATGTATGCAATAGAACCAATCCTGAGACTCAGGCTATGGAGCTGAGAAGGCAGCAGGATGAAATTATTTATACGCAGTTATTTTTAAGCGCGCTCAGCCATGAGCTGAAAACGCCTCTCACAGCAATTATTGCGTCAACAGGATTATTAGCCGAAGAGCTTGAAAAGAAGAAAGATGAAACCCTGGTTAAAATCGTCCAGAATATATCCAAAAGTTCATCAAGCCTGCAAAATCGTCTAAATGAACTGTTGAAACTTTCGAGAAACAAAGATGAGGCTTTTGGTATCAGTAAGAAGAAACTTGATTTTACTGCGTTGGTATTCGAAATCGCTGACCAGGTATCGTCATTGTTGAAGCAGAAAAAACAGAACCTCTCGGTTGATGTACCGCTGTCTACGAATATTTACGCAGACGAGCAGAGAATAGAACAAATATTATTGAATCTGCTATCTAATGCAATTAAGTTTTCACCGGAGGGTGGACAGATATCACTGAAGGCAAATAGTGAAGGTAACCGGCTGGTGGTGAAGATTCAGGATTGCGGACCCGGAATACCCAATGAAGAAAAACAGAAACTTTTCAAACCGTATTATCACCTGTCTACAGATAGAACAAGCCTACCGGGATTGGGTTTGGGTCTTGCTATTACCAAGCAGTTGGTCGAACTGCATGGCGGTACAATATGGGTTCAAAGCGAACCCGAAAAAGGTAGCACCTTCTCGTTTTCATTACCGTTGAGCGAGAAGGCATAGCAAGTTGCTGCATAATGCAGAAAAAGATCAGTATCCTGCTTATTGAGGATAACCAGGATATACAGGAAGCTGTTGGTCTAATCTTTGATGTTCACTGGCCGCAGGTGGAGTTGCATAGGGCGCTTACCGGTGTGGAAGGCATTGCTTTGATGCGATCAGAATCACCTGACCTGGCAATACTCGATCTCGGCCTTCCTGATATAGATGGATTGAAGGTGTTGAGGGAAATCCGAAGTTTCAGCAATACTCCCGTGATTATACTAACGGTGAGAGGCGAGCAGATGGATAAAATACGCGGGCTTGAGCTGGGTGCGGATGATTTCATTGTAAAACCATTTGCGCATAAGGAGTTGCTGGCACGGATAAAATCGGTGCTTAGCAGGACGAGCAAAGTTGTTGCGGAGCAAGATGAACAACAGCCGGTCATGCCAAAAACTGTCATCGATTTTAATACGGGTGAAGTGATAAAGGGCGAACAACAATTTAAACTTGGCCGAACGGAGCTAAACTTGCTCAAGTACCTGGCGTCAAACGACGGTAAAGTGGTTAGTGATAGTCAAATATTAATCACTATATGGGGAGAAGAATACGTAGATTGTGCCGAGTATCTCCAGGCATATATTCGCAGCCTCAGGGAGAAACTGGAGGAGGATCCCGACAATCCGCAAATAATTATCACCGATGCCGATGGATATAAGTTCCAGCAGATAGCGGGTTGATATGACTGGTAATAAAGAATATTATGTATAGACAAAAAATTGCAGCGCCCGGAAGGTCGAGGAGATCCAGATGAGTCAGGTCCTCTTTTTATCGAGTGACCCGGTTTTAAGGCAAAAAAACATCGAAGTGCTGTCACAAAGTGGCCTTGATACGACAGGGGTTGCGACATGTCTGGACGGCCTGCTCATCATCGATCAAAATGGTATCGAGGTGGTGGTCATCGATGAGGAGCTGGCAGATATGAGCGGGTATGAAGCCTGCATCAGAGTGCGGCAGCATTCGGATATTTCTATGGTTTTGCTGGGTTCAGTAACGGAATCTGAAGTCTGGGCAAAAGTTGAAGAACTCGGCTTTGATATTTACTTAAGAAAACCTATCAGCCCGCGAGAATTAATGGCTCGGATCAGGGCTCTTTTGAGGCGTCCCGTCCTTGAAAAGCGGGAGAGTATTGCCATCGGAGAAAAACCGGTGGAGGCCAAGCCGTCAGCTATACAAAGCGATGTTGTGCGCCCTGCACCTGCTGTGCCCATCGAAATACCTAAAGAGAAAGTAGAGCCTGCAATATTGAGGAAAGAAACTGAGCCGCCTGTACAGATCGTACAACCCCTACCCACTGATGTGACCAATATGCAAACAACACCCCCGCAACCCCAGTTGATCTCTCAAAGAGAAGTTGAAATGCCGGTCCAGGTAGTCCCACCCTTACCAGGTGAAACAAAGGAGACAGCAATACCACCACGTCAACCCATTGTAGTTCCGTCTCAACCCGAAGTTCAACCAGTGCAACCTCGAATAACACGGCAGGAACCCGATGTCCAGCGGCCACCGATAAGTATTCCATCTGTGCAGCCGGTTAGCCAACAACAAAAAGAGCCGGTGATAGTCCAGGTGCCCAAGGAGCAGAATATACGGCCTGTTGTGAGAGAACAGGTCGGTATTCCACAGGTGGGGCAGGAACACAGGGTGGTAGAGGAAACAAACGAGACAGCACTTGAAGACGTGAGAACTTTAAAACTTGTTGACGCTCTGGTGAATGGCAAATTGACAGAAATAGCACCGGTTATTGACTTGTCCCTAAAGCTTGGGTATGGTTACCCTGTAGTAGACAGCCTTATTGATGCTTCTGATCAGGAAACTGCAGGCATACTGGAGAACCTGGCTAGAAATGAAATACTGATTAAAAGCCCCTTTGAAAAGCTGTATACCGATCCGGAAGGTTTGATGCAGCTTGTTCCGATTGAACGTTGCCCCCGCTGTGATTCAGGTAACCTTATTAAAGGACAGCTGGTTGAGCATTTTAATTGCGGATATGTAGGACTGGACAAAGAATACAGGCAAGATGGTAGATATGTTTGCCCTAAATGCCACAGAGAATTGCGTTTGATTGGCACAGATTATCGTAATATCGGAATCCACTACCGCTGTCTGGATTGTAACGAAGTATTCACCACGCCGATTGTAAAATGGCGTAATCTGAAAACCCGCAAAGTTTGGACTGCTGAAGAGCTTACGGAAGTTACTGTTTATTCCTATATTTTCAGTCCCGACAAGAAGGGGTGGTTGGAGTTCCAGTTAAAACCGAAAACTCAGCTGGTCGATTTCTTAAAGAGGCAGGGGTATCAGGTACAGGAACTTGCCCAACTGGCCGGAAGTTCGGGAGCTATGCATACTGTGGATATTCTGGCCATCAGGGATGATATATTAACTAAAATTAACCTTGGTATTGGTTTGCTGGTGGCATCGCCTGGGGAGTCTGAAGTAAGCCTGGAGGCGTTGTTTAAGTTCGATACAAGGGCTTATGATGTCGGTATAAATTACAAAGTAGTGATTGCCATACCCAAGCTGGGATATGAAGCAACGAATTTTGCTAACCGGCAGATGATCAGAGCTTTTGAAGCTAAAACCTTGGGCAGTGTAGTCTCTGATATTACAGGGAAACCAAGTGCCCGGCTTTCCTCGCAGGGTGCAGCAGAATCAGGCCAAATGTATAACGGTCAATCACCGGTTGCGAGTGCCCGAACTACCATTGGCCGCTTCTTAAGAAATCGCGGTTATGAGGTTTTTGAACGAGCGCAGATACTCGGCAAATCAGGTGTTGACCATATATTTGATATTTATGCGAGGCGTGATGATAAAATCATCACGCCAACGATGGCTATCGGCATTGTCAGCAATCCTTCTGGACAACCGGTAGGTATTGATGAGATAGCTAAATTTGACGCATCCGCATATGATTCAGGTATACGTAATAAAATATTCCTTGGCATCCCCGTAATCAGCCCACAGGCGAGACAATTTGCCCGTCAGCAGCGAATTGACGTTCTAGAACCAAACGATCTGGGCAGACTGATTTAATTGCCGGCGCTATATTCAGCTATAATTATAATTAGTTATCTTTTGGTAATGATGCTGTGATAAGAACCGTTGCGATAATCATAACAGGTATAACATTCCTCCTGCTTCTGCTCGCCATCTTATATTTTATGCCCATCGAATCTATATGGATTGCAGCTGGTGTTCTTCTTACTATCATTATTTATTTTTTGCTTTCCAGGTTAATACAAGGTCAAAAAATAAGGGAAGATAAACCGAATACATTCCAGAACGTTGCGTCGCTATTAATCATATTTCTTATTGTGTTCATATTATTTGCCATTTATCTTAATGGAATAGTCTCATCAATTGCGATAACAGTGCTGCTTGTTTCCCTTGTTTTCACAATGATGATGAATTTCCTGACAGTCCCGCTGGCAATAGTTCACAAAATAAGGCAGAAGAAAGAAGAGTTTGCACCGAGCAACTTTTACCCCAAGGTCACTATCATAGTGCCCGCCTATAACGAGGAAAAAGTTGTGGCACGGACAATCGAAACTCTTCTGGAAGCCGATTACCCATACAGAGAAAAAGAGATAATAATTGTTGATGATGGCTCACAGGATAACACCTATGAAGTAGCGATGAAATATGCCAGTCGCGGAGTAAAAGTCGTACACCGGCCTAATGGCGGCAAATTTGCAGCACTGAACACGGGGCTTGCTTTTGCGACAGGCGAGATAGTTGTAACAGTGGATGCTGACAGCCTGATTGCCAGGGCATCTATCAGGGAAATAGTCAAGGGATTTGAAGATCCTGAGGTGGCGGGCGTCGCAGGCAATTTGAAAGTGTTCAACAGGAAAAAGTTAATCACTAAATTGCAAGCGCTGGAATATATTGTGCAAATTCAGATAGTCAGGCGCGCTTTTCAGAACTTCGGATCCCTTACTGTTGCTTCAGGTGCTTTCAGCGCTTTTCGTCGTTCAGCTCTAACTGAATGCGGCGGGTATGATCCCGATTTCCTGCTTGAAGATTTTGATATCACAATTAAACTTCTTAAATCTCACAGGATACTTAGCGGCAACAATGAAGCTGTATGCTACACTGAAGCTCCCGAGACACTCCGTGATATTTACAGGCAAAGATTGAGCTGGTTTCGAGGAGACTATCAAAATTTCTGGAAACATCGTGATACCTTTTTTAATCCAAGGTTCGGTATTCTTCACAGACTTACCTTTCCTTACATGTTAATCTCTATGACGCTTGTCCCCTTTGCCAGTATGGTCGTTATTGTAACTTCACTGGTAATGTTGATTTACGGTGAGTGGCTGACGCTGGTTCTGGCGTTTGCCCTCTTTCTTGTATTGCAGACCCTGTTGTCGTTAGTGAGTGTTCTTGTTGCGGAAGATGACCTGAAATTGGTATTGCTTTCGCCGCTTTTTGTATTTGGCTACAAACAATTCCTGGATCTCACTATGATCAAGGCTCTTGTAGACATAATCCTCGGTGGGGGAATTTACCAAAGGCGTGAACGGGTGACCCGCATAGGTGATGCACCCGACAAAAAAACAGCAGCAGCCAAAACTTCATAAAAAGGTATAAGGAAAAGCTATATGGATATTCTGAATAAGTACAAAAACAGCAAAGTGCTGGTTACCGGTGGCGCTGGATTTATAGGCTCCCACCTTGTTGAAAAACTGCTTTCGCTGGGGGCCCATGTTTCTGTCATAGACACTATGCTCTGCGGTAACAAAATTGAACATCTTATGGATAATAAAAATCTAAGTGTTCACAGACTAGATGTGACAGACAGAGGTTCCATTGAGCCGTTTTTTAAAGATAGGGAAATTGTTTTTCACCTCGCTGCGGTAGTTGGTGTAGAGGAGACGCAGCATGAGCCGCTTGAAGTATTAAATGTGGAGATAATAGGTACACTAAATGTAATAGCCCTTGCAGCGAAAAATAAAGCCAGACGATTTGTGTTTGCATCATCCTCAGAAGTCTACGGGGATACTGTCAAACCGATGGTTGAAACGGGTCCTTTTAATCCCAAATCAACGTATGCATTGACTAAGATGGTCGGAGAACATTATTGCAGGGCATATTATCAAAAGCACAGCCTTGAATATACTCTGCTCAGGTATTTCAATACCTATGGCCCCCGCCAGGACGACCGTTTCGTGATCTCGCGCTTTATGGATAGGGCTTCTAAAGGAAAGGAAATATTCATCTATGGCGATGGGAATCAGACCCGGGACTTTACCTATGTAGAAGACAGCGTTCATATGACGCTGCTGACTGCGGCAGGTGACAAAGGCATCAATCAGGCATTCAATATCGGCACCGGCAAAGCAGTATCGATTAATAAACTAGCAGAGATAATTCTTAAGACACTGGGCGTGACCGACAAGGTAAAGGCATCCCACATAGATTACGATAATATCAGGTCAAGAGAGATAGAGATCTTTAACCGGCTTGCCAATATAGATAAAATTGTGAAACTATTTCAATACAGGCCTGAAACTGCTCTGGAATCGGGTATAAAAAAGTACACAGAGTGGTACAGGAACCGCAAATAAAAAACATCTATCAGCGGGAAGCGCTTTATTTCTTCGTTGATTCGTAGTTGTACCATTGTTCGAATGTCATTGGTGTGGCATAGGATTTCATCCAATTTATTATCGGCTCCACCTTTTGAAGCTTTGCCAGATCTGGCTTACCATCTTTATCTATGAAAGCGTCCGGGTGAAGACTGATTGCTGCCACCCCTATCGAACTTAGCGTATTGCAAGTTTCAGATGCGATCTCATTGTAAATGACCTCAGTCCAGGCGTTATGATACCTGCAATAATCTTGTATACCTGCCGGTTTGCTTATATCGATTACGTCCCCCCACGTTTGATTAACCTCATCCCATTCACATACATCGCTGCCGGTTGGAATTCGGTACATACCGTTGGGATCTTTTCGGCCGCTGAAATCC
>JAQUQM010000034.1 GCA_028716085.1 Dehalococcoidia bacterium | reverse complement strand
TCCTTTAAACCAGTCGCCGATGGCCCTTCCCTTTCGTCGAGATTTCCTTTTGAACTAAGGAAAACAACGGGGATATTTGCAGTATTTGGATCCATCTTTAGTTCACGGCAAACCTCATAACCGTCACGCCCAGGCATTCCAATATCGAGGTTTATGAGATCCGGCTTTTCTGTTTGTGCCTTGGCTACTCCTTCCATCCCGTCGAATGCTGTACTAACGTCGTAGCCTTCTTTTTCTAAGACACGTGCTGCGACCAAGACAAGTGATTTGTTGTCATCAACTATCAATACTCTTTTTCTATTTGTTGCCATCATCTGCATTACACCTCATAAATATAATTTGTTCTATATGAAATTCTATTTATGTGATCCTCTTTCATTTTTGATAATTATTTAAGTCAAACTGAATTTCCGACGATGAAAAGAAATCCGTAAATTGTTTATATCCGACTTCTAAATGATCGACCAATATTTTCACCCCTTCCAGGTCACCATTGCGTCCTTTTTCCTCAATGCGCTGTGCGAGGTCACCGAGTTTCATGCCTCCGAATGTACGCGCATTGCCTTTTATGGAATGCGCAGCCGCTTTGACCTTCTGTGCATCTCCAAACTCTACCCCCTCTTTTAACAGCTGCAATTGTTCTGGATAGTCCTGCTCCATAAATATGCCGAGAGCCTCCCGTAATAGTTCCCTGTCGCCTCCGACTGCGTCTAAAGCGATTTCCAGGTCGACAGTGTCACCATCGACGGGTTTCTTTGCTTCACCTCCACTTCCGTTAACTTTGCCTTCTTCTCGCAATAGTTTATCGATCATGGCATAGATATCTTTGCTATTGGCCGGCTTGACTAGGAAATCATCCACACCGGCAACTAAACACTTTTGTTTATCTTCTTTTGTGGCATAAGCAGTCATGGCGACAATCGGGATATGCCGGCCGGACTGTTTCTCCCTGCCCCGGATAACTTTAGTCGCTTCCAGTCCGTTCATTACAGGCATTTCCACATCCATGAATACCATGTCAAAATGACTGTCAGCGATCTTTTCGCAGGCCTGTACACCGTTCCCAGCTATAGATACAACGTGTCCCCTTTTCTCCAGCATCTTTTTCGCAATTAATTGAGAGGTGGCGTTATCTTCTGCAACCAGTATGCTCAACTGTGGGCTGTCAACACCGGAGGTCTCGGCAGAGCTGTTTTCCTGTTCCGAACTGGAATTGATACCCAGGGAGCTCAGGATGCACTTAAATAACTTTCTTCTGTAAATTGGCTTAACAACATAGTTTGATATTTCCATCTCCTTGCAACAGTCCAGGTCTCTGCCAATGGAGGATGTTTCGAGCATCATCAAGATGACAGGTTTATTAGCTGCGGTACACTGAATTTGCTCAGCTACAGCGAAGCCATCATTTTCCGGCATATTCTTATCCAGAAGGATAAGGTCAAAGCAATTCAAACTGTCTCCATTTTTCTTAAGCAGCCTTAATCCTGACTGGCCATCCGGGGCTTCGGTTACCTGCAGCCCCCATTCCCTCAACCACCGGCCTAACAGGAGGCGGTTGGATTCGTTATCATCAATCAATAATGCGCGGGTATTGGCAAGCTCAGTATGTTTGGCTGCCGGGAGATGCTCCATAGCAGCCTGCTGCTGACCGGTTCCGTTCTTCGCGGCGAATTTTGCTGTGAAGTGAAACGTGCTCCCAATTCCGATGTCACCTTCTACCCAAATATTCCCTCCCATCTTTTCTACCAGGGAACGTGATATCGTCAATCCGAGACCGGTGCCGCCCCGGCGCCGTTCCATCGAACCATCAACTTGCGAAAAGGCGTCGAAAATCAGCGCCTGTTTTTCCTTTGATATTCCGATTCCAGTATCCTTAACGGAAAAATGAAGCACTACCTCCCCGTTCTCATCAAAGTCTTTATCAATAGATATAAGTATCTCTCCCCTTTCGGTGAACTTGACCGAATTGCCGAGCAAATTGAGCAATATCTGTCGCAGGCGGGTGGCGTCACCCCGTACTACAGTCGGGACGTCAGGCGATAACTGATATATTATTTCCAGGCCTTTTTTTTGAGCTATCATGGCCACTGTATTCAAAGATGCCTCGACAATAGCTTCCAGATCGAACTCTTCACACTCCAATTCAAATTTGCCTGCTTCAATCTTGGAAAAATCCAGGATATCGCTGATAACGCCTAATAGTGAATCGGCCGATGACCTGGCTAAGGCCAGGTATTCCTGTTGTTGGAGCTCCAGTTTGCCGTCCGCCAGCAGCTCGAGTACGCCGGTTACTCCGTGCAATGGCGTCCTGATCTCATGACTCATACGGGCCAGGAATTCACTTTTTGCCTGGTTGGCAGTGTTAGCTTCAACTATTGCCTGGCGCAGCGATACCTCCAGTTCAGCCAGGCGGTCACGCTGCGATTTAATCTCGTCCTCCATCTGCCTCCGCTCGGTGACATCGTTAATCGTCATGAGATTGCACAGCTGATTATTAATGTGTAATATCTTGGCGGCAAATACCCCCCTCCTTATTTGACCCGACCTGTTCCTGTATGTGATTTCTGCATCGTTGACTTTGTGTTCCTTTCGTATCAGCGGCGCTATTCTTGCATGCTCATCTGCATTGGGCCACAGTTGGAGTTCCCTCGCGGTACGACCCAAAACGTCCTCACGGCTGCAATCAATAAGTTTGAGAAAACTCTCGTTAGCTTCAATGAATTTTCCATTACTGAAAGAAGTAATGGCCGAAGGAATGGGATTTGAGTCAAAGGCGATAAAGAAAGCTTCATAGGCAATTATGTTTTTTAGAGCATTGGAACAGTGTGCGCTGACCATTTCCAGGATATCCAGCGGGATCTCTCCATCAAGAACGAAGGCCAGGGTACCCCATTTCAGGTCATCAAGTATGACCGGCACAAAGGCGAAACTTTTTATTCCCAGCGTGTGTTGTACCGAATCGCACATAGCCTCCGGCCAGACATTCTGCATAATCTGAGATAACTTTTCCTTAATAATAGGGCTGTTACTTTCTCCAAGCTCTCGAACAATCCCAAACTGTGAGGACGTGACACGTATTTTTCCATCACCTGAAATCTTTTCCAGAAAGTCTGTCAGGTTGAAACCGAGTGCGGCAAGAGTACTTGCAGTATTGCCGTCCCTTATACTGGAAGAGTACATGGGGACTAACATGTCTCTGTCCTCGTTATATTTCAAAGCTAACACAAATCTGACGCCGGGTAGTTCCCGGGACCTTTCGGCAACCAGGCTCAGCACATCGGCTGAGGTTTTGCTTTTGTCGGTGCCCAGCGCAATTTCCCTTACCTTGGATAATTGATCGTTTCTGCGCTGTAATTCGGCATTTGAGCGTTTCAAATCTTCAAGAATCTCCTGAAGCTCCAGTTCAGTGCGCTTGCGCTCGGTAACGTCATGGGAGATGCCACGCAGCCCGACCATCTCGCCTTTATCATTCCGGATAGGGAAGATCGAGTCTTCGCGGTAGTTTATTGTGCCATCCTTTTTAACGCCCGTGGCAGAGCGCCGTAACTCAGGGACACCGGAAACGAAGACCCTGACATAATCAGCTACGATTTTGGACCAGTTATCGCGGGGCGTAAACTGCTTATAGCTCATACCGAGCATTTCTTCCCTGGGGAATCCATACATGCGGGCCGTGGCCTCGTTAACGAAAGTGATGATGCCCTTCACATCAATTTCGTAGTACGCCTCCTCCATTTCTTCGAGGATAGCGCGGTATTTGGCCTGGGAATCCAGGAGTTCCTTTTGCAGCTTTTTCAGGTCGGATATGTCTGAGAAGGTCTCAAGCAGCAAATCCCGGCCGTCCAGGTTGACACAGACCGCGGTCTTATAGACCGGGATAGATGTGCCGTCTTTTCTGAGAAAGACGCATTCTGCTTTATCGAAGGTCATCCCCGGCATGGTCAGGGGGCATTTACCTTCATCCGGCGGACAAACATATTTGCGGCATACCGAACCGATCATTCTGTCCCTGAATTCACCGAACATCACGGCTGCCGTCTGGTTAATATCAACGATGTGGTGGGTGAGAGGGTCTATCAGCATAATGCCGGAGGGTGTCAGGTTCAGGACGGTGCGGTACTTCTCTTCGAGCTTCGAGAGACTATCTTGCAGCTCTTCCGGACGGGGTATTTCGGTCACAACACGGCCAAGGAAGTTTTTCAACTTCCTCTCATTGCGCATCCGCACACCCCCTACCTCCGGCGGCCGATGCGCCGGTTACCTCCAGAACTATGCCCATTTGACGATAAATTAATCTTACAGGAGTTGCGATAAAGAAATCTGCTGCTGACCGGCTAACTTTGGCTAGACTAATGGTTCTATTGGTAGTTGTGGTTTAAACTACCTCGATGCCCTCGATGCGGAACTCGGTGCCTGAGATAAGCGTGTAATTTTTAGCGGAGCAGCCCGGGCAGGCGATCTCCTCATCGTGTATGCGGTCAAGGTCGATTTCGAATTCCCTGCCGCATTCGTGGCAGCTGCATATAATGGGATTGACTGTGACCAGGATTTCAGCCTCTTCAGCCATCGTCCCTTTGCGGATAAAGTTGAAGTAATATTGAATCCATTCCTTCTTGACGTCGCGCAACGCGCCCAGGCGCAGGAAAACGGCGACCACTTTTTGTGACCCGGCTTCCCGGGCGTAACTCACGGCCGTATCCAGTATATCCTGCACCAGAGAAAGCTCATGCATGGCTTACGGCCTGTCCGTACTATGTTCCGGCGTGTGCCCGCCTGGCCCGATCGGCCTCCGCTTTTTCACGCCCCATCCTTTCCTGGTTATCAAAAAACGTATCGTCCTGCGGAATCGTCAGCCTGTCATCGGGTTTTCTCTCCAGGATCAACGCCCCGCTGGGGCAGGTTGTCACGCACAGGCCGCAGCCGAAACATCTTACCTGATTAAAAACGGTCTTCTTATCCTCATTGACGGTCATTGCCTTCATGGGGCAGCGCTCCGCGCATTTGCCGCAGTCGATGCAAGCTGTCTCATCCCTGGTGCATTTGTAATTGCTCCAGGTCTCAAAACCCGTGCCCTGTTCGATTTTGGCGCCGATCAGGATGCCGCAGTGGCATCTGGCGCAGTTACAGAATCCGGAGCATTCTTTGGCGTGGGCCGCCTGGACGAAAAGCCCGGCGCTGTCGTCATTATGCAGGATTTCAAGGGCTTGTTCGACCGTTATCACATGGGGATTCCCAATCCCTGACTCAAGCATGAATTCCGCCATCCGGCCGAAGGCGATGCACACATTTATATTATCTGTGCACGTACAGGGTTTCCTGGCGAACAGGGCTATCTTTCTGCAGGCACAGTCGTTGGCAACGATCAGCGTCTGTCTTTTGATGGTCGATTCGATATCATCGACAGGCAGCAGCTTTCCGTCCTTTACCGTGTCGGCGCGGATAGGGACGATCCTGGCTATGGGCAGGCGGTAATCCAGCAGGGTTTTGCCGAACCCGTCTTTATAGAACTGTCCCATATTGGCGGCGTCCTGCCGGTCGAATGTATCCACGCGGAATTCCCACAGGCCGTGGATGAAAGGGATGATGCGGTATTTTTTCTCCGCACCATGCCGTTCCCAGTAAAGCAGGCCTTTCTTTGCCATCGACTCCAGCCGTTCCTGCGCCTCCTTCAGGCTGATGCCCATGTGGTCGGCTACCTGCTGCGGTGATTGCAGGCCCGGCTTGAACTCTATGAAAAACTCGGCCTCGGCCTCGCTGAACGTCTTTTTCAGGAAGGCCATCTCGGACCCTTTCTCGGTTCTGGGATAGCCCTTGGTCATACCATCTAATTTTTGGCGCAGCATCTCATATACATCTGTCATTTTCATTCCTCATTTCGTGCGGTTTCACAGGACAAAAAGATCCTCGTGAAACATATTTTTGTATTACGGCCCTAAGATTTGGAGTATAGTCTTATCTTCCGGAGATTGTCAAAGCCAAGACGGCTTTCAAGGCACAAAGAAAATTTTTTCTCCACCCCCTTGACAAATTAAATTATAGTTGTATAATACATTAATTGTAGAATACAAATATTGTATATATCAATAAAGAGGTGCTATATGACGGAATCAGAAAGGTTCAGCAGGAACGTAGATTTTTCTAATGAGGTACATCGGCTTTTAGGTCAAATAGCTAAAAACAACGAGATGTACGAACAGGCTTGCGTCACGTTCTTCGGGGTGACAACTTCCCAGGGCGGTACGATTTTGTCACTGCCTATCAACAGTACCTTGAAGATGAATGAGCTGAGCGCCGTTGTTGGAGTCGACAGCAGTACGATGACCCGCATGATTGATCAGCTGGTTGACAAGGGGCTGGTATATCGCAAAGTCGATGAGAAGGACCGCCGGCTGGTTTGTGTCGGGTTAACGGCTCCGGGACGGAAACTGCACAGGGAATTGGACAGTGCGTTCAAGGGCTATCAAAAGGACTCCCTGGGTGAAATCCGGGAGGAGGAGAGGGCGGCGATCATCCAGTCCCTGGAAAAGCTTAACGGTTCAATTGCGAAAGGTGTTGAGAACTGCTGCAAGAAATATTGCGGCTGCGGGGATTCGACAACCTGTTGTGAGAATAAGTAAACCAATGTCCAACTGGAATAAAAATTAATCAGGAGGTACGGCATGTCAACAGTGGAATCCGGAAACAGACACAATGAAGAAGGGAGGAAAGAAATGGAAAATAGGAATTCGAGACTTGAACGTTTTTCCTCAAGCCTTGGCTGGGGGCTATTTTTCATACTAATCGGTACCATGTTCTTCGCTCAAAACAAAGGCTGGCTGCATGGGGAGGGATGGTCATACTTCGCCATTGGCCTGGGAAGCATCCTGGTAATCGGTTTTCTGGTGCGCTATTTCGGCGCTGAGCATAACCGCTGGGGCGCATTGGGCAGTCTGGTTGTTGGACTCGCCCTGGTATGCATCGGAGCGGCTTCCATCTACGGTTTTGGCGATTGGTGGCCGCTGGTGTTGATCCCCATCGGCGTCATTTGCCTGGCCAGGGCGTTCTGGGGAACCGGACATCAATCGTATTCACATTGAAAAACCAATTAAACCCTATGACAACCTTAGTGTTAACGCGAACTTTAAAATAACTGAAAAAAATAATTAAAAGGAGCTAATCATGGCATCAAAATGTGCAACCTGCCCGATGAGGAAAAAGGCCGAGGCGAATCCTGAGAAGGTCATGAGTAAAATCTGGAAATGGCATACTACCTGGTGTCCGGGATGGAAAGCCTACCAGAAGGAGCTGGCAAAAGGCGGATAAAAAACGGACTGGCTGATTGTGGCGCGGCGGCTGCCGCCGCGCCGGCCAGATCACAAAGAATCAATAATATGGAGGAATAAACGATGTTTGAGGTTATTTATTATTCCCTGACGGGTAATACCAGGAAAGTGGCGGACGCCATTGCCGGCGAGCTTGGCGTTGAGGCAAAGAATATCAAGGCCGTCGACACAGTAGCTCAGGATGCCCTTATCTTTCTCGGTTCAGGCTACTATGGAGCGGTACTTGTCAAAGAAATCAGCGAGTTCATTGAGAAGAATCAACTGCAGGGAAGAAAAATCGCCCTGTTCGGCACTTCGGGATTTGGTTGGGAGAAGGAGCTCTCCCTGATGGAAAAACAAATAGCCAATAAGGGTGTAGAGGTTGTCGGCAGATTCAACTGCTTCGGTCGGTTCGCGGCCGTGAAAATAGGGCATCCCACGACCGAGGAACTGGATCAGGCGAGGACATTCGCCCGAACAATTGTACAGCGTGTTTCTGCGAGACAACCTATCGCAGTCACAGCATAGGATTGTCATTAGTCGAAAAATAACGAAAGGAGAAAGTAAATGGATTGGGGAATTGTAGTTTCAGTCCTGGTCGCAATGGCCATATTCCTGGCCGCCACTATAGTCCTGGTTCTTATGATGGTTGGCCTGTTTGCATGGCGCATAAAAAAGCACATGCGGAAACAGGGCTCAATGGCCTTTAAGCTCCCGGATTGTTGCCTGATGAAATCAACACAGAACAGTATATGAGCTATCTTAGGCATACTGGTAGGCTTATTACTTTCTATGTTATCCAACCGATGTTGAATCGTTGACAAGAATATCAATTGGAGTTTTGAGGGGCTCTGGAAATGATCGGTGGTATTAAACTTGACCGGGGACATACATAAGCCCAGTTCGGGCCTGCATATGTCCCCGGGATCAAGTCATCTACTGCCTTATTTACCTTGTGCTGTAGCTGCGCGAACTGTAGTTTGAGTCGCCGTTCTGTTGTTTCTTAGCTCTTCGGCAACCTGCGCAACGCTTCGGTTCGTTGGTGTAGCCTTTGGTGGCGAAGAACTCTTGTTCTCCCGAAGTGAAGGTAAAGGTAGCGCCACAATCAACGCATTTGAGCGATTTGTCTTGAAAACCCATTCGGATGACCTCCTTTAATAAATTTAGCTGTAATTCGGGCCATCCAATGCTTGAAGGTTTGGTGAGGGGAAAGAAGCTTGTAATAACCTAAACTTGAACTATAGGGTAAGTATACACTGAATTGGAACTTATGTAAATGAACGGCGTCGGTGCCTGAGTTGCCAACATGATGCGGAAACAACTTTATTGAACATGCGGGACAAGTGTATCCTACGGGAAGATAATACAACCTGTCCAGGTTATCCGATCCGCGTGGAACCCGCTATCCAGACCTAACTTATCCAGCAAAGCCAGGACATCAACTGCTATGGCCTCCAATGACGGCCTTGCTTTATCCGGATACGGGCAAGGGCTACCTTCCTTAGCCCCGCAAACGTCGCATAGCCCGCAGCTTCCGCCGATCATTCCCCACACCTGGTGTATCCCCATTCCCGTCAGGAACTCTTCGACCTGGATAATCTTGTTGTGAAAATCTACCCTGGTTTGCAGCACACCTTCCCTGTCGCCTCGGACATCCAGCGGCTTTGAATACCGTAATAACACCCCACGCTGGTACTTCTTGAGTTTGTCTCGAATCTGTTGCAGTGAGCCGACGTGAGGCGGACACATATAGTTGGCTCCGTAATTTCCGCACTTGTTCTCCAGGCAAAAGGCTCTTATTCTTTCTTCCGGAGTGAGTATCTCCGCACGAAATTCCAGGCACGTCTCCAGCCCCAGTTGATTCGCGAATTCCGCAACTCTCATTGCCAATTTAAAGGTATTTAATCAATAACGATATCAAGGCAACTTAATAAGGATAGCGCCTCCGGGACAGAGAAGTGAGTTTTCTTAAGAGTGTTATATCTTGGATCGATAGTATAGTTCACTGCTCCTCTAAAATCTGCTTTAGAAAGATTGGTTTTGGAGAATACGCTTCTTTCGAAATCCGTCCCTGTAAAGGTACCGCCGCTTAAATCAGTCTCGGAAAAATCAACCTCTTTGGCCTCACAATTTATCAGCTTAATTTTAGGAAGCTTTAGCATCGCAAAGTTGGAATAGTTGATCTGGCAATCCGTAAAAATCAACCCCTGTATGTGCGATGCCTTGGTCCAATCGCAGCCAATTGCCTTGCATTTAGAGAATGTTATATCTGTGATCCAGCAGTCCACCGGGTTGATGGCACTGATGACGCAATCGTTAAATTTACAATCAATGAACTTGCACTTCTGAAATTTGCAGTTTATAAAGCTGCAGCCGACAAACTCGCATTCCTCAAACTCTTTTGACTTGACCGTTTCATTTGATAATGAGAGATTTGAAAACGTCTCTTGAAAATTACTGTCCTTGATAAAATCCATATTGTTAATATTCTATCACCATACAAAATTTGAAGCCCCCTGCTCGCTGCTAAAATGAATACCTTGGTTTACAACATTATGGCAGGCTTTAAAGTAGCATGACAGAACAGGAATGGTGGGCCATTCTGGACAGTTCCCGAACCCCTGTTTGAGAAGAAAGGATGGATTTGTAAAATACATCAACCGATTTATCCTCAATTGAAAAATTGAATCAAACCTACCATTGAATAAAAATCGGGATTTTTGATTCTACTGCACTATAATAATGCTACTGCAAAAGAATCCTTAAGTATCTTGCCGCAAACAGGTAATCCCACCTATCACAAGTAGTTCAACGTGGTTAATGTTCTGCTCAAGGACGGTAACGGATGCGAGTGTGCCAAGTTGGTACAAATAAAGGATATTTTCATAACTGACTACCTGTCGGACGAGGTTTCATTGGAGCGAGGCAGTACATGGCCCATCCCATATATTGGTTTTGGAACTTTAAATAATCATCCTGGTCAGTACGAAAATGCTTGAAAACCTGTTCATAGTCAGGGTGGGTGGAATTTTCTTCAAGCCAACGTATCAGTCCATACCAACCATCCGAAATGTACCTGTCCCAGTCATCGTGGCTGGCACGGATGATGTATTCGAGTTCAAAGCCTTCGTCCCGGGTAATTTGAGTTAGTTCCGGTTCCGTGTGGGTAGTTGTCTGTTTTTGGGCGTATTCCGGATTTACCTGATTGCTAAGCCAGTGGGTTTCACCGATACCAAGGCGTCCATTCTGATGAATAGCCCGCTTCATTGCCTGGATTGTCTGCTTGTAGCCACCCCAAATAAACGTTGCCCCAATACATGTTGCAGCATCGAAAGCCCCCTCTTCGAATACGTAGTCATCCGCAGGAGAGCAAACGATTTCGATTCTGTCCGACAATCTTCTCCCGTCCAGCTTTTTCCTGGCCCGGTCGCAGAAATCTTTGGAAATATCTATACCAATACCAGTGATGCCGAATTCTTCAGCCCAGATAGCAAGGGGTTCGGCACAACCACAACCGAAGTCGATGACCCGGTTTCCTTTTTTCAGTTTGAGTAGCTTGCCTAATTTGATGATTTTTTCAGGAGTGGAAGGGTTTAGTATCTCCATATAGCGGTGGGAGATACTCATAAGGTCAAAAAATTCCATAATTCAAGCCTCCTTCAGGAAACAGTAATTTCATCAAGAAATGTATTGCGGGACTTGATTCTAATCTTGCGGCGAAAATGTGGTGATGACAGCCCCAAATTGTTTTACCAATTGGAAACATTATAGACATCCATTTGAACAGAAGCAAGTAGTTCTCTTTTAAACGAGGGGAAAAATGCCGAGAAACGCGAATGAATATCCAAAATTACAGACTATTTAATGTATATAAAAGCGAATGCGAGGTCAGTTATCACCGTAAAAATGCCCATGCAAAACATAGAAAGGTTCTATCAGTTGCACAGCACCACAATTTTGTAACTAAGGTGGTGGGCCATTCTGGATTCGAACCAGAGACCCCAGTCTTATCAGGACTGTGCTCTAACCAACTGAGCTAATGGCCCCTTGAGAAATGCAGACTAAAGTATATATTCTGCGTTGAATGAGTGTCAAGCGATCTGCGTTCAGTTACCGACGCCCGACAAAGACCTATTTTATCTTGTGGATCCAGCTGAATTTATCCGGATTCTCCCCGTACTGTATGCCGGTGATGGTGTCATACAGCTTCTGGGAGAGCTGTCCTGTCCGGCCTTTGTTTATCAGGATGGTTTTCTCTTTATGTGTGATCGACCCGATAGGGGATATGACCGCGGCGGTGCCCGTGCCGAAGGCCTCCTTCAGCTTGCCTTTCTCCCAGGCGTCTATCACCTCGTCCATCGATAGCTTGCGCTCGATCACCTTCATGCCCCAGTCCCTGGCCAGGTGGATGACGGAATCACGTGTCACGCCGGCCAGTATGGTGCCTCCCAGGTGGGGCGTGATCAGTTCGTCGCCTATATAGAAGAACACGTTCATGGTACCCACTTCCTCTATATAGTGCTTCTGCATACCGTCGAGCCACAGCACTTGCGTATATCCCTGTTTCTGCGCCTCGTGGGCGGCGTACAGGCTGGCGGCGTAGTTGCCCGGTGTCTTGGCAAAGCCGGTGCCGCCTTCGGCAGCGCGCGTATGCTCGATGGCCGTGATCAGCTTGACCGGGTTCATCCCTTCCTTGTAATAGGCGCCCACCGGCGACAGGATGATAAAGAACTTGTAAGTCTGTGAGACGTGGACACCCAGGTTGTTATCGGTGGCAAAGACGAACGGGCGGATATACAGCGAATAGCCTTTCTGCGTTGGTATCCACTGCTTTTCCATTTTAATCAGCTGGACCATGCCGTCCATGAAGGTCTTCTTATCGATCTCCGGTATGCACAGCCTGCGGCAGGAACGGTTGTAGCGCTCGATATGCTTGTCCGGCCTGAAAATGTGGATCGAGCCGTCTTTGGCGATGAATGCCTTCAATCCTTCGAAAACCGCCTGCGCGTAGTGCAGCGTGGTGAGCGAAGGCAGAATATGTACGTGGCCGAAAGGTTTTATCTTCGGTGCGCCCCATTTACCGCTCTTGTAGTCCATGGTCAGCATGTGGTCGCTGAATACATCGCCGAAGCCCAGCGCTGAGAAATCGACCTTGTGGATCCTGCTTTTTTTAGTCTTCCTGATCTCCATTTTCAACCGTCCTTTTATATGGGGAAGAGGGGACTCGAACCCCTACGCCTTGCGGCACATGATCCTAAGTCATGCTCGTCTGCCAGTTCCGACACTCCCCCCCGATGTCAGAATACTTTTATGTTAAGGCGAAGATGTGCTATTTGGGAGTCTGGATAATCTTGCCTGTGGTCTGGTCGATCTTGTATTCGGCAAGGGTGGGTGTGGTGTATATGTAGTTGTTTTCCACCAGCGCCTTTGTATCAGCAGGCAATTTGCCGGTATCCCCTATATAGGCAGACTCCGCCGATACCATTTTGCTGAACTCCAGCGACAGGGCGAGATTTTTGCCCGACCCGGCGTACTTGCCCACATTGGCAAGAACGACACTGGCAAGTATTCCCAGGATGGACACGGTAACCAGCAGCTCGATGAGTGTGAAACCTTTTTGATTGAACTTAATCATCGCAACCCCCCGGTATTTGTTTACGAGTAGTATCTGCAAGCGGTGCAATCGATTTACAGTCCGCGATAATGCTGTAATCTGCCCGCTTCTATTTTCATTCTGAGCCGCACAGGGCTCGAACCTGTAACCGGTTGATTAAGAGTCAACTGCTCTACCTGTTGAGCTAGCGGCCCAAGACGCACTATGTTATCACTCCATGTGTTTCCCGTCAAACGGTTTCGCTCTCAGCCGCGCTCAATTATTGCGGGTGTGCAATATATTACGTTCCTGTATATAATTCAAATCAGATGGGTGCGGATTTTTCGGTAATCGACCACACGGCGGATGTCGGCATCACGGCTTACGGCCGTGATTTAAAGGAGCTTTTTATCAATGCAGCAAAAGGAATGTTCAGCCTGATCATCGACCCTGACATGGTTGAGCCGGCTGTCAGAAAAAGTATTGAGGTCAGCGCGCCGGATCACGAAGCGCTGCTGGTAGGATGGCTTAACGAGCTTCTTTACCTGCTGGATACAGATCACCTCGTTTTTACCATGTTTGAAGTTGTTAAATTAACCGGCAGGGATTTACGTGCCAAATGTTACGGCGAAAAGCTGGATTTGCAGAGGCACCGGCTCAAGCGCGAGGTCAAGGCGGCCACCTATCACAACCTGGCCATCTCAAAATCGGAAAATATGTACTCAGCCCGTATAATATTCGATATCTAAAATAGAAGGAGATATGCATGAGCCCCTGGCAGGGAAAGCTTAACCGGATCGACGATTACCGCTGGGAGATACCGCCCGACTACAAGAGCGGCATGAAGGTGCCCGGCCTGGTATACGCCGACCGTGATATGTTGAACGTGATCAAAGAGGAACAATCGCTGGAGCAGGTGGCCAACGTGGCCTTTTTGCCCGGCATCGTGGGCTGCTCCATGGCCATGCCGGATATCCACTGGGGCTATGGCTTCCCCATCGGAGGCGTGGCTGCCACACGGGTGAGCAACGGCGTTATCTCACCGGGTGGGGTCGGCTACGATATCAACTGCGGCGTAAGGCTGCTGCGCACCGATCTCAACGAGAGTGAAGTAAAGCCCCGCATCAAGGAGCTGATCAACGACCTTTTCCGGAGCGTCCCATCGGGGTTGGGCTCGGAGGGCAAGATCAGGATCAGCGAAAAGGAGATAGACGAGGTACTGCGCCTGGGCGCAGCCTGGGCGGTAAAGAAAGGGTTCGGATTGCCGCAGGACCTGGAGGTCACGGAGGAGCAGGGCTGCATGCAGAACGCCGACCCGGACAAGGTCAGCGCCAGGGCCAAGAAACGCGGCGCACCGCAGCTCGGCACGCTGGGCTCCGGCAACCATTTCCTGGAAGTGCAGGTTGTGCGCGAGATATATGACCGGGAAGCCGCCCGCGCTATGGGCATTACGCATGTCGGCCAGGTGCTGCTGCTTATCCACACAGGTTCCCGTGGTCTTGGGCACCAGGTGTGTGGTGATTACCTGAGGATCATGGGAGATGCAGTGAGGAAATACGATATAGTGCTGCCCGACCGGCAGCTTGCCTGCGCTCCCGTGGAATCGCAGGAAGGGCGTGATTACCTGGCCGCCATGGCCTGCGCCGCCAACTACGCCTGGGCCAACCGCCTCTGCATTGCTCACTGGGCCAGGGAGTCGTTCGCCAGGGTCTTCAGGAAGAAGGCCGAAGATATGGGGCTGGATCAGGTCTACGATGTAGCGCACAACATCGCCAAGATCGAAGACCATGCAGTAGATAACAAGAAGACAAGGTTGTGCGTGCACCGCAAGGGCGCCACGCGCGCCTTCCCGGCAGGACAAAAAGGCATACCCGACAAATACAGCAGCATCGGGCAGCCGGTCCTGATTCCCGGCGATATGGGCAGGTGCTCCTTTGTGGCTGTTGGTACGGAAAGGGCCATGAGCGAGACGTTCGGTTCGACCTGCCACGGCGCGGGCAGGGTGCAGAGCCGGGGCGCCGCCAAGCGGAGCTCGCGAGGCATCGATATAGCGGCGGAGCTCGCCGGCAGGGGCATCTATGTTAAGGCCGACAGCATGGAATCGCTGGCGGAGGAAGCTTCATCCGCTTATAAAGATGTTACTGATGTTGTAGGGGTAACCAGCGGGGCCGGCATATCCAGAAAAGTGGCCATGGCAACTCCCATCGGCGTAATTAAGGCTAGCGGAGAACACGTCTAAAATTATTTCCATATAGCGCCTCTATTTGTCTTAACACGCGCAATCGTGTAAAATGGGACAGAAATTTTTTGAAGAAGGAGTAATAGGTATGAAAATCAGTGATGTTGTGATTGTTGACTTTCTACGCTCCCCGTTTTCCAGGTCCCGCCCCAAAGAGCCCGTCAAGGACCTCCTCAATGAGTGGAGGATGGATGAGGTTTTGGGTATGCTCTGGAATGAAATGCTCAAAAGGAACAAGGTCGATCCCAAGGAGGTCGATGAAGCCATTACAGGCACAGCCAATCCTGCTAATGAAACCTTCACATTCGGCGGCAAATTCCCCCTGTTCTACGGCAAACTGCCGCTCGAGATCTCGGCCCAGCAGGTTGACCAGCAATGTGGTTCTGCCCTCGCGGGTCTCAGGGTCGGCGCCATGGCGATAGCTGCCGGGTTTGCAGATGTAGTGCTCTGCGGCGGCCAGGAGCATATGACCCACTGTCCAATGGGCAGCTCCATCGGCAGTGCAATGCCTATGAAGCTGATCAACGATCCCGAGTATAAATATATTGATTTACCGTTCTCCATGAACATGGGCTTCACGGCTCAGAAACTGCAGGAAATGATAGGTACCTCCAGGGAAGAGATGGACAAATTCGCCATGAGGTCCCACCAGCTGGCTGCCCAATCCAAGGAATGGCTCAAAGGCGAAATCATGCCCATCAAGATTCACCTTGAGGACGGCACAGAGAAAATGTATGACTACGACGCTGCCGTGAGGGGCGACACCACCTTGGAGGCGCTCGCCAGCCTGAAACCGGCATACAAGCCGGACGGCACGATCACAGCTGGCAATGCCTCTCCGCTAAATGCGGGCGCAACCGCCATGCTTATCATGTCCAGGGATAAAGCAAAGAAGCTGGGGCTCAAGCCGCTGGCCAGCTTCGTATCCTTCGGCATGGCCGGTGTTGATCCTACCATCATGGGCGCAGGACCGGTACCTTCGACAAAGAAGGCTCTTAAAGCTGCAGGATTGCAGGCGAAAGATATCGATTACTGGGAGATTAATGAAGCATTTGCGATTGTCTCACTGTATGCTATCAAAGAGTTTGGTCTGAAATGGGACCAGGTCAATGTCCATGGCGGCGCTATGGCAATCGGCCATCCGCTGGGCGCCAGCGGCATCAGGCTGGTTGGCACACTGGCCAGGATTCTTAGGGAAAAGAAAGGCAAATACGGCGTGGCCACCATGTGCGAAGGCGGCGGCCAAGGCGTGGCCTGCATCATCAAAGCCGAATAATTAAGGCACTTATAAGCAAACAGAAAGGGGTGGCTTTTGAAGCCACCCCTTTAATTTTATGTCTCAACAGACGCCTGCATTATTTCTTGCGCCGGGCTGACTTATTCACCCTGAGCAGGAAATACTCCATGCTGTCGTACAGAGCCAGCCAGCTGGCCTCAATAATATTGGTGGAACTACCCACCGTCCTCCATTTCACCTTGCCGTTGCTGGACTCGATAAAAACACGCACCTGGGAACCAGTGCCGCTGCTGCCCTCCAGGATGCGCACCTTGTAGTCTATGAGGTCGACTTTGGAAAGTCCGGGATAAAACTCGAGCAGGCCCTTGCGCAGGGCGAAGTCCAGCGCGTTCACCGGGCCGTTCCCTTCCGAGGCGGTGTGCATGATTTTGTTGTCCACCTTGACCTTGATGGTGGCTTCGGAGAGGAACTCAACCTTGCCTCCCTGTGCAGGCAGCCGGCGGTGCCGTTCCACTACAACCATGTAGTCCACCAGTTCGAAGGGGGGCTTGTACCCCTCCTGCGACCGGTGGATCAGCAGCTCGAAGGATGCGTCGGCATCTTCATACTGGAAGCCCAGGCTTTCCAACTCTTTGATCTGCTCCAGTATGCGGCGTGCTTCTTTGCCCGAAGGTTGGATGGGTATGCCAAGCTCTTTAGCCTTGAAAATAATATTGCTTTTGCCGGAGAGCTCGGAGATGACCACCTTGGGGCTGTTGCCTACGAGCTCGGGATCGATGTGCTGATAGCTCTCTTCCCACTTGGATAGAGCCGACACATGCAGCCCCGCTTTATGCAGGAAGGCGCTGAGGCCTACATAGGGCTGGTGTGAGCTCGGAGCGAGGTTGGCCACCTCCGCCACGAAGCGGGATGCGTCGGTCAGCTTGGCAAGCTGCCTGGCAGTGACGCATGCATAGCCCATCTTCAATTTGAGCGCGGGTATGATGGAACACAGGTTGGCGTTGCCGCAGCGTTCGCCGTAGCCGTTGATGGTACCTTCGACGTGCTGAGCCCCGTTCTCCACGGCGGCCAGCGAGACGGCCACGGCAAGCTCGCTGTCGTTATGTGCGTGTATCCCCAGCGGTTTGGATGTCTTCTTCCTGACCTGCTTCACAATATCGGCAACCTCTGCCGGCAATGTGCCGCCGTTGGTATCACAGAGCACCAGGCAGTCGACCCCGCCTTGCTGTGCCGCCAGCAACGTATCTATGGCGTAATCAGGATCTATCTTGAAGCCGTCGAAGAAGTGTTCGGCATCGTAAAATACAGTCAGTCCCCTGGACTTGAGGAACCCGACTGATTCGCGGATGATCTTGAGGTTGTTCGGCAGGGTGGTTTCCAGCACCTGCGTCACCTGGCGGGCTGAGCTTTTGCCCACGATATTGACCGCACGGGTGCCGGCCCTGACCAGGGCCTTGAGTCCTTCGTCTTTTTCAGCATCCGTATCGACACGCCGTGTGCTGCCGAAGGCCACCAGTACGGCGTTTTTCAGCTTCAAATTTTTGGCTTTCTCGAAAAACTCGGTGTCCTTGGGATTAGAGCCGGGCCAGCCGCCTTCGATATAGTTGATGCCGAGCTCATCCAGCTTCTGCGTAATTTTCAGCTTATCGGAGACAGTGAAAGAGATGCCCTCCTGCTGAGCCCCATCCCTCAGTGTAGTATCATAGAGGTCGATACGTTTAGCAGCCATGTTAACCTTCAATCCTCTTCTCTATCAGTTTTCCCATCTCGATGGTGCCGGCCTGCTTCATCCCATCGGACATGATGTCTTTAGTACGGTGGCCATCCTCGAGCACGTTCAGGACGGCGCTTTCCACTGCGGCAGCTTCCTTGCCGAGGCCGAAGGAATAGCGCAGCATCATGGCCGTGCTGAGTATGGTGGCGATGGGATTGGCCAGGTTTTGCCCTGCTATATCGGGGGCGCTGCCGTGGATGGGCTCGTATAATCCGAACGCCCGGGGGTTTTTGCCCTCGGGTATTCCGGCAAGGCTGGCCGAGGGCAGCATGCCCATGGAGCCGCTGAGCAGCGAAGCCTCGTCGGTAAGTATGTCGCCGAAGGTATTTTCGGTGACAATCACATCGAAATAAGCGGGATTCTGGATCAGCCTCATGGCGCAGGTGTCAACCAGCATATGGTCCAGCTTGACCTGTTCGTATTCCGCCGCAATCTCCTGGGCTATCTGCCTCCACAGGCGCGAGGACTCCAGCACGTTGGCCTTGTCCACCGAGGTCAGCTTTTTCCTGCGCTTTAAAGCCAGCTCGAAGCCGGTCCTTATAATGCGAGCGATCTCTTTTTCAGTGTAAACCATGGAATCGACAGCCCGTCTGGAGCCCGATTTGGTCTTCCATCTTCTTTTAGGCTTGCCGAAGTACAGACCGCCCGTCAGCTCACGCACCACGAGCAGGTCGACCCCCCTGACGATTTCAGCTTTCAACGAGGTTGAGTTTTCCATCAAGGGGAGCATCTTAACCGGCCTCAGGTTGGCAAAGAGGTCCAGTGCTTTTCTGATGGCCAGCAGCCCGTCTTCAGGCCTCACCTTCGCTTTAGGGTCATCCCATTTCGGCCCGCCGACCGCTCCCAGCAGCACTGCATTACACCTGCTGCACATCTGCAGTGTTTCACGGGTCAGGGCCTCCCCGTATTTATCTATGGAGATGCCGCCGATCAGGCCGAACTCGTATTTAAAGTCGTGGCCGAAGCGCCGGCCCACGGCATCAAGCGCCCGTATGGCCTCATTGACCACGTCAGGTCCGACACCGTCACCGGGTAAAACTGCAACATGGTATTTCAAATCAGCGCGCTCCTGAAGCTTTCTTTTTGGTGTGCTCCACCAGTCCGCCCTCGGCGATGATCTGCATCATAAACTCGGGGTAGGGTTTGGCGGTGAATGTTTTACCGCTGGAATGGTTGATGATCCTGCCCCCGGCCAGGTCGACTTCGACTGCGTCTCCTGCCTCTATGTTATCGGCCGCCTCTTCGCATTCCAGCAGGGGCAGGCCTGTATTGATGGCATTGCGGAAGAAAATGCGTGCGAAGCTCTTGGCAATCACGCATGAGATTCCCGACCCCTTCAGGGCCAGCGGCGCATGCTCCCGGGAAGAGCCGCAGCCGAAATTGGTGTCCGCTACCACGATATCTCCGGCCTGCACCCTTTTCACGAACTCTTCGTCGATATCCTCCATGCAGTGCTCGGCGAGCTCCGCAGCCTCATGCATATTCAGGTAGCGTGCCGGTATGATGGCATCGGTATCTATGTTGGTGCCGTATTTATGAACTTTTCCTTTTAGCGACATTTAAGCTAATTCCTCCGGGCCTGCAATCCTGCCCAGCACGGCGCTTGCCGCCGCCACGGCAGGATTGGCAAGGTAGATTTCTGACTTGACGTGCCCCATCCTTCCCACGAAGTTGCGGTTGGTGGTGGAGACGCATTTTTCTCCTGCTGCCAGTATCCCCATGTAACCTCCCAGGCAGGGGCCGCAGGTGGGCGTGCTGACAGCGGCGCCGGCTTTAATGAAGATTTCGATCAGACCTTCTTTCAAAGCGTCCAAGTACACCTTCTGCGATCCGGGTATGACGATGCACCTCAAGCCGGCGTTGACCTTTTTGCCTTTAATGACCCTCGCGGCCAGCCTGATATCGTCCAGCCTGCCATTGGTGCAACTGCCGATGACCACCTGGTCGATGGCTATATTGCCCACCTGGCTGATTGGCTTTGTATTCGATGGAAGGTGGGGGAAGGCCACCTGCGGCTCGATCTGAGATGCGTCATATTCAATTATGGAGGCGTATGCCGCATCGGGATCAGACCTGTACTCAATGTATTTGCGGCTGGTTCTGCCCTTGAGGTACGCCTTCGTTTTGGCATCGACTGCAAAGATGCCTGCTTTGCCGCCCGCCTCGATGGCCATATTCGACATTGTGAAGCGGTTGTCCATCGAGAGCGCCTCCATGGCATCACCGGTGAATTCCATCACCGAATACAGCGCTCCGTCCACGCCGATCCTGCCGATCGTATACAGGATGAAGTCCTTACCACCCACCCATTTGCCCGGCTTTCCGTGAAAGACGAACTTGATGGTGGGGGGGACTTTCATCCATATCTCGCCTGTGGCCATGGCGATGGCGATGTCGGTGGAGCCCATGCCGGTGGCAAAGGCGGCCAGTGCGCCGTAGGTGTCGGTATGCGAATCTGCGCCCACCACGACATCCCCTGGCACCACCAGGCCTTTCTCAGGCAGGATGACGTGTTCTATGCCCATCTCTCCTACTTCGAAGTAGATGATTTTGTGCTCGCGGGCGAACTCGCGCATCAGCTTGGCCTGCTGTGCCGACTGTATATCCTTGTTGGGGCAGAAATGGTCCGGCACCATGACTATTTTTTGGGGATCGAAGACCTTGCCCAGCCCCAGTTTATTGAACTCCTTGATGGCAATGGGCGCTGTGATATCATTGGACAGCACAAGGTCGGTCTTAACGTTGATAAACTCGCCGGGACTGACCCTGTCCTTGCCACAGTGAGCGGCGAGTATTTTTTCAGCTAATGTCAAGAAAGTTACTCCTCTTTTAAAGTATTATCCTTTAATCCTGGGAAGCACCGGGACTGACGACAGCAGCAGCCGCAGCAATGCTTCTACTTCAGGGCTCACGTAGCCTCCCGGGACGCGGTTTTGCGGGCGTTCAGCAACCTGTTAAGCGCATTCATGTAAGCCTTGGCGCTGGCGACGATGATATCGGTATCCACTCCCCGTCCCGAATATGTGACGCTATCGCTTTCAATCCTGATCAAGACCTCGCCCATAGCGTCGATGCCTTCTGTAATTGAGCTCACGGTAAACTCGGTCAGCACGTTGCGCACCCTTACAATGCGGTTGATGGCCTTGTATACGGCGTCCACAGGGCCGCTGCCCAGAGCGGCATCGGCGAATATTTCCTTGTTCGGCCCGATGAGCCTTACAGTTGCCGTGGGCATGCTGTGATTGCCGCAGGAGACGCCTACGTGGTCCAGATGATAGACTTCCGAGGCCGTTCGTATTTCCTCGCCGATAAGCGACTGGATATCACGGTCGGTTATTTTGCGTTTCTTATCCGCCAGGTCCTTGAACGCCTTGAAGGCGTGGTTGAGGGCTTCCTCATCGAGTGAGTAGCCCATCTCCGCCAGGCGTTCTTTGAAGGCATGCCTTCCACTGACCTTGCCCAGTACCAGCGCACTTGACGGCACGCCCACATCCCTGGGATTCATAATCTCGTAGGTGTTGGCTTTTTTGATAATGCCGTCCTGGTGTATGCCGGACTGGTGGCGGAAGGCGTTGGCACCCACAATGGCTTTATTCTGCTGAACCAGGAAGCCGGTCAGGTCGCTGACCATCTTGCTGGTTTTAAAAATCTGGGAGGTATCGACATTGGTCGTCACATGGTACAGGTCACTGCGGGTTTTGATCGCCATCACGATCTCTTATGGCCTGGCTTCGCAGATTTATTTTATCTTAAGCATCATTGTTTTTGCTTTGACTGTCGGTTCTGTGTCTTTGGTCTCGCAGCTTTATACTTCAGACA
>JAQUQM010000033.1 GCA_028716085.1 Dehalococcoidia bacterium | reverse complement strand
GCCTGGATGCCGGCTATGCCGCCGCCAACCACCAGCGTATTGGGATTGATGGGAACCTTCCTCATCTCCAGCGGTTGGTGGTAATAAACCCGGTATACCGCCGCGCTCACCAGCGACTTGGCCTTGCTGGTCGCGCCTCCATGATCCTCCGTGACCCATGAGCACTGCTCACGTATATTGGCCATCTGGAACAGGTACGGATTTACCCCTGCTTCCTGGCATACCCTGCGAAACGTAGGCTCATGCAGCGTGGGCGAGCAGGACGCAACCACCACCCGGTTCAGCCCCAGTTCTTTGATGTCATCTTTGATCATGTTCTGCCCGGGCTCGGAGCACATGAATTTATAGTCGCGGGCCACCCTCACCGCATCCAATGCCCCTGCAAAGCGGCTTACTTCCGCACAGTCAACAGTACCGGCGATATTACTGCCACAGTGACAAACATACACCCCTATTCTCGGTTCCACGTTCAACTTCCCCTTATACTTTAATCAGCATTCCCTTTATTTCAGCCATGATCTGTTCCGTAGTAAAATGCTTGCTGGAAATTGCAGAGCTCGGACAGGCCGCCACGCAGACACGGCATCCCTTGCACAGGGCTTCATTGATGCGGCTGACTTTCTTCTCCGCATCGAAGGAAATGGCACTGAAGGGGCAAAGGCCTTCGCAAACACGACAGCCCGCGCAACGCGTTTCATCGATCACCGACGTTGTAGCCTCTACCTCAACTTCGCCCTTGCTGATCATGGCGATCACACGCCCGGCAGCGCCCGAAGCCTGTGCGATGGTGTCGGGAATATCTTTCGGCCCCTGGCAACAGCCAACCACGAATATGCCGTCGGTCATAGTTGCCATGGGGTCCATCTTGGGATGCCTTTCACGGAAAAAGCCATCGCCGCTGCGGCTGACGCCGAATAAACGGCCTACCGCCTCCGTATCCTTTGGCGGCTCCAGCGCCGCACTGATAATTACCATATCCACCGGCTGCTGATGCTGGGTACCGTCGGTCAGCGTGTAATGGACTATGAGCCTGCCTTCACTATCGGGCTTCTCGGAATCTTGAGTTACTTTGTCCGGCCGCGCTTTAACGAATACGGTCCCCTCATCAACAACCCGGTTATAGAACTCTTCGTAGCCCTTGCCGAAACTACGGATATCTGCATAAAACTCGAAGGTTTTTGTTTCAGGCATGTGCTCCTTTATAAGGTGGCTGAATTTCAAGGAATACATGCAACAGACGCGGGAGCAATACTCGTGATAATCCTTATTCCTGCTGCCAGCACAATGGATTATAGCAATACTCCTGGGATGCGACCCGTTTTTCAGTAAGATCTCTCCCTGCGTCGGCCCCGCAGAATTAACCAGTCGCTCAAACTCAAGACTGGTGATTACATTGTCGAGTCTGCCGTACCCGTATTCATAAATACCGGAAGGCTTGAACATATCGAAGCCTGTAGCCAGGATAACATTGCCCACATCTACCTCGACCACCTCATCTTTTTGCTCGAAGTCAATGGCCTTAGCTTCGCAGAATTTTTCACAGGCGCGGCAGGTGCCCTTCAAGAAATAAGCGCAGTGTTCAACATCGATAACCGGTTTATTGGGCACCGCCTGGGCAAACGGGATGTAAATTGCCTTACGCTTGCCCAGCCCGACCTCGAATTCGCTGGGGGCTTTCCAGGGGCATTTTTCCTGGCAAAGGCCGCAACCCGTACATTTAGAAAGGTTCACGTAGCGGGCTTTCTTCCTGATTTTAACTTTGAAATTGCCGATAAAACCCGATACTTCCTCCACCTCGCTGTAAGTCAGCAGCTCGATATTGGGATGGCGGCTCACCAGCGTCATTTTGGGCGTCAGGATGCAGGCAGAACAGTCCAGCGTGGGAAAGGTCTTATCCAGCTGCGCCATGTGACCACCTATGCTCGGCGTCTTCTCCACTAAATATACCCTGTGTCCCGAATCGGCAATCTTCAACGCGGCTTGAATTCCGGCTATGCCGCCGCCAACCACCAGTGTATTGGGATTGATGGCAACCTTCTTTATCTCCAGCGGCTGGTGGTAATAAACCCGGTTCACCGCCGCGCTCACCAGCGACTTGGCCTTACCGGTTGCTCCATTATGATCCTCTGTAACCCATGAGCACTGCTCACGTATATTGGCCATCTGGAACAGGTACGGATTTACCCCTGCTTCCTGGCATACCCTGCGATACGTAGGCTCATGCAACGTGGGCGAGCAGGACGCAACCACCACCCGGTTCAGCCCCAGTTCTTTGATGTCATCTTTGATCATGTTCTGCCCGGGCTCGGAGCACATGAATTTATAGTCGCGGGCCACCTTGACCGCATCCAGTCCCTCTGCAAAGCGGCTTACTTCCGCACAGTCAACAGTACCGGCGATATTACTGCCACAGTGACAAACATACACCCCTATTCTCGGTTCCACTTAAACCTCCCCATCCCGCTAACGATAGCGAGGCCGATAAAAATTACGACATCTTATGTAATGAGGTATATTGGTATATATGTATCTTTTTTGGTATTTTTATATCGCCTATTACGTTAGCAGACTGAAAAAAATTTGTCAAGGGGTCAAATGGGGCACTTGACGGGTGCGGTATAATGATATATATTAGAATAAGTACCAATGTACCTGGCAAGGCATTTAGCTAAGAGATGAGACAAAGGCAGATACACATTAGAATCCCTGAAGAGCTTTATAAAAAGTTGAAGGTGAGATGCGTTTATAATGACACAACGATCCAGGACTACGTAGTTAAGTTGCTGGCGGACTGTACAGGCCAGCATTCGCCTGAACATGCTTCAGTACTGATTGTTGAAGACGAGACGATTATACGTGAATCGCTGAGGGACTGGCTCAAGGATACTTACCAGGTTACAACTGCCGGCAACGGAGAAGAAGCGCTGCCTTTAATAGCACAATCTGATTATGATATTTTGATCGTAGATGTCAGGTTGCCCGGTAAAAGCGGCTTACAGGTGCTGAGTGAAGCCAGGGATTTAAAACCGCGCATGCAGTGTATAGTCATCACGGCCTATCCGTCGGTGGAGCTGGCGGTCGAGGCCATGAAAATAGGCGCTGTCGATTATTTGATCAAACCCGTTGCCCCCGAGCTCCTGGAGAGGGTCATGTGGGAAACTCTCCTCAAGTGCAAGGCGGCGAATAACAATAAGAAATCTTTAGGTTTAAAGGAATCGGCCGGCAAGTAATAAAGCTGCGTTTCGGGCTGGAGGCTGAATAGCGGGCTTTATTATCAACCGGATTCCTGAAGGAGAAGGGAATGGCTAAATTGAAGCTGGCGCTGTACTGGGCTGCAAGCTGTGGTGGCTGTGAAATTGCCCAACTGCTGATCGGTGACAGGATACTGAAGCTCGCAGAGGCAGCCGATATTGTATTTTGGCCGGTGGCCATCGACGCCAAATACAAGGATGTTGAAGCTATGGAGGATAACAGCATCGATGTCTGCCTCTTTAACGGCGCCATCAGAAATTCCGAACAGGAACATATGGCCAGAATGCTCCGTGCCAAATCAAAAGTAATGATTGCCTACGGCGCCTGCGCCTGCCGCGGCGGCATCCCTGGATTGGGTAATCTGCACAACAGGCAGCAAATTTTCGATACAGTGTACAGGGATACTGCGTCAACCGAGAAAAACGGCAACATCTTTCCCCAGCCAAGTTACAAGGCCCCGGAGGGAGAGCTCGAAATCCCTGTTTTCTACGATACTGTCAGTACCCTCAATCAAGTTGTTGACGTTGAGTACTACATTCCAGGATGTCCCCCCGAGGAAAAGACCACCTGGCTTGCGCTGGAAGCATTAATACAGGGGAAATTACCACCCAGGGGCACAGTAATTTCTCACAACGTCAAGGCGGTTTGTGATGATTGTTCCCGCAAAAGAGACATCAAGAAGATCAAAAAGATTCATCGCACCTACGAGTTTATCCCAGAACCTGAAATTTGCCTCCTGGAACAGGGCCTCTTGTGTGTCGGAGTTGCCACGCGGGGTGGATGCGGAGCCCTGTGCCCGCAGGTCAGTATGCCGTGTACCGGCTGTTATGGACCGGTGGAGGGGGTCATCGACCAGGGTGCTCATTTCCTCAGCGCTGTAGCATCTGTAATCGACTCGAAGGATGAGGAAGAGATACGCACTATCCTTTCTGATGTACGTGATCCCGTAGGTACCTGCTATCGTTACAGTCTGCCTGATTCACTGGTAAGGAGGGCGTCAATTAAATGAAAAAAATCACCATCGATCCGGTTACCCGGCTGGAGGGGCACGGCAAAATAGCAATTTTTCTCGATGATGCAGGAGAGGTTAAAAACTGCTACTTCCAGATACCCGAACTACGGGGATTTGAAAAATTTTCCGAGGGCCGGCTGGCTGAGGATATGCCACAGATCACACAAAGGATTTGCGGAGTCTGCCCCGAAGCACACCATATGGCATCCTGCAAAACACTGGATGCTGTATTTCATACTGACCCGCCAAGTGCCGCCAAAAAGCTCCGTGAACTGCTCTACAGCGCATTCTATGTAACCGATCACACGACACATTTCTACATACTCGGCGGACCTGATTTCGTTATGGGTCCCGATGCTCCGGTTGCCGAACGTAACATCCTGGGAGTTATCGCCAAAGTAGGGCTCGAGCTGGCAGGAGCGGTTATAAAAACACGCATGCAAAATCATCATATTATCCAGATGCTCGGCGGCCGGGCGGTGCATCCCGTATTCGGCCTGCCCGGCGGGGTCAGCAAGGGTCTCAATGAAGAGGAAAGAAAGGAAGTTGAACAGATAGCCAGGGATTCCGTGGAATTCGCCAGGCTCTCGCTCAAGGTCTTCGATGACATCGTCCTCAAGAACAAGGCTTATGTTGACATGATCCTGAGCGATACATTTACTCATCGTACGTACTACATGGGGCTGGTGGATCAGAAAAACAAGGTGAATTTTTATGAAGGCCAGCTCAGGGTGGTTGATCCCGACGGCAAGGAGTTCGCCAAATTTTCTGCAGCCGACTATCTGAATCACATTGCCGAGCATGTCGAGCCGTGGACCTATATCAAGTTCCCCTATTTGAAAAAAGTCGGCTGGAAGGGATTTTGTGACGGTAAGGACAGCGGTGTTTTCCGCGTGGCGCCCCTGGCCCGTCTTAACGCCTCCGACGGTATGGCAACACCACTGGCACAGGAAGCCTATGAAAAGATGTACTCCACGCTGGGCGGCAAGCCGGCCCACTTTACACTGGCCACTCACTGGGCACGGCTGGTCGAACTCCTTTATGCGGCTGAGAGATTACTCGAACTGAGCCGGGACCCGGAGATCACCAGCACCGATATACGAACGATACCTACGGCCACCCCCGACGAAGGCGTGGGCATCGTGGAAGCGCCGCGCGGTACCCTGATCCACCATTACATAACAGATGAGAACGGAATAATTAAGAAAGCCAACCTGATCGTGGCCACGGTAAACAACTCGGCTGCCATCAATTTATCGGTTAAAAAGGCGGCTATGGGGTTGATCAAGGGGGGTAAGGAGATAACCGAGGGGCTGCTGAACCGCATCGAGATGGCCTGGCGTCCTTACGACCCATGCTTCGGCTGCGCCACTCACAATCTACCGGGGCAGCCATCCACTGTCCTTGAAATCTATGATAGCGATGGCAAACGAATATATTGACCGTACTCGAGATCACGTTATTCGGCAATTTAGACCACTGCACAAATGCAGTAATGGAAATTTTTTAAAAAGTGAGGAAAGATGGTAGCATTAACACCTTTTAAAGAAGCTGCTGACATGCTCATGGAGGCCGGGGCCGAAAAGCTGGACAATTGCTATCAGTGCGGGTTGTGCACGGGCAGCTGCCCCTGGAACCAGGTGAGAAGCTTTTTGGTCCGCCGCATCATTCATCAGGCCCAACTCGGCGTGATCGATTTCGAATCCGAAGATTTGTGGCTGTGTACGACCTGCCGGAACTGCGTGCAGCGCTGCCCCCGCGGTGTGGAGATAATCGACATCATGAAGGCCATGCGCAGAGTGATTACTGAGACAGGTACGGCCAAAATCCCGGACTCGCTGCGGCTGGCAATAACCAATATTGCCGGAGCCGGCAATCCACTGGGAGAGCCCCCGGAACAACGCGGTGACTGGGCTGCTCCTTTAAGGCTCAAACATAAAGCCGACAGCAGTACCCTGTATTTCTCATGTTGCATTCCTGCATACGAACCCAAGGTAAAAAGAGTGGCCCGGGCCACAGCACAAGTTTTAAAAACCTCCGGCACTGACTTCAACATCCTGGCCTCCAGGGAAAATTGCTGCGGCGAAAGCGTGCGCAAAGCCGGTGATGAGAACCTTTTCAACAGCCTGGCAGAAAAGAATATTAAGGCCTTCTCCGAGGCCGGGATCAAACAGATATTGGTCAGCTCACCACATTGCTATCATTCTTTCAAAAATGAATATTCAAAACTGGGGGCTGATTTCGAGGTTTTACACATCGTTCAGTATCTGGCGCCGCTGGTTAGCGAAGGCAAGTTTAAGTTTAAGAAAGAGGTGAAAAAGAAGGTCGCTTATCATGATTCCTGTTACCTGGCAAGGCATAACGGAATATATGACGAGCCCCGCCGGATCCTAGAGAGCATTCCCGGGATTGAGCTGGTGGAGTTGCCTGATGTCAAAGAAAACACTCTATGCTGCGGTGGAGGCGGGGGGAGAATCTGGATGGACACTAAAAAGGATGAAAGGTTCTCCGACCTGAGAATACAACAGGCGTTGGATGTGGGCGCCGATGTGCTGGCTGTCTCCTGCCCGTATTGCATGCTCAATTTTGAAGACAGCCTGCTCGGTTTCTCCAATACAAAG
The DNA here is from genome assembly GCA_028716085.1 of Dehalococcoidia bacterium. GTDB lineage: Bacteria > Chloroflexota > Dehalococcoidia > GIF9 > UBA5629 > JAQUQM01. The sequence goes on along the minus strand of JAQUQM010000033.1, from coordinate 15,321 downwards.
ACAGTCGAGATCAAAGATGTTGTTGAATTAATTTGTGAGGGTTTATAGTGAGCATCTTAAAAGGAAAACCGGACGACGACATCAAAATAGGAGTTTACGTTTGCCATTGCGGTCATAACATAGCAAGCACTGTGGATGTGGAAGAAGTGGCTCGCCGTGCCAAGGAGTTGGGAGAAGTGAGCGTGGCTCGGGACTATGTTTATATGTGTTCAAGCAAAGGCCAGAACCTGATCAGACAGGATATCATGCAATTGGGCATCAACCGCGTGGTTGTAGCCGCCTGTTCTCCCCGGCTCTACGAGCAGACCTTCCAGAACGTCCTCAGGGAATCCGGACTCAACCCGTACCTTTTACAGGTTGCCAATATCCGGGAGCAATGCGCCTGGTTGCATGAACCCGGCCCTCTCGCTACAGAAAAAGCTAATAGATTGGTCAAGGGCGCTATCAAACGTGTTATACACCATTCACCCATCGAGGAACAGTCTGTCCCGGTTTTTCCCGCCACACTGGTCATTGGCGGCGGCATTGCCGGTATTCAGGCTGCGCTGGAGATAGCAAATTCACAGCAAATAGTATATCTGGTGGAAAGGGAGCCGAGTATCGGCGGGCATATGGCCCAATTTGATAAAACATTCCCCACGCTGGATTGTTCCGCCTGCATACTGACACCAAAAATGAATGAGGTCGCCCGCAATCCTTATATCCGCCTGATGACCTACAGTGAAGTTGTCGAGGTATCGGGCTATGTGGGCAATTTCAACGTTAAGGTAAGGCGCAAAGCGCGTTATATTGACGAAGACAAATGCGTAGGTTGCGGTATTTGCGTGGAGAAATGCCCATGGTCGACCGAAAGTGAATTCGATGCCGATCTGGGTGTGCGTAAGGCCGTATATACCCCTTTCCCGCAGGCAATTCCCAATATACCGGTTATTGACAAGGAACGCTGTGTCTATTTTCTTAAGGGAAAATGCCGCGCCTGTGAAAAATTCTGTGAAGCAAAGGCAATAAACTTTCAACAGGAGGACCTATTTATAGAGCTCCATGTTGGAGCGATAATTGTAGCTACCGGCTACGATGTTTTCGATCCGACACCTATTTCACAATACGGTTACGGCCGCCTGCCCAACGTTTTCACCAGCCTCGAATTTGAGCGGCTCTGCAGCCCTTCCGGGCCCACGGGGGGACAGTTGAAATTGGCCGACGGCAGGGAACCCAAGAGCCTCGCCGTTATTCACTGTGTCGGCAGCAGAGACCAGAACTACAATGCTTATTGTTCACGTGTTTGCTGCATGCATTCGCTGAAATATTCCCATCTCTTTAAAGAGAAAACGGGGGGAGAAGTATACCAGATATACATCGACATGCGCTGTACCGGAAAAGGATATGAGGAATTCTACGAGCGGGTACAGGGAGAACATGTCCGTTTCATCAGGGGAAAGCTGGCAACCATAACAGCAGACTCCCCGGATTCTGAAACAGGAGAAAAACTATCACTTTCCTGCGAGGATACTTTACTCGGCGGGCTTGTCAACATCCCGGTAGACATGGCAGTGCTGTGCGTGGCGCTTGAGCCCCGGCATGACGCGGAACAGGTGGCGCAAATCCTTCGCCTGGGCCGCAGCCGCGATGGATTTTTCATGGAGAGGCATCCCAAGCTGGATCCTGTGGCAACCATGTCGGAGGGCATCTTTATAGTCGGCTGCTGCCAGGGGCCCAAGGATATTCCCGATACCGTAGCACAGGCTTCGGCAGCAGCAGCACGCGCGTTGGCCATGATAGTCAGGGGTAAAATGGAAACAGGGGCTATTACAGCCGCCATCGACGAAACCCTGTGTTCGGCCTGCAAGGTATGCAACGCCTTGTGCCCATATGGGGCTATTTTCTTTGACGAGGTCAGCAATGTATCCAGAGTTAACCGGATACTTTGTAAGGGATGCAACGTATGCGGCGCTGCCTGTCCCAGCGGCGCAATCTCAACACGCAATTTCAGTGAATCACAAATTCTGGCAGAGATCGAGGGGGTATTAGTATGAGCTTCGAACCAAAAATTGTCGCCTTTTTATGTAACTGGTGTTCATATGCCGGTGCGGATCTGGCTGGCGTTTCCCGCTATAAATGTGCCCCAAATGTTATGTCAATCCGGTTGATGTGTAGCGGCGGTCTGGAACCGTCCTTTGTGCTGAAGGCATTTAAAGAAGGGGCCGATGGCGTGCTTGTTTGCGGTTGCAACCTGGGTGATTGTCATTACACAGATGGTAATTATAAGACACTTATGCGCATGACACTGTTGAAAAAATTGACCGAGCAGCTTGGAATTGAAGAGCCCCGGGTCCGCCTGCAGTGGGTGTGCGCATCCTGCGCCGAAGATTTTACCAACGCGGTCAACAGGATTACCGAAGACGTCAGGGCATTAGGTCCCTACAAAAAGGAAAAGGTGGAAGTCGAGTCCGGCAAGAACACGTGATTTATAATTCAATACGGAAAAAACTATAAAAGAAAGGAGAAAAAGATGTCTAAATGGCAGTGTGTGGAATGCGGTTATTATTTCGATGGAACCAAGCCGCCTGACAGTTGTCCCGGCTGTCATTCCCATTGCACTTACACAGATGTGACATGCTATCGGCCCGAGTGCGGAGGCCCCCCCAATCCCGATCCCATGGTTATGGGCTTGATTACCCAGCGCATTGGCCTGGTTGCACCTCTTCGCCCCTCACACCAGGAAAAAACTCAGGAAGGAGTTTCAGTAGAGAAGGTAACCAAAGCAGCGCTGTTTCAAGGGTTGAGGGATGAAGAAATCAACAAATTATTCAGTATAGGAGAGGTAAAAACATATACTTCCGGTGATGTTGTATTCAAGGAAGGCGACGAAGCCGTTCATATTTATATTGTTGAAGAAGGAAAACTGGCGGTTCAAAACGCCGAAAAGCAGACCGTCTTCACCGCCACGGAAGGTGATGTCCTGGGCTGGTCAACATTGATGCTGCCATATAAAAGAACCGCTTCGGCAATAGCCGAAGGAAAGGCGAAAGTGGTAATTCTGGACCAGGAAAAAATTCATGATTTTTGCGAGCAGAATCCGCCGATTGGCTATAAAATTACACGAAATGTCGGACGTATGATTGCTGTCAGGATGAGAACTGCCAAAGCGATGTCTGCCGATATGGTTTACGGATGATATCAAATTAAATTATCTTCGTTCCTATCTGCGCCAACTTCGGCAAGCTGTTTGATATTGCCTTAACTAAAGCTTGAAGACTCTTGCAGCATTGTCATGGAGGAATAGCTTTTTCACTTCCTCGCCCAGGGCAAAAGCACCCAGGTCTTTAAGGCAGGCATCCGCGGTAATCATGGGATAGTTCGTCCCGAAAAGCACCTTCTTGCTGCCCGCTTTCTTCATATAGTTAACCAGTTCCGGCGGGTACCTTTTGGATACGTAGGCCGATGTATCTATATACACATTTTCGTGCTTGGTTGCCACGGCCACCATCTCCAGCGTCCAGGGATACCCGATGTGGCCGCACACCATTTTGAGCTCGGGAAATTCGATGGCCACTTCATCTATATAGGGTATGGGGCGTCCTGTCTCGGAAGGACGAAGGGGCCCTGTGTGGCCGACCTGCAGGCATACCGGGATATCAAGTTCAATGCATTCCGCATAGAGGGGATAATAGCGCCTGTCCGTGGGCGGCAGGCCCCAGAGCCACTGGACGATTCTGAGAGCTTTGAAGCCCAGTTTTTTTACACAGCGCCTCAGTTCACGGATGCCGTCCATCGGCTTATACAGGTCCACTGCTGCCACGCCGATAAACCGTGAGGGATATTTTTTTACATGGGCTGCAACTTCTTCATTGGATATCAGCGGGCCGGAAGGGCTCCACCAGGCGCAGAGCAACCCCCGGGACACGCCCGCCTGATCCATGGCGGCCACAGTAAGTTCAACCGGCAACTCTTCTGTCAGCAACTGCTGGCCGGTCCACCGTCTCAGCGATTCAAACATGGAATGGTTGCTGAAATTCATATTAGGATGCTGCATCCAGGCATCGATAATGCCGTATTCAGTACTCATATTAGCCTCCTGTTGATCAGTATATTCAATATAATAGTTTGGTACAAAACTATTATATTGTCTGGCTGCGCTGCCTGTCAAAGATAGGATCACGTCAGAAATGGCAGGAATTCAATGATTTATTAGGGGGCGTTCCTGGATTCCCTGATTAATTAACTCAGGCTTTTACAGGTTTTCACTGATCTTGCTGACCAGCTTGAATAACGTCTCTTTTTCTTCCTCGCTCAGCCCTTTGAACAGCCTGGAATTCATCTTCTCGGATATATTTCTCAGGGCAGGCTGTACCTTCTTCGACTTTTCCGTCGGCTCTATATATACGAAGCGCCTGTCCTGGTTATCTCTTTTTTTAATTATGTAACCGTTTTTCTCCAGCTGGTTGATCACACCGGTAATCGTCGATTTGTCTTTATGAGACATTTTGGTGATATCGCTCAAATTAACCGTGCCTTTCCTCTGGAGCATATAGAGAACCTCACCGTAAGAGGGCGTTATATCACCGATATTTTCCTTCGACATCTCCGACTCCAGGTAGGCAAACAGGCGCTGTCGTATCCAGTTTAAAGCATATAAAAAGTTGCCGCGGTGTACTTTCATCTTGATCTATAAAATCCAATTAATGGTTTTGGCATTGTAGTACTCTCAGTGCCCGGAGCGTCACCCATTTGCTGGGTTTTTTCTTCGCGCCGAAATCCACCCATGTTTTTCCTGTGTAGTCGTATTCCAGCGGCCAGCGGCCATGCTCATCCTGTTTTTCTTCGATCATCCTCATAGCATTAGCCAGCCGCCGGTCATCGGCATAGCCCAGGCCGGTCAGGGCCTCAACGATCTGCAGCAGATCTGTCACATAGAAAACCGGAAACCCGAACTTCCACCAGTTTCCGCTGGGCTTATTGCTGTAACCGCAGGGATAATTCGCCGTTGCCGGGTCCGTGATGAAGAGAAAATCCACTCCCAACTCAATCGCCTTGCGGATCAGCGGTGTCCTTTTCTCCTGGGGCAATTTGCTGAAAGCGAGCATTACTTTTACCGCGCCCCAGGCGCAGGGAAGCTTGTTATTGGGGCCGCAGGCAAAGTTGGGGCCGCATTTATATGCATAGTAGCGCAGCGGTGCTTCCTTAGCCATCACCGGTGCAACGCCTTCGCCGGTCAGGCTTCTCGCCATCCACTCAAAGGCCTTATCCAGGCGTACGTCTTCACAACCTAAATCCAGCAGAGAAGCACAAAGATTACCCTGCAAACAGTCGATCGTCCCCGAAGGAAGCCCGTTAACCGAAAATTGGCCGTTTTCTGTCAGCGCATGATCCAGCAGGTAATCGCAGGCTTTCGAAATCCGACCGTCCAGCTTCAGGGAAGCGCCGAGCTGTGACAGCAGGATAAGCGACCATACGGTACCGGTATATTTGGGATTATATCCCGCTCCCGGTCTCGCCCAGTAGCCTTCTTTCTGCATGTTTGCCAGGACCTGAGCTATCGGGCCTTTATCATGCGCCTGCTTCCCGGCGGCAGCCAATTCCTTTGCCCCTGCTTCCGTCAGATCGCGCAGAGCAAGGTATCTTGCTCCGATATCGTCCGGCTCCAGCAGCCAGTCAAGCGTGTTTTGCTCCATCTTCTTCATTTCAGTATATTCTAACTTCAAAAATGGGCTTCAATTGAAATGGTTGAGTGTTCTATTATTCTAAAATCAGGTTATTGCCTTGATGTAAATTCCACTTAATCGAATTGGAAACGCCCCTCAGCGAAAAGCTTCAAGCAGGCATCTGCAACATTAACGTCGTAATACTTACCCCTGTTGAGTTTAATTTCCTCCAGCGCCTGGTCCAGGCCGATTTCGGGCCGATATGGACGGTAAGACGCCATGGCTTCAACTACATCGGCCACACGTAAAATCCTGGCCTTCAGCAATATATCTTCTCCTGCCAGTCCGCGGGGATATCCTGAGCCGTCAATATTCTCATGATGCTGGAGTATGATCTGCGCAATGGGTCGGGGAAAATCAATATTCTTTAAAATGTCGTAGCCGGCCTGAGGATGTTGCCTGATGATGGCCATTTCCATTTCGTTCAAACGGCCGGGTTTGCTCAGTATCTCGCCGGGGACACATATTTTGCCGATATCGTGAAGAACGCCCGCCATACGTAAACCTTCGATTTCCTGCGCGGGACGTTCCATCTCACCGGCTATGGCACAGGCCAGCTGCGCTACACGCCGCTGATGGCCGGCCGTGTACGGATCGCGCATTTCGGTAATTGTAATAATTGCCGAGATAACCCCTGCCAGGGTCTTTGTCACCTCTAATGTGCGTTGTTGGACCTTCTGTTCCAGGTAATCGCTGTAATTTTTCAAATCCCGGTCAGCCCTGAACAGGTTCTCAAAAGACAGCAGATGTTCCCTGGCCTGCTGAATCATCTCCCGGTCCGCAAGGGCGCTATGGCCCAGCAAACGGACAAAGAGTATATTTTTATCCTCCAGGTAAATCGCGCCGGCCTCCAGCTCATGGCTGTTCCCCTCCTCCAGCGTCTCCTCCCACGGCCCGGACCACAATATCTGTCCGGGCTCCTTCATTTTCCAGAACCTTGCGGCATCTTTTACAAAACCGCCTAAAAATGAGAGATCATCCTCGATGATAAATTTGGGATTATCCTTCTCCAACTGCGGAAACAGGTATGTGAACCACACTGGAGGAGCACCGATAATTTCGAACGTGCTGCCTTTTCGTTGCTCGGCAACTACTGTGTCGAGTGCAAAAAAAAGCCGGATCAGCAGGGATTCACTCATTCTAGTTCTCCACAAAAATGGCCGCCGGCAAAATACCTAACGCGGAATAGTGGGCATGCCTTCTATTCAACCAGTTTTCTCGCCAGTGTTTCAAAAGCTTGATTTACGCTCATCCCCGTTTTGGCGCTGGTTTTGATCGTGTACCAGCCGTTAGTACGCAGGTCCTCTATAGCGGCCTCATCTATGTCCCATTTACCTTCAAGATCCCACTTGTTCAATATAAGAATACACGGCACCTTGCCCAGCATATCCTGCGCCATCTTATGCATATCCATAGCTACATCGAGTGTATTGACACGCGTTTTATCGACTACCAGCAGATAGCCCGACGCGCCGCGCAGATAGGTGGTCCGCATTTCACTGATACCGTTCTTGCCCGCCAGGTCCCACAAAATGAGATCGACTGTCCGGTCGTCTACTTTGACGGTCTTTTTATCAACCTTTACGCCAATAGTTGTATGGTATTTTTCTGAGAACATGTCTTCGACGTAGCGCTTGATCAGGCTTGTCTTTCCCACGGCAAAAGCGCCCAGCATGCAGATCTTCTTTTTTATCGGTTCTTTCATTACCACCTGCCTGTCAATGAAAAAATAATACCTAATATCAGGATCACCAGGCAAACCAGTCCTGCGCCGATTATTAACCATATGAGATCTAACTTGCCACGTTTCTTACCAGACTGGAGTGCTGCAGAAGCAGTGGACTGGTGCGCTGTGCCGGTTTCTTTCATCCCCAGTTTTGCCTGTACCAGGCATGAATCGAGATGATACCTGCTTGCTGCGAACGGAGCCACATCTCCCTTAAATTCCTGCAGTACCCGACTTTGTTCAAATTCAATTTTTTCCACGGCATCTTCCAGTTTACCCCACAGCTCTTCAGGCGGGTTCCCCTGTATGACCGCGGCCAGCGCAACATAGGGACCCTGCTCGATCCATACGGTGAACTCACCGACATGCAGGCTCTGCAGCATCTGGTCTTCCGAAGCACCGAAGGAGTCATGAACAAAGTCCTGGATGGCTGTCAGCATGCCGGAAACCATATCCACATCTTTAATACCTGCCGTGGCAGTCGCCACATGCTGAAGAAGCAGGCCTGTTTCCCTGTGGATCAGGAATACCTGCTCAACGCTGTAAATAAGGGTATGCAATAGAACAATTTCAGCAAACGGCTTGCCCGTTTGCATCGATTCCCATCTCCATTTCAAACCTTTCCAGGAAAAAGCATAGGATAGCGTTTCGTTCATGGATTGGAACATGGAACGGATCGATTCCGCAATGGCCTTACGCATGGCCGGCCCGATCACGGGGAAGATGGCGTCCGCCAGGAATTTCGGGTCTTTCTTTACGGAATCCTTGATAGTCTCCTCGATAGTGGGCAAAAGAGCCTGGGCCAGCTTTTTATCGGTGGATGCCCGGATAACGATAGCCTCAGCCAGCACCCGGCTCAGCTCATCTGCCCGAATTCGCGGGTCGTCCAGCCGCTGCTGAAGCCTGGTGATCTCTTCCTGCTCCGGGCTGAGCAACAACATGCGCAGATTATTCAGGTCATCATCAGAACGGACGGGATTTTTGCCCTGCCTGTTTTCATCCGTATCATTCATGGCGGTGTCCTTTTACCAGCCTGCAGTTTGATCGTGACTGAGCTTCACTATTGCTTCCACAAGCTTTGAAACAGCGGACTTGTCCGCCTTTTCCTTCCTGATTTCCTGAATCTCCCCGTCAATCTTTTTCAGCAATTCCTCGATATGCGCGAATTTACTGGTATAGTCATCCTTCAGCGCATTGATTTTCTTGGCGGTGTCATTGCTAAGGTCGGCTATGTTTTTAGCCAGCAACTCCTCCAGCCTGGCCAGCCTTTTATCATGTTCGTCACGTAAAGCGCCCACCTTCTCCGTCATCTCATTATTCAGGTTGGATAGGTTCTTGACCAGGAGTTCCTCCAGGCGGCTGAACCTTCTGTCATACTCCTCCCTCTGGGCGCCGAAAAGGATCTCTCTTACCTGGTCCACCCCATCGTGAGCTCCCGTAGCGGCGACCTTTCCCAGGTCTACCTGGGTACTGCTCTGGCCGACACTCTCCCGATCCGACCGTTCCGGCCCCTTATGCCTGGTCTGTTTTGCCTGTCCGGTGCTCCCCATATTGCTGCCTCCTACCTTTGCAGGAAACCTGCCCTGCGCTAATCAACAGACAGAAATTACGAGGCTCTTTTTCAATGTACAGATATAACAGTTTCCTGCACAAACTATTTTATGTCCAGTCTACCCCCACACACTATAACTGTCAATGGTTTTTATTGCAGACTGCTGTTGCTTTTGTGGCAAATTACGCCTTTAAAATAACAATGGCGACGATAAAGACTCAGTTGAGTAAATCAGGGGATAGCGGGGCACCACCAAGGTCAACAGCGCCGTTTCTCAGGTAAATAACTCGGTCGACATATTTCCGGTCTTCCGGCTCATGTGTCACCATAATAATAGTCTGCCCCATATCCCGGTTCAGCCTGCTGAACAAATCCAACACTATATGTGACGACTCCTCATCCAGGCTGGCCGTTGGCTCATCCGCAAATAATATCTTGGGCTTGTTGACGATAGACCGGGCAATAGCCACCCGCTGTTGTTCACCCCCGGAAATCTCCCCGGGATAATGCTGCAGGCGGTCGGTCAGCCCCACCACCTCCAGCAGCTCCCGCGCATATTCAATATATTCGTTGTTGTGTGAGGAACAGATGGCGGGCAAATATACATTCTCCAGCACGGTAAGCTCGCTGACCAGGGAATGCTCCTGGAAGACGAACCCGAATTTGTTGAGTCGAAATTTGGCCTTTTTCCGTTCCGGCAGCCGTGCGATATTGATACCGTCCACATAAATATCACCCTGCGTCGGTTCATCCAGCAGGCCCAGAATACGCAATAAAGTGGATTTACCCGACCCGCTGCGTCCCATGACAGCCACAAACTCTCCTGTTTCTATTTGCAGTTCGACACCCTTGAGCGCATGCACTGCACCGGATCCGTGCCCGTAGGTTTTGTGCAGGTTGCTTGTATGAATCATGCCTGTTTACACTCCCCATATCGTGCGTGTTATGTTCTCACGCATGACGGTTACCGCCGGCACAAGTCCGGCCATCAACGAGGCTATAAGCAGGGCAAAGGCCGAAATAACCATGCGCCCCATCTCCACCTTCAGGTTAAGGGGGCCGATGGGTAAATCGATGGGGAAAGCAGCTAAAACCGGATGCACAACGAAATTTATCAGACAAAAACCCAGCACAATACCGGCTCCGGCAAAGCTAAGTGCCTGAATAAGATATGATCCAACGATGGCATCCCTGGGAATACCAACGGCTCTCAGTATTCCTATCTGGCGTTTTTTGTTCAGTACATTAATATAAATGATTATGAACATCACGATAGTGGCAACTATCAATCCGACAGCACCGATGACCGACCCTATCACTCCAAAAGTGCCGATCACGGCATGTTGTGCCCCCGCATACTCATCCCATCCACGTACCTCTCCTTTGAATCCCGTGCCTTTAATTGCGGGAATGATGCTGCCTTCGCCTCTGCCATCGGCCGTTCTCACCAGTATTTGAGTTGCACGGTCATAAAAAACCTGCCGGTTAAAAACGGAGGCCATTTCCTTGCGCGTAATAAAGGCCAGGTGGTCCGCCCGTTGCATCTCCCTCGCACAGAAAATACCCTTGACTGTATATTCCCGCATGATGCCGTTCTCAAATGTCAGGCGCACTTTATCGCCTGCATGCACGCCCCCCAGGTTCAAAAAATCCGGAGTCTGTGACCGTGATCCTCCAGCTACTTCCACACCCAGTAAAACCTGGTCGCGATCATTATTGTCAAGATACTGCCCTTCAACCAGATGTTCATGTATAGATGTCACATTTATTTCATTATTAGGATCGATACCTATGACACTCCAGGTACCGCTCTTCCCCCTGTCCGCCTGTGATAGTTTTTCCTTCCAGCGATACTCAATAAATGCAGTGCTGTTTAAATGGGCAGAGACGGCCGCTACGCCATCCAGTTGCTCGAGCTTGGGCAGCAGCTCATCAACTTTCTCAATATAGTATTCATTTTCTTCAGGACTCAAAACTATATTGGCAAACATGGTGTCGATCATCTGCTGATCCAGGGTAGCCATTACCCCGGAAATAATGGAAGACGTAAATATCAGGTTTACAAAGCTGAATGCCATCACCGCTATGATGAGGGCCAGCGTCCAGTGATTGCCTTTAATAATCGACTTAAAGGCCAGAAACAGGGCCAGCTTGTACCTCTTGAAAAATGGGGTCATTGGTTAATCTCTTAATGTAAATATAATTGCCAACTAATATATTTCAACAGTGAAAATATATGGGTAAAAAAATCAGGCTGCTTTTTCTTTGAGCGCGGATGTAATCTTGTAGATCAGCTGAAAAGTTTCGGCGCGCTCGTCTTCGGTCAGGCTGGAAAGGATCTGCCTGACATGGTCCACGGTAAATTTATCTATCGCCCTGTACAACGCCCTGCCTTTTTCCGTCAAGGTTACCAGCACTATGCGCCGGTCTTCAGGATCGGCCAGTCTCTGCAGATAGCCGTCTTCAACCAGCCAGTTGGTAATGCGTGTTGCGGCGCTCAGCGAAACTGACAGGGCCTCACTCAGTTCACCCATGGTCAGTGTTTCCTGGTTGCGCATGCAGTTACCCACCCTGTAGAAAAGACTGTAGTTCAGGTTGGGATTGATTCGTATGGCGCTTTCCCCCCGCGTAATGGCGAGCTCCTTGTTAAGCATCTTTTCAAAGCGGCCCCATAACCGCACAAATATATGCACCACCTGAATAATTTGCTCCGCCTGATAGCTCTGTTTTTGCTTTTGCATATTTATTTACACATAAAATATTTTCACAGTGAAATATTATAGTTTTAGAAGTATAATGTCAAGGAAGGACGGCTTTCCGATTAAACCGGTCAGCAGGACAGCGCTTCAGCTCTGTTTCCGGCTGTGAATCCGGCAATTCTATGGCCTTCAGGCTCACACGGTGTACTGGATCCAGAGGCTTTGCCCGGCTCCAGCGGCGCTGCGGTCCCAGTCTAGACGCTCAGTAAACGAGCGCCAATCGTCAGCATCGGCTTCATTCGGCTTTGCCGGCGGTTTGTTGCCCAGAGGTATCTCATCCGTACGTATGATGCGCCTTCCGGTCTTCTTTTCCAGGCAGTCAAGCAAATTCTTCGCCGGGTGTTCCCAACCCTGCGCTTCCTTCGCCCACTTCTCATCCACCGGGATCATGGCCACCAGGCCGATATTGCTCATCATCTCCAGACCCTTGCTTTTCAGTGTCGCATTGTGGCTGCCGTGATGCCCCACTTTGTAAAACACGGTGCGCTGCAGCAGCTCTGCACCGGTTATGCTCTTCCCCTCCGGTCCCTCACCGGGGAACTCCAGCTCCGGCCAGGAAAGCCAGTTGCCTGCCTGCGCATCAGCCGCAAAAAGCAGAACCTTATGGGGCCGGGCGGTTGTTATCTCTATGGCAATAACCAGGCTGGTGTTGTTGGTGTAACTATTAATTTTCAGTGCAAGTTGCTCTGCCGGGGCCAGCCAGTCAGCATCGATGCGCCTCCACTCAGGCCCATGTCCCGTATCTTTCTTAAATCCATAGTATTGACGGAAGAAACCACTGAAGGGGTGATTGCTCCCGGCCTGCTCCCGGGTTATCTCGAAGAAGCGGGCAAAGGGGCGGCTCTGGGCAAAACGCTTATCTTCCTCCGAAATATCCATGAGCGCCATAGTGAAAGCTTCCAGCTCATCCAAAGCCGCAAGTTCGGGATACAGCTCGGTTTTCTCGTTCATTTTTTTAATCAAACCTATATTCCTGGGCGGGCCGAACACATATACCTTAACTCCTTTTACGCCGGGTATGGCCAGCACCTCACCCGGATGCCGGTAATCATCGGAATCCTGAAGCTTGTGCGGGCATTTTCCGCGCAGGTATTTCAGCTCCGCGGTTTCCTCACCCTTCAGTTCTGCGGAAGGCATCTCGAAATCAAGCACACCCTGCAGTTTGGCGGCCAGGGCGCGGTTCATGGGGCTGATCCGGGCAATGGCGTGGTTAAGGGCTGCGACGCTCCGGCCGTAGAGCTGCTTCAATTGTTTGGTCACCGGATCGGCGCCGTTTTCCGTCCAGGCCAGCCAGAGGTCATCAATTTGGATGTCATCGAAGATCTCCCTGGCATACTTGAATCCGTACAGGTGGTCGGTGTGCTCGTGTGTAACGGCAACGATATGCAGGTGTTTGCCGGTAGCAGCTGCGATGTCGGCAGCGATGCGCTTCATCCTCTCCTGGCGGTCCTCGCCGTTGTGATACTGATGGTGGACACCGCAGTCTATAAGCATATAGCGCGGGCTGCCGTCCTCCGCGCGGAAAGCAAGCAGGAAGCAGTCTCCAAAACCGGGATTGTACATGCGGACCGTAACGCCGGATTCCGGCGGCGGCAATGCCGGTTGATTATCTTTTACTTTCGGATTCATAATCCTACCTCCTCGCCTTCAGGTGAGCGGTGGAGGAAGGCGAAAGGCTCCATGGCGGACGCTGCCTTACCTTCTTCCCCCGTTACGGTGATACCACGGTAATAGGCCCTGCGAGGATCGCCGAAATAGGTCGCGCGCAGCGAAGGGCTGTCGCTTTCGGTGAGGAATTCCCGTGTGCGTTTGAGCCGGTCCTCGCTCATTATATTCTTGTAGACACAGTACCTGACCTGGGCTGTATCCGGGTCCACCAGCAGCGTGCAACCGCCGCGAAAGATGAAATCGGGCTCGGGCGGTTCCAGCTTGCCGCTGTCCACATCCGCCTGGATCTGAGTGCTGTAGTAGCCGCGGCGCCGCTGTGTCATTTCAATAACCAGGTCGGAAACAGCCTGACCCTGTGGCCCGATGCGCCGCGCCGGGCGCACCGAATGAACCTCGAGCGTGGGAACTCCGCTTTTGCTGTAAAACGATCGTGGCGCGTCACGTGACAGCACGATCTTTGCGGCCTGGGCGGCTTCCAGGGCGGCCGGGTCGGTGAGCCATGCATGCAGCATCTTCTGGCTGTTCTGGGTCTGCTCATAAATTTTCCTGCGGTCCGTGCTCAGTTCCCATTCGGGGACCAGCTTACTGATCTGTGCGGCATTGCGGAACACCTTGCGGAACGCTTCCTGCATCCCTTCAAACTGTTCCGGCTTGTCCCACAGCAGGCTCTCCACCGAAATATTGCGCACATCGCCTGGATAAATGCCCCGGCGGCGGAAGGCCTCGATAAAGGCCAGCCGGTAATTATGAGGGTCATCGGCTACCAGGTCGGCGTCGGCGGTAATCAGCGCCCGCAGGTAAGCGCCGAAATTTATGTCAACCGGCGGGCAGTAGTCCAGCGCCCTAATGCATATATTAAGGACATGGCCGGCGGTCTTGGCGGCTTCCTGTGCCATTTTATCCACAAGGTCGGGATGTAATTCACCTTCCGGCAGGATGCCGGTGCCGCCGCTGGCGATCCGCAGCAGGCTCTTGATGCGGTCCTTGTAAATGGCCAGAAAAGCCTCGAAGACGGCGGCAACGAGTATGGCGCCGCGCGCATGCGGCTCCGTAGTGCTCAGTATTTTCGCCGGATCGGGTTTTTCGGGAACCCATTCCCTGGTCTCAGGATCGATGCTGCCCAGCGCGCTGCGCAGCGCTCCATAGCTGCCGATGGCCTGGCCGAACTGCTGTGCCAGCTCACCCAGCAGGTTTTGTTTTTGCAGGTCGCCGTGCGTACGCGCGATCTGGCGGCGCAGAACCTCCGGATAGGTGAAATGCTGGAACAGCGCCACGATATCGGCAAAGGCCTCATGCAGGGCCCACACATCCACATTGGAAGGCTCTATGAAGCGGCGGTGCAGGCCGTCCAGCAGAGCATGGGTGGTCTCATGGGCGACGATATCGTGCGAGAGGCAGGTGAAGACAAGCTCCCCGGGCATATTTTCCCCGCATTCCGCAGCGGAAGCCGGAAAATACCCGAACAGCAGCGCCTTTTTATCCGGGCTGTAGTAGGCATTGGCTTCACGCAAGGCGTGGGGATAGACGCGTAAACGCTCGACAAATTCAAACTTCACCGTGCCGTTGCTTACCATGCGGTGCGGCGACCACAGGGCCTTGCGGCCCAGCGCCGTTTCGAAATGCCCGATGGTGGTACGGATGATGGCATACACCATCTGCTGATGGAACTGGGGATTGCTTTCCGCAGGGGCAAGGCCGTCCTGGGCCAGTATGTACCTGTCGTTCAGGTCAACGGGCGCGTAGAATACACGGCTGGCGGGGTCGAAATCCACCACCTCCAGGTAGGCATCCACCGGACCGGGCTGCAGGTTCTCCTCCCAGGGAAGCCTGGTGGCCACCTCATTAATATCGTAGGTATCCAGACGCCTGCTCAGCATGGGATCGAAGGCAAAATGCCGCAGCCGCCTGCAGGGG
>JAQUQM010000032.1 GCA_028716085.1 Dehalococcoidia bacterium | reverse complement strand
CGGGGCCGGGAGAAGAATTGGCCACAAGGTAAACAGGGTGACTATGGGTATGGAACTGGTGGCAGCGTAGGCCAGGGAGCCGTCATGGTTCCATGCCACAAAGGCGCTTCCTTCACCATTGTGAGCGCCCGCAGCGCAGGTGCCCTGGTTAGCGGCGCCTGTAGTGGGTTTAAGGGCGGGATACCAGCATGGTATGGGACAGGTAGTGGGGGAATCCGTAAACCAGGTCGGCACGGTTGCGGAGCAGGGATAGCCCCATTTCTCGCCTGCCAGTAGTTTGCCGGAAGCATAGCTGCCGAAATAGGCTATCGTCCAGATATCTTTATTAAGTGTGCTGGTTGTATCCATGAGCCGATAGACCGTAGTGTCGTCTATGCGGAAAATGCCCGTCTGGTTTAAAGCGTTTTTAGGTACCGCATAGAGGCTGATATAGGCGCGACGCAATGAAGCTGCCTGACCGGAGAAATCGGAGGGAAGCTCCAAATCGCCAAAAACGAGTGTGTTGAAATCAGGTGAAGAACCTGCGCCAGATTCCGTGGCTTTGACCTCGGTTCCCGCAGGGTCCATCCATTGAAGGATGGTCTTTTGGTTGAGGTCGCGGGAAGCGATATTGTAATAAGTCGCGGTGGCATCGGCATAAACAGCTGCCAGCGATGAATCTGCACTATAAGACGGAGAGAATTTTAGGCAAATATAATCCATATTGGCGACCAGGGGATTGTTTTGTAACATCCAGTTACCTAGGGTGGATGTCTGTAAAATAAAGAGGCGCCCTGTGGCCAGTCCATTGCCGGTGCCGACGGCAATATCGTATTTACCTCCGAAGTCGGGTGATATGGCGATGTCCCTGATGCCTTCGGCGGCGCCCAGCGCTGGCAGATTTGCGTTAAACCAGGAAGTACCCCCATCGTTAGTGATCCATACCATATATGGTAGAGATGAGGCCCCGCCTACTGTATCGCCAACGGTTGCCACCCAGAAGTTAGGATTGTCGGGGGCGATGGCAACATGAAATATGTTCCACGGCAAATTAGCCGCTGCCCAGCCTGTAGTACGTGTAAGCGATTGGTATGCGGAGATGCTCCACGACATGCCTCCATTTGTGCTGGCATAAAAAACTCCCTGACCTGTGCCTGCTGGAGCGGGGGCAGGTGGCGCTGCCAGTGCGTTAGAGTCTAGAAGCACGGAAGCCAGCATGCTATTGCCGTTGACCGCCAGGTAGTATACTTCGCTGCCGGTTGGGATATCCGCTCCATCAGGTATGTGTGGATTGAGTATATCGTTCTTCTGGGTATCCGAACCCGGCGTATTGACGGTATCCCATTTCATAATTCCCGGGTTGGCCGATACCGGTGAAGGCATTATGCTGTTTGCAGGAATAGCGTATGAAGCAGCAATCAAAACTGCAAATATGACAGCGAAGATCGCAAAATTACTGGTGTGCATGGATCCTCCTCGATATTCTTTAGCTGGTGTATTATATGGCAATTTTAATTGATCCAACGTGAATTTAGTCATATATACGTAGTATGGATATTTTATTTTGAAACGGTACGACTGATACAGTCCCTATATTATAAAATACCTTACTACATAATACGTTTTTTGTAAACGCGCTATTTGTCATAAGACCCTTGAGCTGCCCTTAGCTGAATCCGGATAATTCACGTATGGAATTACGTTCTGGACGAACGCAAAGGAAATTGACAACGCTGTTCAAAGGCTTATAATTCTCAGTATTAGCATCACATAAATCTAGGGGCTGCTGGTTATCACAGGCTGGCATCAATTAAATATACAATATTATTAAGGAGGAGGCGCTATGTCCGAAGAGTATCCTGTAAGCCTGACTGTAGACTATCCCGACCGTAAATTGAACCGGCTGACCACTTTTTTTCGCGCGTTCATGATTATCCCCATCTACATCGTTTTTATGTTACTCTTGGGTGGCAGCTACAGTTATAAAGGTGGCGAAGATGCTGGTGCGTGGGTTGCCGGACTCGGCTTTGTGTTTCTTCCGCTCGTGTTAATGATTCTCTTCCGCAAGAAATATCCGCAGTGGTGGTATGACTGGAACTATAATCTTATCAAGTTCTGTTACAGAATTGAATCCTATCTATACTTGCTTACTGACATCTATCCTTCAACGGATGAAGACCAAGCGGTCCATGTTGAATTGCCCTACCCCAATGCCGCCTCACTTAATCGATGGCTGCCGCTGGTGAAATGGATACTGGCTATTCCGCATTTCATCGTATTGCTTTTCTTGGGCATTGCGTCATGGATAGTGGTAATAATTGCCTGGTTTGCCATCCTGTTTACTGGTAATTATCCCAAAGGCCTGTTTGAGTTTGTCGTCAATGTACTGAGATGGAGTATCAGGGTTTACGCTTATGCCCTTATTTTGACCACTGACAAATATCCCCCGTTCAGGCTGGGTATATAAATCAACTGGTACATAGAACCGCGGGCTATAACGAAGGGGCTTTACCGGATAAAAACGGGCTAAATACGGTTGTCGCGCCTGGAGCGCTTTTTCTCGTACATAAGCTTATCTGCACGCTCGAGCAGATCATTCAGGTAACAGTGGGTGCCCGGGCTGTTGTAGGCCAGGCCGATGCTGAGCGAGAGCTCATAATTGTGTGTGCCAGTTGTATTGAACTCCCTTAATTTTTCATGCAGGCGTGAGACCAGTATATCGGAGTTGGTTTCATCGGCTCCAACCATTAGGACCGCGAACTCATCGCCTCCTATTCTGGCAAGGACATCGGTTTCACGGAAGGTCTCTTTGAGGATTCTGGCCACTGCCACCAGCGCCGAGTCCCCCTCCAGGTGCCCCAGCGTATCATTAATCCATTTCATGTTATCCAGATCGGCGAACATCAGCGTTATGCTTTTGTTCATCCTGAAGCTCAACTTAAGTTGCTGTTCCGCCAGCGCCAGAAATCCTCGGCGGTTGTACAGCCCGGTGAGGTCGTCGATGAGCGAAAGCGATTTGAAGAGTTCTTCTGTTTGTTTGCGCTCGGCGATGTCTATCAACGTGCCCAGGGTAGCGCGTTTCCCCTCGAAGGTGATGGAGATGACGGACTCCATAAACCATTTGACCTTTCCGCTTTTGGTGACAACTCGATAGTCATAGGGAAGAAAACTATCGCCGCCTCTCCTCAATATCTGAACAGCGCTATCTTTTACTTTTTGCCGGTCGTCCGCCATGACCAGGGATAGAGGATCCATACCCCTTAACTCCTGCTCGGAGTATTCCGTGAGTCTGTTAAACTGCGTATTGGTCAGCTTGAATTTCCCATCCTGGATGATATAAATTCCGACAGGTGACCTGTTGAAGATGGCTTTGAAAAGGTCTTCCGCCTGTTTGCGCTCAGTAATATCCTGTCCTGAGCTGAATGTTCCGGTGATCCGTCCTTTCTCATCTTTGAGGAGCGTGTTATGCCACGCTATGATCCTTTCATCTCCTTTGGAAGTTACAACCGGCCTTTCAAAATATTTGGAAAGCTCAACCTGCCCTGCCATCAGATGTGTGAATCCCTGTTTCATTTTCTGGCGGATCCTTCCCGGCACAAAGGAGTCGAACCAGGATTTTCCGACAATTTCCTCTTCATGCAGTTCGAGTATTTCACATCCTTTCCTGTTTATCAGTGTTATTTTTTGGTCTGCATCCATTGCCATTAAAATCGATTCAGCGATATCCAGGAAATTCTGTGCCCGGTCACGTTCCTTCTGCAGCATATCTCTACTGTGCGTAAGGTTACGGAAAAGAATGTCATACGGCTTGACCAGTCCTGTAAAAACGATGGCGCGATAGATCAGATAAAAAGAGACGATCTGCATGAAGTGGCTCAGCATATTAAATATGCCGTTTGGATCAAAATACATCATGTAGGTTGCCTCAGTTAACACTGCGAAGACAATGGAAATTAGAATAAGCTGTAATACCCTGGAATCAAAGCTCAGCCTCTTGGTCCAGAGAAAAGCACCCGCAATGATAAATATCGAGCATATGACGAATTCACTGGTTATCTTGAAAAGGCTGGGGCCCTGTCCCTCCACGTAACATACAGGGAAGATCTGCCATACAAATATGGAAAGTACGAGTAATAGGGCTATCACAGAATATACAGTTAAGGTAAGGTTGAATCTGAGCCGGCGTCCTACAAAAACAGGCGCCAGCAGGAAAGATATGCTCTGCACATATTTGGCGGCAATCCAGAGTTGTGCTGCCAGGTTAGCGTCGTATCCAGGGAATACTTGCAGGCCTGTGCAGGCAAGTGTGTGGAGCAGGAGTAGCAATCCTGTAAAAAACAGGCTGATGCCGAGGAAAGTGAAGTAGTTATTATCTGATAAATAACGCGAACTCCAGGCAATTATGAATACGATGAAACAGATGACGACGCCGAATATTTCAACCAGTGAGTGGAATAGAATATAACTGTAGAGGCTGGTCATGTAGATAGCTATCAACAGAACCAGCCCCAGAATAAGCGGCGCCAGATTGGTCAAGATCCTGTTATATGCCAAATTCAACTACCTGCCGGAAATCAATCGTATAAGTGAGGTTTGTTTGAATTTTACATTTAATATTACATATCTGGCAAACTGAGTCACTTGTAATGCACCTCATTTCAATCGACTATATTTTCGATCAGCTCAATGCGTTTGGCTTTGCCTTTTGTCGAATCGATTTCCACAGCCATAAAATCTATCTGCCAGTTCTCCAGCGGCTTTTCATGGTTTGAAATATAATTCAGCGCTGAGGCGATGAGCCTTTCCCGCTTGGCGTAGGTGATCGACTCTTCCGGTGAACCATAAGTATCGCTCGATTTGGTTCGTACCTCTATAAATCTTAGGGCATTGTTTTTTGAAGCAATGATATCTATCTCTCCGCAGGAGCAGCGGTAGTTCTTTTCAAGGATGCGGTAATTTTTTTTCTTCAGATAGGCACAGGCCAGCTTTTCTCCCAGCATACCAAGGCTCTGCTTTCTCATATCAACCTCGATAATGCACGCACAGGGCCAAAAGTCCGGCGGTGCACCCCGCACATTCCGTAACATTGCAGGCAATCCAGATGTTCCCTGGTGCCATAGCCTTTGTGGTTGGCAAATCCGTACTGGGGGTACTGCGTATCCAGTTCCGCCATGATATGATCACGGGTAACCTTGGCAATAATGGAAGCGCAGGCTATGGAAAGGCAGAGACGGTCCCCTTTTATCAGACCTTTCTGAGGAATACGCACCGTGGGGAGTACTATTGCATCGATAAGAAGATAGTCGGGAGGATTGTCAAATTGCTCCAGCGCGATTCTCATGGCTTTTTTGGTTGCATTGAGGATATTTACGACATCGATAATTTCATGTGTTACTATTCCTATCCCGATCTCAATTTCCGATTCTCTCATTGCTGTGAAGATATCTTCGCGCATGCTTCCAGGGAGAAGCTTGCTGTCTCTCACCTGTTCCAACCAGGGAAAATCAGCGTGGGGAGGTAAAATGACTGCTGAAGCAACTACGGGGCCTGCCAGCGCGCCTCTTCCGGCTTCATCAAGACCGGCAATGCGGCTATATCCGTTGGTAAAAAGGATTTCCTCCTCACGGAGGCTGGGAGGTGTGGATCTCAGCCTATTTCGTTTCTTCAATAGTGCCGCCGCCTATAACTTTATTTTCGTTATAAAAGACGACCGCCTGCCCCGGGGTGGCAGCCCGCTGCGGTTCACGGAAGACGATGTTTGCTTTTGCGCCCATCATAAGAATAGTTGCCTCGGCATCTGCCGACTTATATCTTATTTTAGCCCTTATTTCAATTCTTTCAAGAGGGACGTGCCCGGCTATCCAGAATAAGTCGGATGCGGTGACCTCTGTGCTATTCAGTTCCTCTGCGGGACCAACGATTATAAGGTTATTAGCAGCGTCCATTTTAGTTACGTAACATGGTTTGCCCGATGATATACCCAGGCCATGCCTTTGACCGACAGTGTAAAAAGGAATCCCGCGATGTTCCCCCACTACTACACCTTGATTATTTACAATATTTCCGGGCTGGCATGTGACATGCTCTCGTATGAAATCCCTGTAGTTGCTCTGTATGAAACAGGCATCCTGGCTGCCGGCTTTTTCCGCTGACGGTAAACCAATATTACGAGCCAGGTTTCGTACCTGGATTTTTGTGTACGAGCAGAGCGGGAACAATGTGTGACTCAGCTGCGTTTGATTGAGGGAAAAAAGCATGTAGGACTGGTCTTTTCTCGTATCTTTTCCTTTAGTTAAGCTGTAATCCCCGCCAATGGGGAGAATACCTGCATAATGTCCGGTTGCCAGGTAATCCGTGCCCTGAGACAGGGCATAATCCATGAGGGAACCGAACTTGATCGTCCTGTTACACCGGATACAGGGATTGGGTGTACGGCCGTTTTCATATTCCGCGCAGAAAGGTTCAATGACATTTTCGTGAAATTGGGAAGAGAGGTCTATGATTTGGAGAGGAATCCCGAGCATATCGCTAACTGCTTCAGCCGAGCGGGTATCTATTTCTGGGAAATTCCAGTTTGCCTTGCCTGATGACTCCGTTGCTGGAGACGGCCAGAGTTTCATCATCAGCCCGAAAACATCATACCCCTCTTGTTTCAGCAGGAAGGCTGCAACCGATGAGTCGACCCCACCGCTGAGTGCGACCGCTACTCTTTTTCCAGGCATATCAGGTTTGTTTGCCCGGCTGTAGTAAACCGTTGACCTTTTGCCAGATAAGCAGGCTTATCGTATCTACAGGCTGTTTGCCGTCAATTGTCAACCAGCGCGCCGGATCTTGTTTTGCCAGTTCCAGATATCCTTCTCTAACTTTCTGATGGAATAGTATATCCTCGGTATCAAAACGATCGTTCATGCGGTTGCTCTTGCGTTGCAGACTTATTTGCGGGCGCATGTCCAGGAGAATCGTGAGATCCGGCTTGAGTCCGTGGGTAGCCAGGTCATTTATGTTCTGGATCAGGTTGAGATCCAGCCCGCGGCCGAATCCCTGGTAAACGGTAGTGGAATCGGCAAACCGGTCGCATATAACAGTTTTACCGCTATCCAGAGAAGGTTGAATCACTTCCGTGACAATTTGGGCCCGGCAGGCGGCAAAAAGCAAAAGCTCCGTTTTCGGATATATGTTCAGCGGTCTTTTTGTTTTAAGCAGATCACGTACTTCATTACCCAGTGGAGTACCACCGGGTTCCTGCGTCAGGATACAGGGGATATCGGCTTCCTGCATCTTTCTGTAAAGGATCTTAGCCTGAGTGCTTTTGCCGCATCCCTCCCCACCTTCAAAAGTAATGAATAATCCTGTTCTTGTACTCATATATTTTTTCTTTGAGCTCAGCTTAGCTTCGTTATCTTGACTCTGCGTTCAGGCTCTTTCCCCATACTTCTGGAATTAAGCTCATGGCGCTCGGCCAACAGGTGCTGTAATCTGCGGATATAAGCATTCTGTGGACTCAATTCGACTTCCTGCCTGCCGTTTTTTACCTGTTCGATGGCTCCCATGGCTTCCTCCATGGCAGTATCAACAAACTCATCTGCCGGCCCAGTATAAATGCTGTCGAGGCAATGCCGTATCTGTTGCAGGCTGCTTCCCCTGATAGCATAGATGGGAATGCCGAGAGTTTCGGCATCCCTGAGCTTTTGCGGCTTGCGGCGGAAATAATTTTTAGTGGTGATGAGAAGATTGGATTTTTTCAGGTCGTCGGTAATATCTACTTCCAGTCCTTTCTCATGGGCGGCCTGCTCCAGAATAGGCCTGTTGATACCGAAGAGATAGACACGGAGCTTGCGCTTTGCGTTTTCAGGACGGCCGTGATGTTCGCGGATCGCCGCCGTCTGTTCTTTCACTATATTGCCTTCTTGGTCCATCCAGCGGATCTCAGCTTGTTGATCCTGTCCGTGAAGCATTGCATCTATAGCCCTGGCAGAATCCGGGTGCACCAGTACCTTGTAGCGTTCCTGAATCTCCACCACGATATCGAACGTCGGTGGCGCCTTGCGCTCCAGCACCGATTTCTGTGTGTGGCGCCGGCGGGCTTCCTCGTCACCCAGGGTCACGGTCTGTATTCCACCGATTAAATCCGATAGCGTGGGATTCATCATCAGGTTCTCCAGGGTGTTACCGTGCGCTGTGCCGACGAGCTGTACACCGCGTTCAGCAATGGTCCTGGCTGCCTCTGCTTCAAGGCTCGTTCCTATCTCGTCTATGATAATTACTTCGGGCATATGATTTTCCACGGCTTCTATCATGACTGCGTGCTGCAGCGAGGGTGCGGGCACCTGCATGCGCCTGGCGTGGCCGATGGCGGGATGGGGTATATCGCCGTCTCCGGCTATTTCGTTGGAAGTATCCACCACTATCACCCTTTTCTTAAGGTCGTCGGCGAGTACGCGTGCTGTTTCGCGCAGCATCGTGGTTTTGCCGATGCCGGGAGGCCCCATAAGGAGAACGTTCTTACCTGTTTCTACGAGATCCTGTATTATCTTGGCCGTTCCCATGACCGCCCTGCCGACACGGCAGGTTAGACCGACGATATTCCCCTCCCGGTTTCTTATTGCGGAGATACGGTGGAGTGTACGTGCCAGGCCGGCGCGGTTGTCACCGCTGAAGGAACCTATCCTGTTAATAACATGCTGGATATCCTCGTCGGTTACATCACGATCCCCGAAAATTATATCGCGGTTTGGGTAGCGCGCTTCGGGCGGGCGGCCCAGGTCAAGTACAACCTCCAGAAGTTCATTGCTATCGGTTTCTTGCCTCAGAGCTGAGACAATACGCGATGGTATTACATCAAGTAAAGCCTGGACGTCATCGATATTTACTTTCTGCAATAAAACCTCCCGCAATAGACTTATTCCGGCTGTTGCAAGATTGTGCTGGAAAAATTGTGATGAAGCAGAGGATAAAATATTTTGAGTCTACCTGGCGTGTTAGGACTTCCAATATTTTCATAAAAACCGTGTTCAACCGATCCTCGAGGCTTAGAACACCCGGATATTTTCTACCAGCCTCTGGATGCCAGCAGGCTTTCCTCTGGAATACTTTTAATTTCCAGACCAGGCATAGCAGCACCCAGCGACCTGGAGACCTCTGCAATAATTGCAGGATCGTTGTAATGCGTCACTGCTTTTACAATGGCCTTGGCCCTGGCTTCAGGATCGCTTGATTTAAATATGCCGGAGCCGACAAAGACGCCTTCCGCGCCGAGTTGCATCATCAACGCTGCATCGGCCGGCGTGGCAACACCGCCAGCCGCGAAATTAACCACGGGTAATTTGCCCGTATCATGAATCTCTGTCACCAACTCAAGGGGAGCGCCCAGCGCCTTGGCTTCTGCGGCAAGTTCATCTATTCTCAAAGATTGAACCTTGCGAAGCATTGATTGAACCGCCCGCATATGTCTTACGGCTTCAACTATATTTCCTGTTCCCGCCTCTCCTTTTGTCCGTATCATCGCTGCGCCCTCTGCAATCCTGCGCAGTGCCTCTCCGAGATCACGGCATCCGCAAACAAAAGGCACTTTAAAATCATGTTTCCAGACGTGATTGCTTTCATCGGCCGGCGTCAGTACTTCGGACTCATCGATATAGTCAACTCCCAGTGCCTCTAACACCTGCGCTTCAACGAAATGACCTATCCTGCATTTAGCCATTACCGGTATGGTCACAGCTTTCATAATAGCGGTAATAACACCCGGGTCGGCCATCCGAGCCACTCCGCCGGCCGCGCGTATATCGGAAGGAACACGTTCGAGTGCCATGACCGCGCAGGCACCTGCATTTTCCGCTATTTTGGCATGCTCGGGAGTCACCACATCCATAATAACCCCGCCCTTAAGCATTTGGGCAAGGCCTGTTTTGACTTTCCAGGTTCCAGTATCCATAATTTCTTCCTGTATTTTGTTTAATAAGTGGTTTTTACAGAATAAATTATATCATTTATCCAATGCAAATTGAATTTGATATAATGTTGTTTCACCCCCTAGTTATTCATTCCCTGGAGAATAAAGCTAATTAGCAGGGTTGAGGATAAATG
The DNA here is from genome assembly GCA_028716085.1 of Dehalococcoidia bacterium. GTDB lineage: Bacteria > Chloroflexota > Dehalococcoidia > GIF9 > UBA5629 > JAQUQM01. The sequence continues at coordinate 12,716 of JAQUQM010000032.1, read as the reverse complement.
TATGGAATATAAGAAAATCACTCTGGATAATGGATTGCGGCTGGTTATCTGCACGATGCCGCATACGCGCTCCGTATCGGTGATTTTTTTCGTCGGAATGGGAAGCTGTTATGAACAGGACAGCAAGGCCGGTATCTCTCATTTCATTGAACATATGTGTTTCAAGGGCACCGGGAAGAGACCGAACGCTATAGAAATCAGCGAGGCTATTGAAGGGGTGGGAGGGATTCTGAATGGCGGGACTGACAGGGAGATCACGAACTACTGGTGCAAGCTGGCAAGCCAGCATTTTGAACTTGCCTTTGACGTGATTGTGGATTTGCTGCGCAATTCGCTTTTTCGCAGTGAAGATGTATCTAAAGAGAGGCAGGTGATTATTGAAGAGATCAATATGAGCCTGGATTCACCTCAACAACGAGTCGGTATGCTGCTGGATGAATTGATCTGGCCGGGCAAACCTCTGGGCAGGGATATTGCCGGAACCAAGGAAACGGTTTCTTCAATTGATCGGGAGCAGATGCTTGAATTTCTTGTTGATTATTATGTCCCCAACAACATGTTAGTGAGCATAGCGGGGGACATTGATCCCGATGCAGCGGCAAAGATAGTGGAGAGGTCCGTGGGAGACTGGAAACCCGGGCGCAGTCCCGATTATGTTTCCAGTGCAGCCGTGCAGAAATGTCCCAAGATGACCGGCGAGTTTCGGGAAACCGAGCAGGTTAATATGTGTATAGGTCTAGAGGGATTATCAATGTTCCACCCCGACCGTTTTATAGTTGATATTATAAACATTATACTGGGCGAAGGCATGAGCAGCAGGTTGTTCGCGGAGGTGAGGGAAAAATTGGGCCTGGCGTATGACATTCATAGCTATGCAGAGCATTTTAAGGATTCAGGATCGTTTATTATCCATGCGGGAATTGATCTTCAACATATGCACAGCGCGCTGTCTGCGATCATGAACCAGCTTAAATCTGTTTCCGGAGGCGTGACAGCAGCCGAATTACATAAAGCAAAGGAGATGGCCAGAGGAAGGCTGCTCTTGAGCATGGAAAATATCCGCAATGTTGCAGGTTGGTATGGCGCGCAGGAGATACTGACGGAAAAAATTATGACTGTTGATGATGTCACACAGATTATTGATGGAATTTCTCTTGATGATGTAATACGTGTTGCTCGGCAATTGTTCATCACCGAGAAGCTGAATCTGGCGCTTGTCGGCCCCGTAAAAAATCCTGATTCGTTACAGGACTCGTTAAAAATATGAATTAAAAAAGGTGAAGGGCTTCGTACAAGGCCCTTCACCTTTTAAATTACTTAAGTGGATCTTAGTATTCAGGCATGGGGGGCATGGGTGGGGTCTTTTCTTTCTCGGGGATATCGCATACCAGTGCTTCTGTAGTCAGGATCATCGTGGCGATACTGGCAGCGTTCTCCAGTGCGGTCCTGGTAACCTTTAACGGGTCAATGATACCCCTGGTTACCATATCGACGTATTCGCCGGTTGTGGCATCATAGCCGACGCCTTTTTTACTGCGCTTCACCTTGTCAACCACTACGGAACCTTCCTGGCCTGCGTTGATGGCGATCCAGCGTAAAGGCTCTTCAACGGCCTTCTTGATTATCTCTACGCCGGTTCTCTCATCGCCGTCGGCCTTCACCTTGTCCAGTACCGGGCTGATATTGAGTACTGCAACGCCGCCTCCGGGGAGAATCCCTTCTTCCACGGCTGCCCTGGTTGCCGATAGTGCGTCTTCAACCCTGTGCTTTCTCTCTTTGAGTTCGACTTCAGTCGCAGCGCCGACTTTGATAACAGCTACGCCGCCGGCTAATTTAGCCAGTCTCTCCTGTAGTTTTTCTTTATCATAGTCGGATGTGGTTTCATCGATCTGTGCCTTGATCTGCTTGATGCGGGCTTTGATCGACTCGTCGCTGCCTTTACCCTCGACGATTGTAGTGTTATCTTTATCGGCAACAACTTTCCTGGCGCGGCCGAGATCGGCAACTGTAGCTGAATCAAGCTTGCGGCCGATTTCCTCGGAGATAACCTTGCCGCTGGTCAGCAGTGCGATATCTTCCAGCATTGCCTTGCGCCTGTCGCCGAAGCCGGGGGCTTTAACAGCCAGGCAGTTGAGCGTGCCCCTGAGCTTGTTGACAACGAGTGTAGCCAGGGCTTCACCCTCGATGTCCTCAGCTATTATCACAAGATTCTTAGATATTTGCAGGACTTTCTCCAGGACGGGGAGCAGTTCCGATATGGCGGAGATTTTCTTGTCGGTGATAAGGATGTAAGGATCTTCAATCTCGGTCTTCATCTGCTCGGCATTGGTGATGAAATAGGGGCTGATATAGCCGCGGTCGAACTGCATGCCTTCAACATAATCTGTTTCGAATTGAAGCCCCTTGGATTCTTCTACAGTAATAACGCCGTCTTTACCGACCTTCTCCATTACCTCGGCGATCAGGTTCCCGATCTGAGAGTCAGCCGCCGATATAGTGGCAACCTGGGCTACCTGTTCCTTGGTAGTAACAGGTGTAGCCATCTTCTTCAACTCGGCTACCATGTGCTGAACTGCCAGCTCAATGCCACGTTTAAGCGACATTGCGTCTGCTCCCGCGGCAATGTTCTTGAAACCCTCGGTTACAATAGCCTGGGCCAGAACGGTAGCGGTGGTTGTGCCGTCTCCACATTTGTCGTTGGTCTTGGAAGACGCTTCCTTGACCAGTTGGGCACCCATATTTTCGAAGGGATCGGGCAGCTCGACGTCTTTGGCGATGGTTACGCCGTCATTTATCACGCTCGGCGGTCCGAATTTCTTATCCAGCGCCACGGGACGGCCGCGCGGGCCCAGCGTTACCTTGACTGCATTGGTCAAGGCGTCAATGCCGTTCTTTAAAGCCCGGCGGGCATCTTCTCCATATTTAATTTGTTTTGCCATTTACCTCTTTCCTCCTGTTAAATTTTCCATTTTGAATAAAATATTTTTATTAAACCGGCTATTTTTTCTTGGCGAGGATATCGCTTTCCCTGAGGATGACCAGTTCCTCATCGTCTTCCTTGATCTCGGTACCACCATACTTGGCGAAGATAACGATATCTCCCACGGCAACATCCATGGGTAATCTTTTTCCATCTTCGGTCAATTTGCCCGGACCAACGGCCAGGACTTTACCTTCCTGTGGTTTTTCCTTTGCAGTATCGGGTATATATATGCCACTCTTCGTCTTTTCCTCTTTCTCAAGGGGCTTAACAACTACCCTGTCACCCAAAGGTTGAATCTTTACAGCCATACTTACCTCCTATAAAAATTAGCAATCTCTTAAAGAGACTGCTAAATATATTAGCATAAAAAATTATCAATGTAAAGAGGTGACTGCTAATAATTCAGTGTAATGAAGAGGGAATTAAAAGTTGTAGCCTGCCTTTTTGTAGTCGTCCATGGCCCTGTCGTTCAGCCCCGACTTATCGGCTAGCTCAGCGGCATGACTCCACTTGCCTTCGGACTCGTATTCGCGGAGCTTATTTTCCACTGAGGCTGTTTCCGGAGCGCCCTCTATGACACAGGCCGAAAACCTGGATATAGCCCGTTTGACTGCTGCCCCGCATTGCGGGCATGCGGATATCGGGCTGTCTTTTATATTTTGGATGACGTCGAAACCCTTCGAACAGTGGTTGCATCCCTTTTTTACAGATCTGTATTCATAGATCGGCATGAGGTATTTCCGTTCAATTTCAAATCGATATATTAATTTTGCCATTGGACAAGCATTGATGTCTAATGCATGTTTGTGCTCTTTAAAACAGGCATATGGTTGAACGGTCATATATTAACGGTTATCGATGGAAATCCGCGGGAATATGATCAGAATGTGGCTATGTGACAGGCCCAGCATGTTATCTGGCAATCTTCAAGAGTATCCAGATTGTTGCCGCTTGCGCTGCGCACCTCCCATGCGCCTATTGTCTCTATGCCCCTATTAGGCCACTTTACAGGCCGTTCGCAGCGAACTTTGCCGTGGGCGTGGTTTACACGCATACATTCACACCTTCCTCCCGATCGTTTCCACGCCTGTATAATAATTGATTCTGAAAAAGCCATATTCGATCTACCTGTCGCTTTTTATTTAAGTATAGCAGAGATGTCAATCATTTTTGTCCAGGGAATATTGACAGTTTGAAACTACGGGGCTTGATTCATTATCCGTTAACGTGTAAAATTATACAATGAAAGGTGGCAGGAGCAAGCAGAACTGGAATGCCGGGCGTATTCGAGCTTTAAGAAAACACATGAAGCTTACCCAGGTAGAGATGGCGGAGCAACTGGGCACAAGGCAGCAGACTATCAGTGAATGGGAAAAAGGACAATATGAGCCCAGGGGAGCTTCTTCCAAATTGCTCTCTATCATCGCCGAGAGATCCAGTTTTAAATACAAGGCCGGGCCTTAGCAAGCAAGGATCAGGTGCTTCCCCTTTTTTTACCCGGTTTTACACGTTATAGTGTAGGATGAAAAAATCAATTAGAGAGAAAGATATCGCGCTCCTCTGGGAGAGCCGGTCTCTCCCGGTAATGGAAGCTGATTCAGGGGTCAGGGTACAGGTGCTGTATCCGGGAAGAGACAGCGTCAGGAAGGGTTGTGATTTTCAGGATGCAATCTTAATCATTGATGATAAGAAAGTGCACGGAGACGTTGAGATACATGTTTCCTCCGATCTCTGGCACAGCCACGGGCATCACCGCGACCCGTCATACAATACTATAATCCTGCATGTTGCCATGTGGGAAGGCGGCGGGTTACCCGCTACGGCGCAAAACGGCGCTGTGATTCCCACCGTTATTTTAGGCCGGTATCTGTCTCAACATACCTGTAATCCAGTGTCGAGAAAAAAGATGCGGCAAACCTGTGGTTATATTAGTTCGGGATATAACGAGAGAGTTATTCATCAAACATTGCAAAGAGCCGGTGTTGAGAGGTTCCAGCAAAAAGTAAATAAATTTAAACTGGAATTATGCCGGGGAGATCCAGAGCAGGTGCTGTATAGCCATATAGCCAGAGCACTGGGTTATGCGCGCAACACTGTACCGTTTGAGAGAACGGCTCAAAAGCTGCCACTTGGTGGCATCAGGGAGTTATTACAGGAAGATGTGCTTACATTGCGTGCCTGCCTTTTCGGCGTAGCCGGCTTGCTTCCTTCGCAGAGGTCTGGTAACGCTTCCTTTTTCACAGATGAAGAGATCGACACGCTGGAGCGCAGGTGGAGTGCACGCACTGACATGTTACGGCAGCTTCAATCCTCGGAGTGGTGTTTTCATGGTATACGGCCTGGAAATCATCCCTCCAGAAGGCTGGCGGCATTGAGTATTCTTTTACAGCGATATTTTTACAGCGGGTTATCAGAAGGCCTGCTGGAATTGCTTGGGTGTGGCTCACCGGTCAGAGCCGGCCTTCAGATTGAAAACGGACTTATTATTGAAGCTGGAGGATACTGGGGCAGGCATTATGATTTTGGTGTATGCAGTGACATATGCAGCGCTCTGCTGGGGAGAGGCAAGGCTGCGGAAATAGCGGTTAATGTAGTGCTGCCGTACTTTGCGTCCCTGGCGCTTGAGAACCGCGATATAAGCCTGATCTGCAGAGTTATAGATATATACAGCGAGTACCATTCCCTGTCAGAGAATGAAATAACCAGATACATGAGATCTATGTTATCGCTTGATCAGCCCGGCAGGCTGTCAGCCTGCCGGCAGCAGGGACTGCTGCATCTTTATCATAAGTATTGCCGTCTCAAGGACTGCAGCCGGTGTCCCATGGCTATTATCCCAAAGCGAGTCCGGGTATAACATCGAGGTCGTCCCCGTTACCGTCACCTGTCGCACGATGATAGTAAGCGCAGCAAGCGATCATGGCGGCATTGTCCGTGCAAAGCACGGGCGGCGGAATCAGTACAGGGATTGAAGAGTCTGCGAGGAACCTGGCTCTCAAAGCGCTGTTGGACGCCACACCTCCTGCAAGCAGGATCTGCTTTACGTTCAACCTGATGGCGGCCTGGATAGTCTTGGTAACCAGTACTTCTACGATAGCGTCCTGGAAGGCTGCCGCCGCCTCTTTGATCCAAGTATAATCGACAGGTCCTTTTCCTTCCACCAGGTGAAGCAGCGCAGTCTTGACTCCGCTGAAGCTGAAATCATCGCTTTCCTTCAGCCAGGCGCGTGGCAATGTCAGTGAAGTGGCTACTCCATGTGTCGCCTTCTGGATGGACGGCCCCCCCGGATAAGGCAGGCCGAGTATCCTGGCTCCTTTATCGAATGCCTCACCGGCGGCGTCATCCCTGGTATTGCCCAGCTTGCGGAATTTGCCGTGATCCTCCATCAGGATCATATCGCTGTGACCGCCAGAAACTATCAGGCACAGGCAGGGTAATTCAGGTTTGGTCGTACCCAGCCAGTTGGCGTAGATGTGGCCTTCGAGATGATTGATGCCGGTGATAGGCAGATGATTGGTCAGTGCCAGGGCTTTGGCAAAATTGACTCCTACGATCAGCGATCCTGCCAGGCCCGGGCCTCTGGTAACCGCCAGGGCGTCCATCTCGCCGAGGTTCATATTTGCTTCCCTGAGGGCCTGCTCCATGACAGGCACGATGGTAAGCATATGCTGCCGGGAGGCCACCTCCGGGACAATGCCGCCGTAGCGGGCATGAATTTCCACCTGGGAAGCTATAATATTTGAACGGATAGTTTTCCCATCCTCAACGACGGCAGCTGCGGTTTCATCGCAGGATGTTTCTATCGCCAGTATGTGCATGGTCTGGATTATAGCATAAAGATTTAGGACGGCTTTAAATTGAAGTTTTAGGTTCCTGTTGCTATACTAAAGACCCATCCTTTGTATCTTGATTATAACGAGGGTTTTTAGATGGATATTACATGGTTAGGACATTCATGTTTTCGTATTAAAGGCAAGGAAGCGACATTAATTACCGACCCGTGTCCGCCGGAAACGGGTTATTCATTGGGCAAGGTCCTGGCTGATATCGCCATGGTAAGCCATGCGCATGCCGGCCACGCCGCTGTTGATTTGATCGAGGGTGATTGCAGGATAATCAAGGGGCCCGGCGAATATGAAGTGAAGGATACCTATATAACCGGCATAGCCACCTTTCATGATGATGCCAAGGGCAGTAAATCGGGTAAAAATACGATTTATGTAATTGAGATAGACGGTGTCACCCTCTGTCACCTGGGTGACCTGGGCCATGCCCTTTCACCGGAGATGATCGGTGAGCTGGGTAATATAAACGTGCTCTTTATACCGGTTGGCGCCCATTCCACTATCAGCCAGTCGGCAGCGGCAGATCTGGTGAGAAATATGAATCCCGGATTCGTCGTTCCCATGCATTTCAAAACCGCGGCTGAACAGCGGGATCTGGATTTTCCCGAGAAATTTCTCAAGGAATTCGGCATTAAGGAGAGCGTAACACAGCCAAAACTGGTGGTTACCAGAACCAATATCCCTTCAGCCACGCAGATAGTGATCCTGGATTATCCGCACTAAACGTATATTGACACAGCGCATATCGTGCCGTAGAATTCCCTCTTATGAGCACGGCGAAACGTGTCTTCGAATTGCAGCAGGTTGAGCAGGCAGTTCAGACCAGGCTAAAATCCCTCGACGATTTAAACCGCCAGCTTGCCCATAACGAAGCCTTCGAAAAAGCCAGTACCGAGCTGGCTGACGCTACGAAAAACCAGGCAGAGCTTGAAAAACAATATAAGGAGCTGGACTGGGAAGCTGAAGAGATACGCAGGAACCTGATACCGGTAAACGATAAACTGTACAGCGGCAGGGTAAAGAATCCCAAGGAGTTGCTCGGCTATGAGCAGGAAGCCGAGATGCTCAAGGCCAGGCTGGGGAAAAAAGACGATGTGCTGCTGGACCTGATGGAAAAAATAGAAGCGGGCAAGGGCAGCTTGAAATTACTGCGTGAGAAGTTTGCCGCAGCGGAGCGCGTGTGGCAGCAGGAGCAGCAGGAACTTAAAGGGCAGATAGAATTATTAAAAGCCGAACTGGCGGATCTGGAAAACAAGCGCAAGGAGGCGCTGGCGGAGGTTGACAGGGAGGCGCTGACCTCGTACGAAAATATCAAAAAAACCAAGGGACAGGCTGTGGTAAGGGTGGAACAGGGCAGGTGTATGGGTTGCAGGGTAATGCTATCGGTCAGCGAGCTGCAGAGGGTAAGGGGTGGTACCATTGTTACCTGCAGCAACTGCGGACGTATACTTTTCCTGAACTGAATCATTTGACCTGTCACCGGACAGGGTGTACATTAAAATTAGCCAAGCAGGCCGGGTGATCGCCCCGATGATATCGGGGAGGAAAGTCCGAACTCCACCAGGCGGGGTGCTGGGTAACGCCCAGGAGGGGTGACCCTACGGAAAGTGCAACAGAAACATACCGCCCTTTGTAAGAAGGGTAAGGGTGAAATGGTGAGGTAAGAGCTCACCGGCGGCCGGGTGACCGGCCGGACGTGTAAACCCCACCCGGAGCAAGACCTAATAGGGGGCGATGGCATGCCTGGGCTGACCCCGGGTTGGTCGCATGACTCCGATGGCAACATCGGAGCTAGATGGATGATCACCGCCCTGTTTCATACAGGACACAGAATTCGGCTTACAGGCCTGCTTGGCATAACTATTTTGAGATACGGATTCTGCAAGCTTTTTTGGCTTCAGGGTTTCATGGTTTCCAGCATGTACAGGATGTGGCTGCTTATCTCAAGCAGCTCCGTCATTACGTAAGCTTCCTCCAGCGTCATACCTCTGGCAAAGCTGCCGTGCTTATGCACCAGCACTACTGCGCTCGTTTTCAGCGCTTCGGCCACCTCATCGGCGAATGCGCCGGGAACAGGTTCTCTGCCGAAACCTATCACAGGCACGGTGGGGATAAATATCTTGCCCGCCTCGTCCTGAGGAAAGATCTTATCGCGGTTGATGGAAAGCGCTGTGGCGTGGACCGGGTGGCAGTGCACTATGGCAGCAAAGGGGGTTTTGGTGTAGATGGCGCGGTGGACGGCCAATTCCGAAGATGCTCTGGGCGTGTTTTCGTCGTCCTGATCCACCCCGGTCACAATCAGATCGGATTCTTCCAGGTATCCCAACCTGCTGCCGCTGCGCGTGATGCACAGGCTGGTTTCTTGCTTGAAGCTGAGATTACCACCGTGCATGGAAACCATGCCCCTGGTATAGAGATCGCTTCCCACGGTTTTAAAATGAGGCAATAAATCAACAGGTGTTAATTCCAACTAATTTCACTCCTCGAATCAAACAATCTGATCCTGCAAAGATATTATATAGCTAAACTGCGGCCCCCGGATGCGTATCCCGTATGAATAAAGCTATTGTAAAGGATATCAGGAGCAATACCGCCAGTATAATCAGAGGCAGGACGAACTGGCCGGTTGCGGAATTCAAGCCCTCTATGGTAGGCACCAGAATTACTGCGGCTACATTCCCCAGCAGCTGCAAATAGCCCACTGATACTCCGGCATACCTGGGCCCGGTTATCTCGGCCGACATAGTGAGCATGACCGGCAGGGCTGAGATCAGGAAAAAACCCAGTGCTATGCCGTTGAGCATATTGGCTGTATAGCCCTGGATAAATATGAGGGCGGTTATACACAGCGCTCCCACCAGCGGCGCCAGTATCAGGAAAGGCTTCCTGCGCCCTATTTTATCTGAAATAAAGGGGATGACGAAACATCCGACCAGGCCGCTGAAAATCAACACGGCCGATACATTGCCCGCATCGGTCAGAGCCATATTGTGCATATCATGCAGTATCTTCTCCAGCCAGGTTGTCAGCCCGTTGAAAACGCCGATGCCGATAAGGGCTACAAAACCCAGCAGGAGGAAATTCCTGTTCTTGAGGATAACTCCCATGCCGCCCCATTTGACCTCCGGCTGGTCCTGCTCGGGAGCCCGCGAAGGTGTTGCCGGGCGGGGCTTGATAAAGAAGATGAAAGCCAGCATTCCGATCAAACCTGCAATGCCGTAGATCCACAACATTTGGCTGAAACCCATATCCTGTACCAGCGCCGGCGTCAATCCCAGTGACACTATCATGCCCACAAAGAGTGCCAGTGAGCCCAGCCCTACCACGGTAGCTTCCTCCTTCGGCGAGAACCACATGGTTGCCAGCTTGGTTACGCCGTTGAGGACAAACGGCTGTCCGAGGGAAATGCCTGCCTGGGCGATCAACAACATCTCAAACGAGGGCGGGACAAATATACGCAGCAGTGCAAACAGGCCGGTGAAGATTGCGCCGATGCCGACGCCCCATTTAAAGCCGATTTTATCGATAATGATTCCCGCAGGGATAGTGAGTAGCACCTGTACCAGCGGGAAAATCAGGGTGAACCACTGTATATCGCTGGCCGGGATCTTGAACATTTCCTCGATATATGTAGCTATGGAGGCAAAATTGAGCCAGTACAGCTGTGTCAACGCCGCTACGAACATATAGATACCCAGGACGACCCATCGATAGCCATAGACCCTGTATTGTTGATCCACGGACAGCCTCCTTCACATTTTGATCGCTTTGACTATATTGGATATCCAACCTTCAAAGCCGGCCCTGTGCTCTTCTGATATTTGAAATGACCGGCGATTAGACACCTTCTATGCTGGAAAACACTACTTCGAATTTGCCCAATGCATCATCTATGATGGCGTCTGTATCTGCCATGCTGGTATACATGCGTGATCCGGCCAGTGTGATGACACCGTTGGCCATATAGGCCGCTCCCATCTCTTCGATCATCTCTTTACGGGGCTTCATTTCTTTCAGCAGGCGGTCCAGGTTATTGAAATCAAGCAGCATGACGCCGGAGGTTTCCAGATGAACGATCGATCCCTGGTTGTAAACCACGTAGGGAAGCTTATGACGTTCAATTATCTGCTTCAAGCCCCTGGTAAGCCTGTCGCCGGCCTTCCCGGCGATGACCGGAGCGTTGGTGCGCTCCATTTCGAGCAGGGCGTAATAGCCTGCCACACACGAGAGGGGATTGGCGGAGAGCGTCCCCCCTATATAGGCGCGCTCACCCGTCCCTCCGATTCCGGCAGCAAAGCACTGGATAATATCCGCCCGTCCGCCTACCCCTCCTGCCATCGGGTAGCCGCCGGTGACGCATTTACCGAAGATCGTCAGGTCGGGTTTGACGCCGAAATAACCCTGCGCCCCGCCCATGCCCAGCCTGAAACCCGTCACGACTTCATCGAAGATGAGCAACGCGCCGAACTCATCGCACAGCTTGCGCACCTCGCCGTTGAATTCAAAAGGCACCGGGCGGGTACCGCTTTCCGGCCCGACCGGCTCCACGATGACCGCGGCCGTCCCGCCTGCGCGGCGGTTGGCAGTCATCCTTTTTCTCAATGCCTCCAGGTCATGCGGGTAAAACTCCTGCGTATTGTCCGTAGCGCCGGTGGGGATACCGGCCGCCTCCATCCGTCCTGTGCCGGGAATGTGCATGCCGAACACCATCGAATCGCTCCAGCCGTGGTACGCCCCGCCGACCTTGATGATTTTATTCTTTTTTGTAAACAGGCGCGCCGCCCTGATGGCTGCCATAACGCTCTCAGTCCCGGAACCCAGCATGCGGAACATCTCAACTGCGGGCATATGGCGGTTGATCATCTCTGCCAGTTTCAGCTCGTATTCGTGGAACAGCCCGGTAACCGGCCCGCAGGAATGCAACAGCTCGATAACCCTGTCGCGCACCGGCGCGTAATTGCTGCCCAGCACAATGGGTGCGCCAGCCTGGAGGAAATCAGTATATTTATTGCCGTCCACATCCCAGAGATAAGCCCCCTCCGCTTTTTCAATGGCAATGGGGAAGGGGTAGTTGAAGGCCAGGTTATGCTGTACTCCGCCGGGGATAAACTGCTTGGCTTTATCGGTCAATGCCTTGGAGCGCGCACATTTTTTCTCGAAATAGGCAAGGTATTCCTGCATCCTCTCATGCCGCACCTCGCGCATCGGTTGGCTGATAAGCTCCTCCAGCCTGCGGTAGATATCGGGAACATCGGGATATTCAGAAATAGCGTATTGTTGTATATCGCTCATGGTAGACTCCCTTTACACCCCCTTTTTGAAGGGGTCCGCCCACGCCTGGACTGAAGCAGCCAGCTCTTTATGCGTTTTGGCATATTCTTCAAGCGATATACCCTTCAAAGTTGCATCGATGGCCTGCCTGAAAGCCTTGCCGCCTGCTACGGGTCCATTGGGGTGGGCATGGATACCGCCGCCCGAGCCGATGACGATGTCGTTGCCCAGTTCCTGCATAACCTTGGGGACCATGGACGGTGTTATGCCGCCGGATGCCATGGGCCAGGTGGGCTTGATATTATACAACGGATAAGTGAGGTTGCGCGCAACGGCAGCGAATTTCTCTGAGATGACGGGAGCTTTGCCGTAAGGCGCCGGTATCACCACTATGTCCGCGCCGGCCAGCCTGGGCAATTTGCCGAGTACCAGGTGTGAGCTCATGCCGTGGTAGGGCGACATATAAAGCGCGCCTGCCACATCCATATGCGCGAGGATGGGTACATTGATCTCAGGGTCCTCTGCCAGCGCCTGCAAGACGGGCAGCCCTACTGCAATATAGTTAACCATGATGGCGTTGACGCCCAGTTCCACTGCGCGTTTGGCGTTTTTAAATA
>JAQUQM010000031.1 GCA_028716085.1 Dehalococcoidia bacterium | reverse complement strand
CTCCACTTCCCCGTTTATGTAGAGCTTGATGGCTGCGCTGCCGTTGGCCGTACCCCTGTTGATGACATTTACGCTTACTTCAACGGGGGAACCGGGTATGACGCTGGATGCGGACAGTGAGGCGCTCTGCACGATGACATTGGACAGCGATACCGGGGATGCAGTAACGGAGGGTGACTGGCCGGAACCATGTGTATTTGTATTGGAATGTGTGGTGTTCTGCTGGCTGGGAGGTTGTGTTGTGAAGCTTTGCTCGTTTCCGTTGGCGATACCGTGAATGCCTCCGTCAGCCACTGCCGTGAAATAATAGGTCGTATCAGGTGCAAGACCGCCCAGGATTGACCAGAATGACACGATGGTGTTCAGCGATTGTGGTGGAGTGGTGTTGGGATAGGGGCCTCCCCGTTCGGTACCCCACCGGAATGACGCATTTACCATAGCAGCAGTGCCCAGGGAGGTCAGCCTGCCGTTGAGGACTGCTGAGCTGGAAGTAACTGTACCGGCCTGATTGGTAATAACTGTCGGAGGTATCGTTCCGGTGGCGAACTGGCGGGTAGCGCCCTCTATCTCGGAGGAGTTATACTTGAGCCTGGCCTTGAAATCGTACTGTGTAATGGGCGCAAGTCCGGTGAGCGGCTCGGCATGAGTGCCATCCAACAGTTTGGATATCCAGGGCGTCTCAGTCCAGCCGGGATCGGCGGACTTCTTGTAGGCGAAACGCACGTCTACCGGAGCATAGTCGCCCACGGTATATGTCATGTTCAGGATGGCTGAGTCACCGCCAATGCCCGTGGCTGCATCGGTAGTAACGGTAGGCAGTTCTAAAGTGGTGAACTGCAGTATGCTGCTCTGTCTCACAGTGGATTCATATCTGAGTTCCGCTCTGAAATAGTATGTCATGCTGGAGGTCAGGCCGGTAATCGTCTCTATATAGGTACCTGATTCAGTTTTATCAACCCAGGATGTATCAGTCCAGGGTCCAGAAGTAGATGTGCTGTAAACGAAATGGACCCGGACCGTGTCGTAGCCTCCAATGGTATAGCTCATATTCAGGTTGGCTGAGTTCAGGGTTATGTTATCTGCTGCTATGGCAGTGCAGGTAGGTTCAGTTTGATCTGTGGTGAACTGGCGGGTGTTGCCTTCAATCATGGTAGAGTCATATCTGAGCTCGGCTTTGAAATCATACTGGGTGTCAGCGGTCAGCCCGGAAATTGTTTCAAAATAAGGCGTACCGGGAGGCTTAGGGTCTGTAACCCATGATGTATAGCTCCAGCCCGGGTCGGCGGATTTTTTATAAGCGAAGCGGACATCGGCCGTGCTGTATTCCCCCAGGGTATAGCTCAATCTCAGGCTGGCTTTACTCGAGCTGGTGGCGCTGCCGTAATCGGTGGAAACCGTGGGCGGTATCTTTTCCGTGGTGAACTGCAGCGTGTCGCCTTCAATAGTGGTAGAGTCATATTTAAGCTTCGCTTTGACATCGTACTGGGTGTTGGAAGTAAGGCCGCTGATCCACTCGGCGTGAGTGCCTGATGCCGATTTGGAGACCCAGGAAGTCTGAGTCCAGGTCGAGTCGGATGATTTCTTATAGGCGAGACGGACATCCGCCGTGCTGTAATCCCGCAGGTCATAGCTCATATTCAGAGTAGCCGAGCTATGAGTAAGATTATCGGCAGCCTGGGTGGTGACCTGTGGTGTAAATCGAAATTGCACTGTAACTCTATGCAGTATAGGCGAATCGAAACCGTAATCGCTGGTCAGTGTAGCCCGCCACTGTATGTATCTGCCTTTAGGAAGGATGCCACTGCCGCTTACGCCGATATAAATCCAGGGGATAGTATTATTATCCATGGCGAACGGCGTATCGCTGGCCCTGGCCTCGAAAGTGATTGTCGCAGTTGGGGAAGTCTCCATCCACCCGCCCAGGTAATACCAGATTTCCCCCGATGTGCCGGTATCACGGACATCCGAGGCAATGGTGCCGGTGTTTTAGTACTGTCCTGAAGTGTAGGCCGGGGCAGGCGAGCTGCAGCCCGAAAGAGAGCAGTAATCCAGGCGTATTTTGCTGCCGGAGCCTGTGCCTCCGTTAACGCCATTAGCGCCATCGGGTCCATCCGGCCCATTTTCACCGTCATCTCCGCAGCAATAAAAAGGTATAGCACAGCCACCCCATCCCTCCATACCTCCATCCCCACCTGACCCTCCGGCCCCAGCGGTACCCCCGTTTCCATTCATCGCCTGAACACGGGCACATTGATCAGATAAAACGAGGTTTTTGGCAGCCAGCCAGATCACGCCGCCGCCGCCGCCGCCGCCGCCTGATCCCCCCTCTCCACCTTCTGCTCCACCGCCGCCGCCGCCACCACCGCCACCGCAAACAGCAGACCCTTCGGAACCATCACTGCCGTACCCTCCGTCCCCGCCGCCATTCCCGTTGTTTCCGTCATTGCCGGCGTTTCCATTCGCTTTGATGTATCCTTCTGCAATGTCAATTGACTTTGCAAATATGATCACGGCACCGCCACCCCTTCCCCCGGAGCCGCCTGCCCCCCCATGTCCGCCCGATTCTCCATCTTCGGCATCATAGGCTGTGGAGAGATCGCCGGCGCCGCCACCGCCACCGCCGCCTCCGCCGTATCCACCGTCACCTCCACTGCCGCCGCCGCCGCCGCTGCCTATTTGCAGCAGGGCCATGTCATTGCTGCTGCCGTTGCCTCCCCCCTGACTGGAGCCACCCGCTGCCGGGCCGGCGCCGCTGCTGCCCGAGCTGCCGTTACCACCATCGTGTCCCCTCCGGGCGCCGTCTCCTCCGTCTCCGCAACAACCGCAACCGCTGTTGCCACCTTCTCCGCCGGTTCCGCTCTCCCCCCCGTCATCTCCGTCCCGGTAGGGACTCCATGCCCCATCTCCTCCATTCCCACCTCCTCCACCGCTGCCACCCGACCCTCCATTGCCGCCACCGAACCCTTTGGCATTCGCTGAGATGCCCAGGTTTCCATTCACATCTACAGTGCCTCTGGCCCTGAAAATAACAATGCCTCCCGTGGAACCGTCCCAGGCATGGCACTGAATCTGCCCACCGCTGTTCACCGTCACATTATTCCAGTGGGGAATCTCTGTCACCTGGGCATGGTTGCTCCCGCCCGTATAATACGTATTCTGCAGGTTTGCGGTCAGCACAAGCTGTCCTGCGCCGACTGACTGTACATATTTCGTTTCCCATTTCCCGGCGTCTGTACCCGACATCTGAATGACGAGTATTTCCTGGGAAGAAAAGAAGCCAGTAGTGTCCGCTACATATACCACGTTGCTGCCGGCATTGCTCTGCTGGTTGATTGCAGCCCTGTTATTATCGGTGTATACGGTGCTGCTCACAGTGAGGTCACCGTAAGACCCGTCGCCCACATCGGTACTGACAGCCAGCATAACGGCGTCGGGATTGGTAGTGGTATCTACGTTATTAAGCAGGCAAGCTTCGAAGGCGGCCTGGGTTTCCCAGATATATTGTGTGAGGGCATAGGCGGGTTTTATCTGTGGTAAAAACACTGCCAGAAGCGACAGGATAATCGCCAGTGGTAGAGCTCTCCTAAAGATCCTCATTTACCATCCACCAGGGATCACTCCGCACTTTCAGGATAAGCCGCGCGGGCGCATAAAGACCGCCCCGCCTTTACCGCCGACGATTAGAACCTCCTCATTGATCCGGCTGATCCTTGTCCGGCCTGCTAAAAATCGCCTGTGGCATTATAGTATTTATATCCGAATAAAGCAATACGAAGAACATAGTTGACCGTTTGATTAAAAAGATCCATGAAGTAATGAGCTCCTGGAAATGGAAAATGCCGGTGGCGTACCGGCATTGATTCGGCACGGATCAATGTTCTTCTGCCCGCCTTCTTCTGATATAGACGATGCTGAGGATGAAAGAGGTGAAGATCATGCCCAGGCTGATATAGAGGATAATGTCGGGATCAAGATACTCCTGCACCACGAAGCTACCCGCCGGGTAGCTTCCGATATAGACCATGTATGTACCGGGCTGGTTTCTGGCAATGGTGAAGCTGAGTGACTTTGCCTTGCCGCCGGCAACGGTCACGCCCTGGACACTCTCCACTTCCCCGTTTATGTAGAGCTTGATGGCTGCGCTGCCGTTGGCCGTACCCCTGTTGATGACATTTACGCTTACTTCAACGGGGGAACCGGGTATGACGCTGGATGCGGACAGGGAAGCGCTCTGCACGATGATATTGGGGAGTGACACAGGTGGTGTGGTAACTGAGGGAGACTGGCTTGAAGACAGGGGTGTATTGCCAGACGTCGTGCCCTGTATCGTAAAATTCCTCTGCAGAGGAACGGTGGTGAAACTCTGTTCGTTTCCGTTGGCGATGCCGTGGATGCCTCCGTCAGCCACTGCCGTGAAATAATAGGTCGTATCAGGTGCAAGACCGACCAGAATTGACCAGAATGACACGATGGTGTTCAGCGCCTGTGGTGGTGTGGTGTTGGGATAGGGGCCTCCCCGTTCGGTACCCCACCGGAATGACGCATTTACCATAGCAGCAGTGCTCGGGGAGGTCAGCCTGCCGTTGAGGACTGCTGAGCTGGACGTAACTGTACCGGCCTGATTGGTAATAACAGTGGGCGGAACAGTCCCTGTAGCAAACTGGCGGGTAGCGCCCTCTATCTCGGTGGAGTTATACTTGAGCCGGCCTTTGAAATCGTACTGTACGCCCGGGGCAAGTCCCAGCACCGTTTCGGCATGGCTGCCCGGTGCTGATTTGGAAACCCATGGAGTATTGGTCCAGACAGCGTCGGCGGTTTTTTTATAATCGAAGCGCACGTCCACCGGACTGTAATCACCCATAGTATAGCTCATGTGCAAAGTGGCTGAGGTTATGGTTACATTATCGGAGGGATCGGTGGCGACAGAGGGCTCGATTTTCAGGGTGGTGAACTGGTGGGGGCCATTCTGTATCTCTGTAGAGTCATATTTAAGCTGGGCAATGCAGTCGTATTGTGTATTAGAGTTGAGTGCGGAGAGCGGTTCGGCATAGGTGCCCGGCGCAGATTTGGCAGTCCAGGAAGTATAGCTCCAGCCGGGATCTACGCTCTTCTTGTATCCGAAGCGCACATCGATGGCAGTGTAATCCCCCATGGTATATGTCATTTTCAGGGTGGCTGAATTGGCCGTAATATTTTCTGTGGCATTGATATCAACGGTGGGTGGGCTTTTCAGGGTGGTGAACTGGAGAGTGCTGCCCTCCATTGCCGTGGAATCATATTTAAGAACAGCCTTGAAGTCGTACTGGGCGCCCGGTTGAAGCCCCGACAGCGTTTCGGCATGGCTGCCCGAAGCCGGTTGGGAGACCCATGAAGTATAGGTCCAATCCGGATCGGCTGATTTCTTATAGGCGAAGCGTACATCGGACGGGATGTAATCACCCAGGGTGTAGCTCATGTTCGGGGAGGCTGATGTATTCGTAATATTGTCGGCGGCGCTGGTAGTAACGGTTGGCGGGATTTTTAAGGTGGTGAACTGTGAGATGTCACCTTCGACTTCCCACTCAATTCCACCTAACCACCAATGCCTGACATGGGCATTGAAGTCATACTGCGTATCGGAGTCCAGTCCGGAGATAGACTCGGTGTGAGTACCCGGCTCAGTTTTGTAAACCCAGGAAGTATAGGTCCAGGTTAAGTCGGAGGACTTCTTGTAGGCGAAGCAGGCCTCGACATCGTCTGCATCCCCGAGGGTATAGCTCATATGCAGGGTGGCTGCGTCCGTGGTTATATCAGTGGCATCGTTGGTTGTAACCTGGGCATAACCTGTAAACTCTGCAGCAACGTGGTGCAGCATCGGCGAATAGCGGTTGTCACTGGTAGTCAGCGTAGCCCTCCACTGTATATATCGTCCCGCGGGCAAACCGGTGTACACCGGGCTGCTGCCGCCCAATGAAATCCAGGGGATGGTATTATCTTCCTTGGCGAAGAGGGTATCGCTGGCTCTGATCTCAAAAGTTATATCTGTATTTGCAGGCAGGGTTTCGGTCCAGCTAAACCGTTCCCATGTGGCTGTCTCCCTGTCCCGGACATCGGAGGCAATAGTTCCGGTAGTGCAGCAAAGACCCGATATGCAGCCCGGGCCGGGGCTGGTGCATCCTGAAAGGTTACAGTAATCCAGGCGTATTTTGCTGCCGTAGCCCGCGCTGCCGGTAGCGCCGATTGGGCCCGTGGGTCCTTCGGAGCCGTCATCACCTGTACCACCGCAACACTTCTCCACCCAGTTGCAAAGACCATTGTGACCCTCTCCCCCCTCCCCTCCGGACCCACCAGCGCCATTACTTCCGCCATTTCCATTCAAAGCCACAACACCGTCGGATAGAATGAGGTTTTCGGCAGCCAGCCATACAACACCACCACCTCCTCCTCCTCCTCCATCTCCACCGTAGCCGCCCTCTGCTCCTCTACCACCGCCACCTCCGGCTCCACCACATATTAAATCCCCATAACCTCCGCAGCCACCATCCCCTCCATCTCCACCATCTTCTCCTGCATTTCCTGGCCAACCGTTCGCCCCTTTTGCTTCAATGTCTCCATATACGATTATTGACTTGGCAAATATTATTACTGCGCCGCCGCCCCTGCCGCCGTCGCCACCTGAGCCTCCATCTCCACCCGATTCTCCATCGCACCCTTCAACCCCGAAACTTAAATCGCCACCCCCACCGCCGCCGCCACCGCCACCACCCCATCCACCCCGGCTTCCGTCTCCACCGCCACCACCGCTGCCTATTTGCAACAGGGAAAGGTCATCGCTGCTGCCATTGCCTCCTCCCTGACCGGGTGCGCCAGCCAACGGGCCGCTGCCGCTAGTGCCCGGGCTGCCGGCATCGCCCCAATATCCCCACCCCGCGCCGTCTCCTCCGTCTCCACCACCACAACTACCGCTACCACCTTCTCCGCCAGTTCCGTGCTCACCCCCATCGCCGCCGTCACCGTATTCGCCTCCGCCATATCCTCCTTCCCCACCATCTCCACCATCGCCACCCGACCCGCCACTCCCACCACTGAAGCCACTACCAGTTGCTGTAATGCGCGTTTGCGATTGCACATCAACAGTGCCGCTGGCTCTGAAGAAAACGATGCCCCCAGTAGCACCATCCCAAGTATGACAGGCAAGGTACCCAAAAGTGAAGACGGGAAAACCTATCTTGTAGGACAGTGTTACGTTATGCCAATGGGGAACTTCTATCACCTGGGCATGGTTGCCCCCACCCGTATAATACGTATTCTGAAGGTTTTGGGTTAGGATAAGCTGACCGGTGCCTACCGACTGTATATATTTCGTTTCCCATTTCCCGATGTTTGTGCCCATCATCTGAATGATGAGTACCTCCTGGGACGAGGCAAAGGCAGTGGTACTGGATACATATACTACATTGCTGCCGGCGTTGCTTTGCTGATTAACCGCAGTCCTTATATAATCGGTATAATATGTTCCATCATCCACATAAAGGTCACCGTCGCTCCCGTCGCCGACGTCGGGGCCATCGGCCACCAGCACAACGTCACCCTCGCTGAAAGAGGTATTTACGTTGTCCAGAACGCCGGCATCGAAATTTGTTTTAGTACTCCAGGTGAACATCGTAAAGGCATACACCGGGCTTGCCGGCGGCAGCAGCGATGCCAGCACGGACAGAATGACCGCTAAAGGTACAGCTCTTTTAAGTATTCCCATGCTCAATCCCCTGAAAATGGATATTTCCCCACTGCGGGATGCCGCAGGATAAATTTCCCGGCTTGCCGCGCTTCACCGCTTTTCCCCTCCTGTTTCAATTTCATGGAGTTTTTCAATCAACAGGCCGCTCTTTATCTCCGACAACAGGTATCCCGAGGCGCCGCCCCCTTCGGCCGCACGGAGGTTCTCTTCGTTATCCGCAAAGACAATAATGCTGGCGGTGGGGATCTTGTTCCTGATGCGACGCACGGTTGCCAGGTTGTTGCGGGACTTGCCGCTTATGTTGAGGATGACGACATCCGGGTGCAGCGACTTCGCGTGGGCCACCGCCTCTGCCCCGTTCAATGCCAGGCCTGCCACATGAATACCGCCGGAACGTAAAACGGCCTGCAACCCTTGCAGGAAAAGCCTGTGATTATCTACCAGTAAGACCTTCATCCGACCCCATGCTTATATGAAGCGCCCTGCTGACGGCGCTGTCGATAAATATAGTTCAATGCAGAGTTAAACCCAATGGCTGAAGGTACAGTTCCGGACATAAAAAAGTACAGTCTTCCAGGATGTCAGGCTGTACTTTCGGGCAGTATCGGCTTATTCCAGCTTATTTTCACTGCTATCGGCTTTTTCACCGGCTGCATAGGCGATGGCCTGCGACCGGTTTTCCAATTGCAGTAACTGGAGGATTCTCTCCATGTGGTACTTTATGGTGCGTTCACTTAGATGGAGTTCCGCTCCGGCTTCCTTATACGTTTTTCCCTGCGCTACCAGCTTCAGCACTTCCGCCTGCCGTAGGGTTAGCCTGGAGGTAGCCTTCTCCTGTCCCCCTTTAGCATCCTGCGAGGTGGACTCGGGCTGTCGGGAGAATTCCGCAAGGAGCCTGGCGGCCAGCCCAGGAGAGAGGGGGGCATCCCCCCGTTCCAGAGTGTGCAACAGCGCAACCAGTTCATCCGCATTCAGGTTCTTGAGCAGGTAACCTGAAGCGCCCCTTTTAACAGCTTCAAACAGGTTATCATCGTTGTCCAGAGAGGTGAGCATGACGATCTTCACGCCGGGCAACTCCTCTTTAATGGGCCGGATGGCATCCAACCCGCTGCAGACGGGCATGGCGATGTCCATCAGGATTACATCAGGTCTCATTTCACGTGCCCTGACAAGCGCTTGAAGACCATCTCCAGCAGTGCCTGCTACCTCAACACCATGGGCTTCCAGCAGGTTTTGCAATCCTTCAAGGAAGAGCGGGTGGTCGTCTACAAGCATGACTTTCATGGCGAATCCTGTTCAACTATACGTGCAGCGGGGCACTTAATATAATCCGTGTGCCTTTCCCGGGTGCCGTATCTATTTCCAACCGTCCTCCGATCTCTACAGCACGCTCCTTCATTATATTCAATCCTAACCCCTGCAGCGGTCTTTTTTCAAGCTGGTCAGGGTCGAATCCGCTGCCGTCATCTGCTATTACCGCAAGGATCTCCCCGCCGGCTGATCTGATTGCAATAGAAATATCCTTTGCCCCGGCATGCTTTTGCGCATTGTTTAACGCTTCCTTAATAATACTCAATATAGGCTTTCCCGTGGCGGTTTTCAGCTTTTGAGCACATGAATCGTCGTGGACATCCAGCCGGATATTTATGCCGGCCTGCTTTTTAAACTGTTCGACTTCCTGTTTCAGGGCAGCAAAAAAATCCATTTCAACGCTGTCGATATTTTTTATATTGTGGATATACTCGCGCATTTTCCCGTGTGCCGATTGAGTAACCTCTATCAGTCTGTCCAGTTTGGTTGAAGCCACATTGATGCCATTCCCCGACAGTTCACGTCTGATGGCCTGTGCCTGCACGTTGATGAAGCCGAAGACCTGCCCCATGTCATCGTGAAGGTCTTTTGCCATCCGCTCCCTCTCCTGCGAAGCAGCCAGCGCTCTCTCTTTCTCCAGCAGCCTGGCCTGCGCTTCCCTCTGCTCCGTCACATCATGAAAACTGAAGAATGTCCCTGTGCGTTTGCCGGACCTGCCGTACAGCGTTGTGCAGGATACCTCGAATATTTTGGTGCAAGTACCTGTTTCAATGACCATTTCACCAGGCAATTTCCCTTTCTCACAATCAGCTTGAATAAACTCCGGCCATTTACTGAAGAAGGTCCCGGCATCCTGCCCGGCTGAGTCGCCCGATGTTTTGCCGAAGATGGTTTTTGCCGTTAAATTGATATCCGCTATTCTGTTATCGGCATCTAGCACGATTAAGCCGTCGGCCATATGTTCGATAATGTTTTCCCTCGCCACCGGCACGATATCGAAGAGACGGAAGCTGAATATCCCCCAGGCGATGATTAGCCCCGATATGCCGATAACCACTGATGTAAGGTTTATATAGGGTGCCGGATAGATACCGCAAAGGTAAGCGGCATTTTGCAGCATCACCAGACCCAGGCCTGTGAACAACACCAGTACCTGCCTGCGGTATAGGATTGATTTTCTGCGCAGGGTCCATCCCATCAGTACCATGGATAAAATATTGAGCGTGTCTGCATAAACCAGCAGTATCCAGAACGCCGGACCGAATATCCTGCCCAGAACAGGGAAATCTCCGCTTGTATCAACGTAGATATTCTGCCGCAATAAGGAATAGGGATCGCCGCTCCAGACCATTATTAACATGATAGCCGGTATTATCAGCAGCAGCGATATATTCCTTGCAGTCACCCAGCGGTCGCGCTCGATAAAAAGGAATACCATGATCAGCCAGAGCACAGGACAAATACCATAGGCCAGAAATTGCATGTTTGACCAGAAGAGGATGGTCGGCAGGTCGGTGCCGGATCTCTCCATCCCATAGCTCGCAGCCCACAGAGAGCTGAATAACATGCAGAGGCCGAAAGGTAAGGCGCCCCTCACATCCCTGTGCAGCAGCGCATATACCGCCAGGGCCAGCGTAACCGCCGCCGCCGCTGCAAACAGCCAGACATAGGGGACATATTGAATGTGCAAAAAATCTCCCCGTTTGATTAAACGTTTTTCCAATGCGATTGTATCACCGCTTCCGTCCGGTTACAAGGCATTGCGGGGGTACGAATAATTTTCCTTTCATCAGTAATGACAATCACGAATTTAAGGGGTATAATTGTTGCGCTTATTTGTGTTTTCAGGAGTGCAATAGTCTTGAGGAATATGAATTGATCATCAGAAACCGTGAAGAGCTGATATGGTCCGGACTTCGAGCCAGAGCGGTGGAACTCATCGACACGGGAATAAGCCGGGTATTACCGGGAAACCTCCTTAAATCGGCAGTCAAATTAAATAAGAAGCGCAAGCAGTTAAACATCAAAGGCGTTTCTTACGACATATCTCACGGCAGGATCTTTGTCATAGGCGGCGGCAAGGCTGCCAGGCTCATGGCTACCGAGCTCGAGCTCATCCTGGGCGCCGAAACTATCACCGCAGGCGCCATCAACAGCAAATCGGACGGCTCCCCCACCGAGAAGATCAGCATTACGCTCGCGGGCCATCCCGTGCCCGATGCCGAAGGCGTTCAGGGCGTGCGCAACATGCTTGCACTGAAAGCACGCTACGATATCGGAAAAGACGATCTTGTCATCTGCCTGATTTCGGGGGGAGGGTCATCCCTGATGCCCTGCCCGGTGGCAGGCGTAACCCTCGAGGACAAGCGGGATATGACGCTTTTGCTTTTAAGGTGTGGCGCCGGGATAGGCGAGATCAATACCGTGAGGAAACACCTGTCGCTCATCAAGGGGGGCAACCTGGGCAGGTTTTACGATCCGGCGAAGGTAGTATCACTGATCATCTCAGATGTAGTCGGTGATAACCTGGTGTCGATTGCCTCGGGCCCCACCGTCCCCGATGTCTCCACCTTCAAGGACGCCTTAAAAGTGCTGGAGAAATACAACCTGCTGGATAAATCCCCCTTTAACGCCGTGGAATATATCCGCAGGGGCAGCCAGGGACTGGAGGCGGAAACTCCCAAGGAGTTGAGCAACTGCGATAACCACATCATTGGAAACAACAGGCTTGCACTCGATGCCATGGCAGAAAAGGCCAGGGATATGGGTTTGAATCCGCTGATCGTCACTACGGATCAGACGGGGGATACCGCAGCGGCGGCGCGGCTGCACGCCAAAGAATTCATGGAGGGGAAATACAAGGGCTTCGACGTTGTGCTTTTCGGCGGCGAGACGACACCTACCCTGCCCGAGAAGGCCGGCAAAGGCGGCAGGAACCAGCACTACGCGGCGGTTTCCATGCTGGCCTTGAAAGAATGTACCTCACCCTGGCTGGTCGCCAGTGTGGGCACCGACGGCTCCGATTTCATGTCCGATACTGCCGGCGCCATGGTGGACCAGCGCTCGCTGGATACTGTGCGCATGCTGGGCATCAACGTGCAAAATTATATCGACAGGTATGACTCCAATACACTGTTCCAGAAAATAGGCAGGTCACTTATCGTTACAGGCCCCACGGGCACCAATGTCAGCGACATCATGCTTTACCTTTCAGGATGAGACAATCCTGTTCATGAAGCAGACTGTGAAGGGCAGGTGCTCGAACTTCTTTGTCCCTGTCTCCCGGAAACCCAGTGACCGGTACCAGTCTTTCAATATTTTCTGGCTGTCGATCATACCCAGGGACACCTTCTCCCCGCCCGCTTTTTTGACGTAGCCGGCGACGAATTCCACCAGCTTACTGCCGTGTCCCCGGTGGCGGCGGTCCGGCAACACCGCTAGCTTTTCCAGGTAGTATACATCACCGTCGGCCTTTTCAATGGCCACGAAACCAACTTGGACGCCGTCCTCAAAAAGCCCGAAGAAGCGGGCCTTCTTTTTCTGCTCCAGCAACCTTTGCAGGGTAATGAAGGAGGGATGGGTGGGATTGTTCTTCCTGGTGAGCTTGAGCTCACGCGCAACCGTCCTGAAAGAGCTCCTGATCACCTTCAGGCTGTTGCCGATATCGGCTGCGCTGTCTATCTCCCTTATCCCGGACATTGGCGTCCTATTCTACCCTGTTTAACTTATTGTAGCTTTCCCAGTAGCGCCGGTAGAGCCAGCCCGGCCTGGTCTCGGGCATGTCGCCGAGCTTTGCCCCCCATTCCGTTACGACGTTTCTTGCCTTATTGTAGTACTTATCTATGGTTGACTGCGTCAGCGGGGCATTCCGCCCCTCCACGGACTGCAGCATCTCCTGCTCGTATTCTTTTATCCGGGGCTGTATCATCTTGATGGCGTGCGGGAAATGCCAGAGGGCTTTACGGTGGTGTTTCTTGCTCTGCCACCAGCAGGTCTCGCCGTCATATTCGGCGGAACCCTCCAGGTATCCGGCGGGATTGGCCGTGCCCGGCCCGAACACCGGGTAGAAGGGGCTCAGGCAGGGATTGGCCGTGCCAGTGACGTAATAATACTGCACCTGCTGCGTGACCTTGCCTACCAGCGAGCCTACCGACTGGCTGCGCCGGACCAGTTTATCGGCGGCATGCATGCAGACCGTCCCCCCGTGCTTGAACGGTAGAAAATCATCCCTCCCGCCGTGGTCGCGCAGTATCTCCATAAAATCGGCGGTTGTCAGAGATCCCGCCTTGGCGGAAAGCAGGTCACGCGAGCGGCACTCGCGGATTTTGGCGGCGGCTCCCCAGGTGATGATGGGATCGGAATAGCAGCGGCGGAAATTAAAAGCGGCCTCGTTCTTGCACCATCTCTTTTTCACCGCGTTCTGGATCAGCCCCGGCGAGACGCCGTCCAGGTCCTTTTCCAGCGAGATGACATTGGATATGCTCCAGAAATCCTCTATCTTTTTCCAGGCCCACCATGACTTCACCGTCTCTAGCACGTATGCCTCGCCGGCGTCGGCGATGAGGAAGCTGTTCATATATAGGAATGTCTTGCGGTAGCCGCAGTTGCCGCCCTGCCCGTGCTTCTCCAGGAGGTCGATAATGATGTTCAGCGCCTCGTGTGCCGTTTTGCCCCGTTCCAGGGCAAGCCGCAGCAGGTCCATGCCGGTGAGGCCGATGACCGAGGGCTTCTCCCGTGTAAAAAGAGCCTCGTTGCCGATGATTACCCCGTATTCATTGGCGCCCATTTCCGCGCCGAACATCCAGAAGGGCTGGCACAGCAGTATCCTGGCCGTTTCCGCAACCTGCGGGATGGAGATATAGGTGCATTTTACGGTTTCTCCCGCTTTATACTGACGCCGCGGGTATATCTTGATATTCTGAACCTCGTCGGGCTCCCTGTCGCTGTTCTTGCCGAAAAGGGTTGCTCCGTCCCTGGTTGCCTTGCCCAGGGCAACTATCGTGTCGCACATAATCCCATACCTCCTTGATACACGA
The DNA here is from genome assembly GCA_028716085.1 of Dehalococcoidia bacterium. GTDB lineage: Bacteria > Chloroflexota > Dehalococcoidia > GIF9 > UBA5629 > JAQUQM01. The sequence goes on along the minus strand of JAQUQM010000031.1, from coordinate 9,111 downwards.
TCGCGCTAATATCTTATCAGAACGTTCGCGAACTGACAAAATAAATTATTTCACCGTAATATATTTTTGTATTCGGTTATGTCTTAACCCCCAGCAGCTTCTCCATTTCCGCCTTCAATTTGTTCAGGTCGGTTTTGCCGACCGATGTTACCGGCCACGGGCCTTCCCAGGGAAAGATCTCCTTGGGTATCTCGTATTCCGCCATTTTGCCCTTGCACTCCGCCTTGTATTCCTTGAGGTCCCTCAGCTTTTTGCCCGGCCTCATCCTTATATAGGAGACGAGCTTCCAGCCCCAATGGGTATCCGGTATCCCCAGCGTCTGCACATCATCGAACTCATCGGGGAACAGCTTCAGGAGGTTCTGGTTCACATAAGTCAGCGAGACATTCTCGCCGCCCGTTTTTACAATGCCTCCCAGCCGCCCGTAATAGTACAGGTAGCCACCCTTGAAGGTGCCGTAATCCCCGCTGTGGAAGTATCCTTCCTCATCGAACAGCTCCGCCGTCTCCTTCTCTTGCTTGTAGTAGCCCGAAAACATATAGGGGCTTTTATAGCAGATTTCACCCTGTTCGTGTGACAGCCGTGTCCTGCCTGTTTCCACGTCCTTGATCACCATTTCGACGCCGGGCAGAGGCCTGCCGTTGGAGAATTTCCTCAGCCGGTAGTCCACGCAGTCGGGTTCAGTCAGCGCCACCAGCGGCCCGTTCTCCGTCTGCCCGAACAACGTCAGCACCTGCACATCTTCCGATTTGCACATTTCCCTGACGATCATATCGTAGGCGTTGGGCTGTATGGCCGCCATGATCTTGGTCAGCTTGAATTTGTATTTTCCGCTGTCGAATGCCTTTTTCAGCGCCTGAAAGTGGGCGTCGAATCCCGCCGATGCCGTGATGTCGTACCTGTCGATAAGCTCCATGGCTTCCATGGGATCGAACTTGTCCATCAAGTACAGGGTGGTGCCGAGATAGGCCAGGTTCATGAACAGGCCCAGCACCATTCCCACATTGTGGTAGAGCGGGGAGATATTGATATAGGTGTCGTCGGGCGTCATCGTCAGGTATTTGGCAAGGAAATGGATGGATGAGGCGGGAGGCCTGTGGTTCCACAGACCGCTCTTGGCAAGGCCCGTGGTGCCCGAAGTCTGGCAGATATACTGGATATCCGTGCACTTGCCTTCCCTGGTAAGCTTTAGCATCTCTTTGCGGTCGTATCCCTTTCCGCTTTCCAGCAGCTCGTTGAAATCCAGGAACCCGTCGTATTTAGTACCTTCCCTGCTGAAGCTGATGAGATGTGTTAAGGCCGGGATGCGCGCCGACGAAACGGTTCCTTTCCCGTATTTGAGGTCTGGGATGACAGCGCGTAGAAGCTGGATATAATCCCTGCCCGCATTGTTATCAACGGAGATAATGACCCCGGGGTCGTTTCTCTGCAGGATGCCCTCGAACTCGATAACTCCCCACAGCAGGTTCAGCGGGTTGAGCACGGCGCCTATCTGCAGTACGGCGAAATACGCATAGACGAACTCGGGCCTGGTGGCGGGCATTACAGATACACGGTCGCCGCGTTTCACCCCCAGCTTTAACAGGGCCTGCGAAAACCTGTTGACGTTTTCCTGGAGCTCACCGAAGCTAATCTCTTTGCCCTCGAAATAGATGGCTGTTTTATCAGGCTGATACGCGCACGTTTCTACGAAAAACTGCTGGATGGTGGTGGAATACCATCTGTTGGATAAAAGCCTTTCCTGAACCATGTTATGTGCTCCTTGCTTTATTAAATATTAGCATTGATTAACGATTCAATCAATATTTCTGCATGAATACATAAGGTTGGATATAAATTAATCTCCCCTTCTGGCCCTGCGGCGCTCGTTATACGTCACAACGGCGCTCAGCGCTTCGGCTGCTGCCGCGAAGCTTAAATATACGGGGATTTTTGATGCGGCCAACTTCTGCATTAAACTGAAGGTGGCCTTCTGCCCCTCCGGTATGATCGCCTGCTCGCAGATAAAGGCCACGGGCTTGTGCGAGGCCCGGTACGAGTTGGCTATTGTCCCTTCCTCCCTGAGTATGAAGCTCAAGCCGCGGGGCGGGAACTGGCTGGGGCGGAAGAAGCCCACGCAGAAATCGATCTCATCCCAGTCCGTAAGTATCCCCACCGCCCTCTCCAGGCTGTCGGATTCCAGCATGGTCTGCGAGTAGTCGATAGGATTGCGCAGCATATTGCCCGCCAGCTGTGTGAAGCCGAGCAGCTTTTCACGTATTTTCTCGGGCAGCGCCGGTAGTCTCAGCCCCCTTCTCTCGAACTCATCGGTGAGCAGCACGCTGGCTCCCCCGCCGGGCCCGATCAGTATCACGTTCCTGCCGCCGGGATCGGGCATGAAATAGAGCGTGGTCAGGATATCCACCAGCTCCTCTACGTTTTTCGGCCTTGTCAGGTTGAACTGGCGGCACAGCGCCTCCCAGGTAGCGTTGTTGCCGGCGAGGGAAGCGGTGTGTGATTCGGTTGCCCTGGCGCCTGCCTCGCCCAGGCCTCCCTTGAGCAACACCACGGTTTTTTCCCGGGACGCCCTTTCCATCAGCCGGAGAAACCTGGCGCCGTCCCTCACGCCTTCGAGATACAGGGCGATGACACTGGTCGCGGGGTCTTCGATCAGGTATTCCAGGAAATCACATTCGTTGAGGTCGCAGGCGTTGCCGAAGCTGATGACCTTGCTGAAGCGCACGCCGCGCCAGCCCGCCTCCCTGACGATATAGATCGCGTTGCCGCCGCTCTGGCTGATCAGGCCGATATTGCCGCTTTCAAGAGGGAAATCGGCATCGAAAGACAGGCGTGATTCAGGACAGTAGATGCCCATGCAGTTGGGGCCGATAATGCGGATGCCCGTTTCGGCCGACAGCCTGACCAGTTCCTCCTGTAATCCTGCCGACTCCGTTGCGCCTGTTTCATTGAAGCCTGCGGTGCAGAAGTGTACGGCTTTCACCCCCCTGCCGGCGCATTTGCGCACGATTTCAGGCGCAATCCCGGCTGCCACCGTGCCGATAACATAGTCGATATCTCCCGGCACATCGTCCAGGGAAAGACAGACTTTGTGCCCGTCGAGCTGGCCGCCCCGCGGGTTCACCGCATAGACCGGGCCGTCGAAATTAAACACCCTGGCCGAATCCCAGAATGTCCTCGTCCAGTGCATAGGATTGCTCGTAGTGACACCCACAAAGGCGATGCTGCGCGGGTGAAAGATCCGCTCGAGCTCTTTATACGCTTCAGACATATATTGCTCCCGGTACCTGCATTTAGTATTGATTAACCAGTCAATTTACTATTCGGACTATAAATTATATTGAATACCGGGTGTTTTTGACAAATCAGCTTTGGTTGATGTGAAGCCATTGGAACGGGCGGGTCATGCAGCACTTGGTTCAACGGCACTGCGCCGGATGGCCTTTACGCGCTGCAGCAGGGGAGGGTGCGTATAATTCAGGAAGGCGTAAAACGGGTGGGGGGTAAGGTTGGAAAGGTTATGCCCCGCCAGCTTTTTAAGCGCCCGAACCATGTCGGCGCTGTCCTCTACAGTGAGCGCTGCAAAGCGGTCGGCCTCGTATTCGTTTTTCCGCGACAGCATATTAAGCAAAATATCGATAATCATCTCCAGCGGGGTATACAGCAGGCCGAAGAAGATGAGCCCGCTATATACAGAGGGCTGCTGCATGTAAAAAGCCTGGTACAGCCCCGGGCTGTTCAGGAAAAATGAAAGCAGGAAAAATACCAGGCCGGCATGTAAAATTGATATCACCACCCCTTGCAGGATATGTTTTTTCTTGTAGTGGCCGATCTCGTGCGCCAGCACCGCCACCAGCTCGCCCGTCGAATGCTGCGCAATCAGGGTATCGAATAAAGCGATCCTCTTGTTGCGTCCGAAGCCGGTGAAGAAGGCATTGGATTTGCTGGAACGCCTGGAGCCGTCCATTACAAATATATTCTGTACGGGGAAATTCACCGATCCCGCGTAGGAGAGTATAGCATCCCTGAGCTCGCCGGGCTGCATGGGTGTGAACTTGTTGAAAAGGGGCATGATCCAGTTGGGGGCAACGAATTCGATGATCAGCGAGTATAAGGTAACCGCTCCCCAGCATAGCAGCCAGGCATAGGGGCCGGCGTATTGAAACAGCGCCAGGATGCCCGCCAGCAGGGGGGCTCCCAGCAGCGCCGCCAGCCCGGCTCCCTTCAGCCTGTCCAGTATAAATGTGCGCGGCGTGGTCTTATTGAAGCCGTAGCGCTCCTCGATCACGAAGGTGGCGTAAATGCTGAACGGCAGTGTTATCAGGCTATAGGCCAGACCCAGTATCGCCATATATAATATCCCGTTGATAATGTCCGTAAATCCGCAGCTCCTCACTATCCCGTCGAGCCAATCGAATCCGCCGCTGAACCAGAAGGCAAGCAGCAAAACCAGGCTAAAAGATCCGCTGATAAATCCGAAGCGGGTGTTTTCGCGCGTATATTCCTGCGATTTGCGGTAGGTTTCGACGGTGTAAATATCAGCAAGCAGCGCCGGCGGTTCCATCTTCAACGCCTTTAAGTTCAGGATATTGGCAACCAGGCTGAGTGTGAACTCAACCAGCACGGCGGCCAGTATGACCGCGGCGAATATGTTCATGGTAACGCGTAATATACACTAATCCACATATGGCTAACAAACCGGTATAAATATTTCCTTAATGATTCTTTGTTTAAATTAACCTGAAGATATTTTCGGATTCTATTGATGTCATGCGTGTAAACTTTTTCCCGGTTTATCCGTTTTTAATTATGGACTCGCAAATAGAGGAGGGCCCACGGCCATGAGGAGCTGGTTCATAATTACAGCGGTATGCACAATAGCTATTTTAATCGGGTGCCAGAGCACGGCGAACGGCACCCCGGTTTCCCTGAATAACGTCAATCAGAACGTGAATGGCCTTACACTCAATGTTACGCAGCCGCTGGATGAGTCGGTGGTCAGGGTCAGCCCGGTCACCGTCAGCGGCAGCACCGCTGCGGGCAGTGAGGTTACCATCAACGGGCTTTCCGTCAGCCTGGAAGACACCCATTTTTCTGCCCAGGTGGAGCTGGAAGAGGGACCCAACTCGATTGAAATAATTGCGAGGAATTCCTCCGGTAAACAGGCGTCGAAATATCTTACAGTTGTTTACGTACCATAAGGATGAGCATTACATTTAATGCAGAGAGGAAAAATATGAACGAAATTTTCAGTATGGCTTTCCCCAGCCGGGGCCTGCATACAATATCCTGGTTCGATATCGATCCTGTCCGCAATGAAAGCGGCATACAGACAATCAGCTTTCCGGACTACCTCTACGGGACCGTCATTGACATGCACAGGGAATACCCTTCGAACCTGGTGGTGCGCCTGAAAACCGTTGAGGGCTCCTTCGAGGTCAAGCTTATCCCCGATACCGCGTACATCGCCTGTATTCCCGATGATATCGGGACCGGCAGCAAGGTGGCCATCGCGGTGCAGAGGAACAACGGCAACATCACCGCCAGGAAGGTCATGCTGTTTTCCGGCGAAACCGGTTAGAGTGACCTGAAAATTCCAAGCCCCAAATGCCAAATTCCAAACAAATTCTTAAATTCTAAACTCTAAGCTCTAAATAAACCTGAAATCCAAATTACAAAATCCAAAAAACTTGGAGCTTTGTGTTTTGAGTTTTGAACTTGTTTAGTATTTAGAGTTTGGTGTTTAGTGTTTTATTAATTGGATTTTTTCTCTTTGATCTTCAATTTGACACTCCATGCTGTTTCCCTTAAATTAGCCTGGATATGAAGCCCGTTATACTTGCCTCCGCTTCGCCGCGCCGCAGGGAGCTGCTGGAGAATATCGGCCTGAAATTCAGTGTCGATCCTGTGGAGACGGATGAGGGCCTCGACCGTGATGTCGAGCCGCGTAAGCTGGCTAAACTTATCTCCCGTGAAAAGGCCGTAGCCGCCGCCGCTAGGCACCGGGACGCCGTTATCATAGCCGCCGATACCTTCGGCGTTATGCGGGGAAAGCTGCTGGGCAAACCCGTCAACAGGGCGGAGGCCCGTGAAATGCTGAAGCTGTTGAGCGGCAAGTCCCATACCGTGATAACAGGCTTCACCATCATGGACAGCGGCTCGGGCAGGACGTGTTCCAGGGCCGTGACAACCAGGGTATCTTTCAGAAAGCTAAGCGAAGCGGAAATAGACACCTACGTGCGCAGCGGCGAGCCTATGGGCAAGGCCGCCGGCTATGCCATCCAGGGATTGGGCTCACTGCTGGTGGAGGGGATAGAGGGCGATTATTTCAATGTCATGGGGCTGCCTGTGGGCGCGCTGGCAGCGGAGCTGAAAAAATTCGGCATCGAGGTACTGCGCTGATTCATACGGCCGCAGCGGCCGATTCACCCGCCAGCCGCCCGGTGGAGAAGGCTGCCTGAAGGTTATAGCCGCCGGTATCGGCGTCGATGTCCATGACCTCCCCGCAGAAATAAAGCCCCTTTACAAGTCTCGATTGCATCGTACGCGGATCGATCTCCTGCAGGCTGACTCCGCCGGCCGTCACCATCGCCCCGGCCAGCGGAAGTGACCCTGAGACATTAAACGTCAAAGACTTCAGGCGTGCTGCCAGCGCGCTGCGCTCAGCGGCGCTGACCTGGCTTGCCGCCTTCTCCGGCATTATTTTCGCTGTTTCCAGAAGCGGCCCGGCCATCCTCTCGGGTATGAACTGCCTGACGATGTTGCTGATTTGCCGCCTGCCGTGATGGGTAAATTCCTCCTGCAATGCTGCCTGCAGTTGTTTGCCATCCTGCCCCGGCAAGAGGTCTATGGAAATGCTGACGGGGCCGTGCTCCATGGCGTCAACCACAGCCAGGCTCATCAGCAGCACGGTGGGGCCGCTGATTCCGGAGCCTGTGAAGATGATATCCCCGCAACGGCTTTCAATCACAGGCGCACGTGCCGCCCTGCCGTGGATGCCGCGTCCCGTGTCTCCGGCGGGAGCTGCGTCCGCGTTTATCTCCTTTGCAGCGCAGGAATAGGATGTCAGGCGCACACCTTTGAGGCTGATGCCCTGCAGGGATTTCACGGCCGCCTTTTCACGCAGCGTGAGCGGGACCAGCGCAGGCCGTATTTTTACAATATTATGCCCCAGTTTGGCAGCCATGCTGTAGCCGTCGCCCGTCGATCCTGTTTGCGGATAGGAGGCACCTCCGGTTGCCAGCACTACGGCCGCCGCCGGGTAAAACTTATCGGGTGTATGTACGGCCTCAACACATCCGTTGACAGCTGTGATTGCCGTGACACCGCTGCCTGTGATTACTTCCACACCGTATTCCTCCATGTACCGCTGCAAAGCCTGCACCACGTCCGCGGCACTGTTCGAGGCAGGGAAAATACGCCCGTCGGCTTCCTGTGCAGTTTTAACGCCGTATCTGTCCAGCAGCCGCAGCAGGTCATCCCGGAAGAAGCTGTGAAAGGCGCCGTAGAGAAACGGGCCGTTTTCCCCGAACATGGAGATAAATTCCTCTATGCCGCGCGCATTGCTCAGGTTGCAGCGTGAATTGCCGCTGATGAGGATTTTGTTGCCGGGCTGCTGCATTTTTTCCAGCAGCAGCACCTGCGCGCCGAGCTCTGCGGCGCGTCCTGCCGCCACCATGCCGGCGGCGCCGCCTCCGATGACAACCACACGCTTTTTGCTCATGCCATATAAAACCGCCAGGCGCAGAACCAGTCATCCGGATGCCCGTCGGGCGGGCAGGCTATGCACTCTGTCCTGATCCTGGGATCGATGGTGCGTGCGAAGCTGGAATATTCCACTACACCGGCGGACTTACAGGGATAGTCTTCCAGCCCCTTGCGTTTGCGGGCGTCCTGTACCCGGCAGTTGACCATTTTAAAGACGAGGTTTCCTTTTTCATGCTCTAAAGACTGCCGGTTGATCCTGGAGTACAGCCTGAAGTTCAGCGCTGTCTCCAGTGCTTCCAGGCCGCCGTTCGAGGGCAGGCGCAGGAAAGACATGATGCTGTGCGCTTCCAGGGGTGAGAACCTGGTCCAGCACGTATCGTTACAGCGCTTGGCGGTGGACATTTCCTCCCTTGCTTCCACGGCCTGAAACCAGATGCCGTCGGCGGCAAGCCAGTTGGCTGAAACTGCGTCTATCAATTTGATCAATTGGTGCTCCGGCATACCTGACAGCGCTGCGGGCAGGCCGTCTGCCACGGCGAAGCCGAGTGTATCAGAGAGACGTTTCAAAGCAACGGGGAAGAATTTGGGGAAGACCTCGGATTCGGTCTGCAGGGCTGCCTCCAGGCCGAGCTGATGTTGCACCTCGTTGAACCACATGCCGTAATGCAGTGCGCTGCGCCGGAAAAAATCCAGCGCCAGCCCGGCAAGCTCAACCCGGCTCATTTTCTCCAGTCCGTCTAGTTCACTCATATTTTCGCTCCTTGCGCTGAAGATGGATGCAGCGCCTGACTTTCCGCGCCATCCGTACTATAATAACATCATTTCCGGCAAGCAGGTTACAGCTTTATATGACGGGTTTGAACGGCGTTCTCACACGCGAAGATATTATAGAACTGCTCCATAAAAAGCCTCCTCTGGTCGAGGAGACGGTAGCTATCGACGAGCAGTTACAGCCGAACGGGCTCGATCTCACTGTGCGTGAGGTCGGCGCGTTCTCTTCCAGGGGCAACCTGACAGAAACCAATGACGGCCGGGTGCTTTCGAAGGTCACACCGTTGATATTCGACGACCACGGCGGTATCGACATGCTGCCCGGGGCTTACCTTGTCACCTTCAACGAGATAGTGAATCTTCCGCGAAATGTTATGGCGCTGGGCAGGCCCAGGTCTACGCTTAACCGCTGCGGGATCAGCATGCACAGTGCGGTCTGGGATGCTGGCTATTCGGGAAGGTCGCAATCACTGCTGGTCGTATATAATGCACATGGATTCAGGCTGCACAGGAACGCCAGGATACTGCAACTCGTTTTCTTCCGCCTGAGCCGCGGTGTCGCGCAGGGCTACAGGGGTAAGTATCAGCAAGAAAATATTACGCTAAAAGTTGAAGGAGAGTTTTTCCCCATGAACA
>JAQUQM010000030.1 GCA_028716085.1 Dehalococcoidia bacterium | reverse complement strand
AAGGTCAGTGCAGGCCTTACTCTTTTCCCTCCGTTTACCAGCGCATATTCCAGTAACTTGCTGAGCAGGGGAATATCATGCCGCGCAATTACCGCCAGCTTGTTTTCAACCAGCGCCAGATCATCTTTTACCGGTGCATAAATCTTGTCGAGTGTCACGGGGCCACCCCTCCGCCAAGCCTGGTAGTCTCTTCAGCGATGATTTCATCTTCCAGCTTGGAGAACAGCGGTTGAGGTAACGGCAGTTTCTGTCCCGCTTGCGGAAGCTGCAATTTCCAACCGGCGTCCTGTATTTCTCCTTCAAAACCCAGAAATGCGTGGAGCTTCTGCGAGCTGAATGGCAGAAACGGGTAAAACAACGTTTTTAAAGCTGATATCAGGACGATTGCCGTGTAGACTGACCTGCCTGCCGCCTGCCTGTCCTGCTTGATAACCTTCCACGGCGCCGTATCGTCCAGGTACCGGTTAACATCCTGTGCCAGGGACATGATTATCTTGATACTTTCTTTAAAGCGGCAAAGGTAAAGCAGTTTGTCCACTTCTTCGAGAGTAGTGTGCGCCTTCTGAATCAGCGCCTGGCTCACTGAATCAAGCTCTCCCGGATCAGGCACGGCGCCGTTGAAATTGCGGTTGGTGAAAGTAAGCACCCTGTGCGCCAGGTTGCCGTATGTGGCTACCAGCTCATCGTTATTTCTGCGCACGTATTCATGCCATGAGAAATCGGTATCGCCCGTGTCAGGCATGTTCGATGACAGGTAATACCGCAGCGGGTCCGGATCATACCTTTTCAGATAATCAGGTACCCATACTGCCCAGTTGCGGCTGGTGGATAGCTTCTTTCCTTCGATAGTCAGAAATTCATTTGCCGGCACATCATAAGGCAGGTTGAGACCGCCGTATCCCATCAGCATGGCAGGCCAGATGATAGTATGAAACGGAATATTATCCTTGCCGATAAAATAAAATGCCTTGTTATCGCCCATCCAGAACGGTTTCCATGCATTCTCATCCCCCTGCATCCTTGCCCATTCCTTGCTTGCCGATAGATATCCGATTACGGCTTCGAACCATACATATATGCGCTTCTTTTCAAAACCCGGTTGCGGTACGGAAACGCCCCATTCGATGTCCCGCGTAATGGCTCTGTCCTTCAATCCTCCTTCGAGAAATCCCATGGTGAAATTTTGCACGTTCTGTCGCCACAACTTCTGCCCGCCTACCCATTTATGTAATTTCTCTTCGAAAGCTGATAATTTAAAGAAAAAATGCTCGGAAGTTTCGAATCTGGGAACAGTACCGCAGGTACGGCAGCGCAGCCCGATCAGATCGCTTGGATTTAATGTTCTCCCGCACTGGTCGCACTGGTCCCCGCGGGCGGCATCATACTGACAGAACGGGCATGTCCCCTCGATATATCTATCCGGTAGAAACCTTTTACACTGGGGACAATATGCCTGGGGCATAGTGTCTTTATAGATATATCCTTTCTCCAGCAGCCGCAGGAATATGTCGTGCGTGACCGCGGCATGGTTGGCTGTACCGGTATTTGTGAAAAGGTCGAAGGTGATTCCCAGTTTTTGCCAGCATTCCAGGAATTCCTGATGGTATTTCGCCGCCACTGCGGCGGGAGATATGCCTTCCTGCTCAGCCCGCAGCGTTATGGGCGTTCCATGCTGGTCACTTCCGGATACCATGAGCACACGGTTACCCTTCAGCCGGTGATAACGGGCAAAAACATCAGCTGGCAGGTAAGCGCCTGCAATATGCCCGAGGTGAAGTGAGCCGTTGGCATACGGCCAGGCAACCGCTACAAGGATATTTTCCGGCAATTGACTACCCCCAAATAATAAGTTGAATCAACGGGCAACTTTCGTCGTAAACAGAGTGAATATTTTATCACCCTTCTCTTTTTTTACCATACCCGCTTTGCGTTTTTCACAACATTCCTGGCAAAAGCGAAGGGTCTGGCTTCGCTCCCCGGTCTTCTCATAGATTAATGTCTTACCCAGGTTTTTCCTGGCATATGCTTCCCCGCCTTTTTTCTTCAGGCAGGAACTGCAGTAGCATTTTTCCGCATCGCTATCCAGTATAAAAAGAAACCGGTCGCCGTCTTCCAACGGCTTGCCGCATTCATCACAATTCACGTTATCTGCGAAAACCGCCTCCTCCTTAATACGGTCGGACGGCTTTTCATCGATGGAGAGATACATTTGCCCCGGCTGAATGAAAATTTCACAACCGTCACAATTAATACGGTCCACTGCAATGACACCCCTTCTAAATCGTTGCTGCATGTTTTAATCTCCTGAAATAGTCTTTTTCGTTGCCCTTCGCAGGCTCTTTTTTATACTTCCCGTCCCCTCAATGACCAGTGTAAATTCACCGCGGGGCCTTTTAAAATGCTCTACTGCGTGCCCGATTGTATCCCTGAATACTTCTTCATGCATTTTAGTAAGCTCACGGCAAACTGCAATTTTCCTTTCCCCGAATATGTCCTGCATTTCATTCAGGCTCTGCAGTACCCTGTACGGTGATTCGAAACATACTATGGTTCTCGGCTCGGTAACAAGCGACCTCAATAACAATTTTCGTTCGCTTTTCTTTCGCGGCAGGAATCCCACATAAACAAACTGGTCGGTAGGCAGGCCGGAGACAGCGACTGCCGTTATCACAGCGGAACTGCCAGGCACTGCCACGACTTCTATGTTTTTTGCTATCGCCTCTTTTATCAGCTCGTATCCGGGATCGCTGATACCGGGCGTACCTGCTTCGGAAATGAGCGCTATATCATCAGTTTCCAGGGTATCGAGTAAAAATTGCAGCTTGGTTTTTTTATTGTGTTCGAAATAGCTGGTTAAACGTGTCTTAATGTCATACCTGTTGAGCAATTTGCGCGCCGTGCGTGTATCTTCCGCTGCTATCAAATGCACCTCCTTCAAAACACGCAGAGCCCTCAGACTTATATCTTCAAGGTTCCCTATGGGAGTAGCAACGATATACAAAACAGGCACGATTTTGCCCGTTAATTATAGCTTAATGCATACAGAAGGGTCTAATTAATGATCGGTTCTCTGCCGGTTTGAACATACGATAAACGGGTAGCTGGTGAATTCCCGGTAGCCCAACCTCAGGTAAACAGGCCTGCCGAACTCGCTGGCCTGCAATACGACTTTGCGCGCACCCAGTTGGAATGCTGCGTTGCTTACCTCACGCGTGCAGTACCCCGCCAATCCCTTTCCCCTTGTTTTTGAAGTTGTTCCAACCCAGTAAATACCTGCAATACCGTGCGTCAGCATGGCCAGTGCCACCGCCGCTGGCTCCTTATCGAGATATACAACTGCCAGGATTACGTGCGGGCTGATGACACGTTGTGCGTGATCAAAATAGCTCTCAGTCGCCTCCCTGGGAAAAGCAAGGCTTTCGAAGGCCTCGCCTATGACTTCCCTGTAAGCCTGCAGCTCTTTTTCATTATCCACCCAGTGCAATTCCGCGCCCGCAGGCATCGATGTATCTTTTACCGGCTCGTCGAGAACCATTCCCGGCGGCTCTCTCGGAATGAATATTTTATTATCCCTGCAATAGCGGATAATCTCTTGATCCCGATGACCCCTGAGGTGGCCGACAAATGCCTTCTTCCGCCCGTTGTAAAAGGCCCTGGCCCGCGAAATGAACTCTTCAGGCGCCTCGTTCGACTCCAGGGACAGATTAACTACCAGGTTGCAGCCGGGAAAATCCTGCGGAGAAAGTATGTAAACCGCATCCTGCTTTTGCACAACCTCAGCTCCAGGCATCCAGTGTGCGCTTTCACAGTAGAACTCTGCCAGGTTTAAATCTGACAGTCTCAACAATTCAGATTCGGTAATAGTTTGCTTCATCACATTACGTACCCGATAAAGGTGAAAGATATTATATGCTTTACATGCTTAATACTGCAATTCATTTGAGATATTGGCAGGCTTGACGCGCAACATATAATTTTGATATAGTCTGCAACAATCACCCTCAGGAAGCCGATATGTCCGTACCTAAATTCAAGGAACTGGAAAGAGCTTATGGTTTCGATGAAGTGGCCATCGTGCCCGGCGATGTTACCATCAATCCCGACCAGACCAATATAGATTTTAAGGTCCGCGATATCACCTTCTCCATTCCCATCGTAGCTGCCGCTATGGACGCTGCAGTTGATCCCGAGTTCGCCGTATTGTTCAATAAATTCGGCGGCCTTGCCATGCTGAACTGCGACGGGATCCAGGCAAGGTATGATAATCCGCAAGCCATCCTGGATGAGATTCTGAATGCCCCCGATAAAGATGTGACGGCGTTACTGCAGAAAATTTACAGCTCACCGGTTAAAGAAGAGTTGATTGCCCAACGTGTACAGAAGATTGAGAAAGCCGGCGCTACCTGTACCGTATCCCTGATACCGGCCAGCACCAAGAAGCTGGCCCCTGTAGTAAAAGAAGCCGGCGCCGATATACTTGTAGTTCAATCAACAGTAACTACAGCCCGCCACATTTCCAAGAGCTATAAGGGACTCAGCTTCACCGAACTGTGCAAGGAAGTGAAAATTCCCGTGATAGTGGGCAATTGTGTTACCTACAGCTCGGCGCTCGAACTGATGCGCACGGGTATCGACGGTATCCTGGTTGGCATCGGACCCGGAGCGGCCTGCACCACCCGTGAGGTGCTTGGAGTCGGAGTCCCGCAGGTAACCGCGACGATCGACTGCGCCGCCGCCAGGGACAGCTATTTCAAGGAATCAGGCCGCTATGTTTCGGTTATTACCGACGGAGGTATCCGTATCGGAAGTGACATGTGCAAAGCATTTGTATCCGGCGCGGATGCCGTGGTTTTCGGCTCAATACTAACGAGGGCGGAGGAAGCCCCGGGCAAAGGGTTCCACTGGGGGATGTCGCAGCCTTCGGCCACCCTCCCGCGCGGAACACGTATCAGGACCAGCATTAAAGGACCACTCAAGCAGTTGCTTTTTGGTCCGACCTCAGTAACCGATGGCAGCGAAAATTTCGTGGGCGCTTTACGCACGGCAATGGGCGTCTGCGGAGCGGCAACCATCCGCGATTTCCAGAGGGTTAAGATGGTGATAGCGCCCGCTATCAAAACCGAAGGCAAGTACTTCCAGGCGCTACAGCAAAGCTGTTAACTCTGTATTTTCACAGGAAGACAGAGACTCCGAAATAGATCCCGAAGCCTATCAACATAGCCGCACATATTCCAAAGATAATTTTCTGCACCCTCGGCGTCCAGAGATGCCTGGTCTTGAACACGGTCACTGATATCACCTGCTCCCAGGCAATATCGCATGACCAGTGTACTATGATAAAAAGCAACAGCGCATAAAGGCCGAAACTTGCCGCACTGGCGACCAGCGCTACTCCGATAGTCGCCCACCACAGGAAAAAGTAAGGGTTGCCGCCGGTCATCACAATCCCGGTGACGAGAGAATTATATGGCAGGACAACGGCCTCTGCTATGGGTTTCTTAAATGTAAAAAAAATCATAACACCCATCACAATCAGAAGTATGCCGCCCGCCACACCTGTAACCTGTCTGACAAGCGGATTGGTTAAAAATCCTGCAAAGCCGAAATATATCAGTGCTATGATGGGCAGTTCGATAACTCCATGACCCACGCCGATAAGCGCGCCTGCGTTCTTATCGTTATATCCCCTCGCTATGGTAGCCGCTGTCAACGGGCCCGGAAGCATCACGCCGGAAAGTGAAATGCCCACAGCAGTCAGCAAGAAAATCCACAGACTCTGCGTCATAATACTATAGATTACGCTCAGCTACGCAAACTATTGTTTCTCCACACCTAATCGTCATCATCTTCACCCCCTTCATCCTCTTTATCCGGAGCAGCGCTGATCCTTGGCAGTAACACAGCACTACCCTTTTCTTTTCTTTTTACAGGCCTGGGAAGCGCACCGATAGTTTCTATCACTGTCTTTATCTCGGAGGCTGAAGCATCTTCCCCCACCAGGATACTTTTGACCCCTGAATCCCTCAGCCCGGCAAGTTCAATCACATCCGTAGATTTGCTTACATATGCCACGAGCGGCTGTCCCACAATATCTGCCGTGCGCTGGCAATTCAATAGATTATCCAGCGTCAAATGCGCATTTCGTAAATCTATCAGCACGGCATCTATCAGGGGATACACGTTATTCACTGCTCGCAATAAGCTGATTTCCATATCCGGGTTTACTCTCAGCACCTTGCCCGCTTTCCCCAGGATTTTTTCTTCCATCGCTGTCACGGGCACCCTGGTATCGAAGACTACAAAATCAATTTCGCCGCTGATCAACTTGCCTGCGCTGGCAATCTTATCACTATCCAGCATCAATCCCAGCGGCAGATTTCCGCAGCTCTTTAAAGATTTGGCCAGTGCGCTCGCGCTCAAACCCGACGCCTTGAGAATTCCGGCAGCAACACCGCTTTCCGCTATTTCTTTGATTTCGGTTTCAGTCTTACCGCTTAACTCTGCTATAACCAGCATGGACAGATGTTTTGGTTCCGCCTCCACTTTCTTAAAACCCATAGGGGGCACAGCGTCCTTATTCAGATTATGTAATTTGTCAATAAATTTGCTCATAGCTCAGTCATGTCCCTCCTCAAGTAGGTATCCCGGGGAATCTTGGATACCTCAAAGATAAATAATAAATAACTTTTCGGTTGCTACCATTTTATGATTTCTATAGCCTCAATTTTACCCATATTCGACCATGTCTGTGAATACCCCGCCTGCGGGAAGATGGCTACAGGGATATAGTCTTTACCAATTGTAACATCTACTATTTTATCCGCATATATGCCCTGCGAGGATGATGTGGCATCAATATAAACCGTACCGCTGTCCGTGGTCTCAAAGCAGTTCAGCGAATGTTTAACTCCCTCACCCTGCAGTGAGGCCGGCCTCAGGAGCAATCCCACAAGCGCAGCGCGTATGCCTGCAGCCTCGGCATTGTTATGCAGCATCTCGGCAAAGTCACCGCAAGTGAAGCTTTTCGAATCGTATATTTTTTTATCTGTGTCATCCTGTTGCAGGAAAGCTTTTAATTGCGCCCAGGTAGGATTCCGCGCGGCAGGATTATTGCGCAATGCCACATAGTGGCCGTCGGCCCCGACCAGTATAGCCCCGTTTAAGATCACATAAGGCGTTGCAGGCTCTGTACTCGTTGGCGTGATACCAGGAACAATTTCAGGGGGGGAAGCCGGACTGTCGGTGTGGGTTACATGCACGACATTGACTATGACCGCACTGCCCGCTACTCCGCCTGCATTGGTAGCGGTAAGATTATAGGCAATAAGGGCATCCGGTTTTACCTCTTTACTCCCTGTTAACGGCACTTCCCCGATTCCATGATCAATGCTGACTTTTTCCGCATCCTCAACTTCCCAGGTAAGCAAGACGGATTGACCGTTTTCGATTTTCGACGGAGTGGCTACGAAATGCACAATTTGCGGCCTGGCAGTTACTGCCGGCGCCTGCCACGGCAGGCTTACAGCGCAGGCGGAAAATGTCAATGCGCCCAAAAGAGCCAAATATGCAACGAATACCTTCATTATCTTCTGTTATTAATATCGACGGGACCAATTATTAGTATATCGGCAGTCTAACTTCGGGGCAAAAAGCTGAGGCTGTTTATCAGCATTAGTGATTATTTCGATTATTGAACCGCAACCGGCAGCTCAATAATAAAGCTTGCGCCGTGGCCGTATTTACTCTCGGCATATATGTGCCCGCCATGTTCCTGAATGATGCCGTAGCTTATGCTTAAACCAAGCCCGGTGCCCCTTCCGATGTCTTTTGTAGTGAAAAAGGGATCAAATATACGTGTTACTGCTTCAGGGGCGATGCCGGGGCCGTCGTCCTTGAATACTATGTGAATTGTGCTGTTTAGATTGCTTGTAGTGATATTCAGCTTTCCCTTCTTATGTTCCTCATACATAAAGTATTCCGCATTTAAAATGATATTAAGGAAAACCTGCCTGATCTGAGATATATCCACTACCAGAGCAGGTAAATCGGCAGCAAAATCAGTGATCACTTCAATATTCGAATTCTTCATATGCGTACTGCGGAGCTTAATGACACTCTCCAATAGCGCATTAATATCGGCGTTTTCCTTCTGCGGTTTGTGCCCCCTGGCAAAGGTCAAAAAGTCCTTGACGATGCCGGCCGCCCTGTTTGCTTCACGGCATATGTTCCTGACATCTTCCCTGACTACTCCGGGAAGATCATCTCTTTCCGCTATTAATTGAGACAAACCTATGACACCGGTTAAAGGATTGTTGATCTCATGCGCCAGCCCGGCAGCCATTTCACCCAGTGAGGAAAGCCGGTCAGCGCTGATCAGCCTTTCCGTCACCTTTTTCCTCTCTGTGACATCGGAGAACATAATTGCGTAGCGGCCCCTCTTGGGACAGAAACCTGTTATACGGAAGTATTTATCCATGGTCCGCAGGTAGTATTCTTCGTAATGGATGGCTTTTCTTTCCCTCAGCATCTTCTTCCAGATATCAACTGTGGACAACCTCATGGTAGGGAATACTTCCCACATGGTTTTACCTATGACATCGTTGGCTTTCAAACCAACGATTTTTTCAAAGGCGGGATTAACTTCCAAAAACCGTGCATCGGTAACATCGTCACTGTCGTCATAAACAGTCTCAAAGATAACAAATCCGTCGAGCATGCTGTTGAACACCAGCCTCGCCTGTTCCTCACTCTCCCTGAGGGCCTGCTCCGCCCTGCGCCGATCCGTTATATCTCGAAGGACAACCTGGAATTTTTTCACCTGCCCGTTTTCATCTGCCAGTGCCCTCATTGTCCTCTCCAGCCATTTGGTCTCCCCGCCCTTATTAAAGGGCTGGATATCATAGATTACATCGCCCGGGAATGCGACAAGCTCTTCGATAGCCGCTGTAAATGCGGGGTATTGCGGTTCTGACAGCAGCGAAATATAGCTTCTGCCTATCAGTTCATCACTGGATTTATCGTAGAACTGGCAGAATGCGTTATTGACAAAGGTTATCGTGCCGTCCGGTAAAAACCGGCAGATCAATTCCATCTGGTCTTCAACAACAGCTTTGTACCTTTTTTCACTGGCCTTCAGGGCTTCCTCGAGCCTCTTGCGCTCTGTAATATCATGTATGATGGCGCTGAAACCTATCGCCGTGTCTTCATAGACCAGGTCCGTGGGCTTCGTATAACACCAGACTATGTTGCCGCTCTTGTGTATGACCCTGAATTCCAGTGTGGGCTTGATTCTTCGCCCGTTGACCGCCTCGCTGAAAATTTCTATTATCGGTCCGACATCATCTTTATATATATAATCGGCGAACTGCTTGTCCATGAGCTCATCGCGCGAATAACCCAGCATCTGGCAGATGGTATCATTGACGAAGTTTATGTATCCCCCCATATTGATGGTAATAACGCCAGCTCCCGCGTGGTCGATCAGGCTGCGGTACTTGGCCTCATTTTCCTTCAGCGCCCGCTCCGTCTTCCTTCGCTCGGTAATGTCCCGGCCTATGCCCAGGCAGTATTCTTTGCCGTTTTGCATTAAGTAATTCGCCGTTATTTCTAGCGGGACCACGCTGCCGTCACTGGCGCGATGCATGGTTTCGAACTTGCAGGAGCCCTGTTTACGCAGGTTCTTAAATCCCTTATCCCAGGCCCCTTCGTCATCGAGCACATCGATATCCAGAAGCTTCATGGAGTGAAGTTCTTCCCTGGAATAGCCGAGGAGCTTGCATACAGCTTCGTTTACAAATAATATGGACGCATCGGCGTCAACGAGGTATATCAGATCGGCGGAATGATTGACCACCGCCTTAAAGAAAAGCGGTAAAATTATCTTTGGATCGGCAGTGGAAAGCTTGGAATCATCAGGCAGAATAGGTATGTCTTTCGACCTGGCATTTTTGATGCGCTTTTTCGAAGTGAACTGTTCTTTCATCAGGCTTAATAACAAGTATCAATAGGAAAATAAAAAATGGGCACAGCGCGATCTAATTATCGCCGTACCCACCTTTGAGGTCTCCAAGTATGCCCTTTATAAGAATAGTTGACCCTCCGTTTATTTAGATACAAAAAATATCAGCTAATTTCTCATTATAAAGGAATAATCCATATGAATCAACCTATTTGAACTGCGTTTTTCTCCTTTCCCAGATTATTTTTTGCAATTATAACAGATTTTGACAATAATTCTAGCTATGTCCTATCTGTTTTATCATAAATCTTTACAGGCTGTTTTTATTATTTAAGCGGAGAGTGGCAAAAATGGAAAAAAAGAAGAACATCTTGATCATTGGCGGGGGTGCCTGCGGGCCTAAGACAGCAGCCCGGGCGCGGCGTCTCGATTCAACTGCTCAGATAACCATGGTACAGGATGAGCTTTTGATCTCCTACGCTGCCTGCGGGTTGCCTTACTATGTTTCGGGAGCGGTCGCATCCAGGAATTCCCTGCTGGTACGTAACGCGGCTGCGTTTAAAAAAATAAGTAATGTGGATGTGCTTGTCGGTACAAGGGTGAACAGCATTGACAGGGCTTTGCACAAGGTCAATGTCACCAGCCTGGCGGAAGAAAAACAATATACACTGGACTACGACAAACTGGTTATCGCCACAGGCGCTAATCCGGTGGTGCCGCCCATCAAGGGCATCGATTTGCAGGGCATTCACATCCTGAAGAGAATCCCGGACGCCGACGAAATTATTAACTTGCTATCGGGATCTGTGAATAAGAAAGCGGTAATTGTCGGCGCAGGGCTTATCGGCATGGAGATGGCAGAAGCCCTTGTTGCCAGGGGAATTGAAGTCACCATAGTCGAGGCGCTGGAAAGGATACTGCCGGCGGTGCTGGATGCCGAAATCGCGGACCTGCTGGCCAACCATATGAAAAGCAAAGGTGTAACTCTTAAGCTCGGCCAGAAAATTGTAGCCTTCGAAGGAGAAGGCGGCAGGGTTCGCCGCTCCATTACCGATAAAGAGAGTATCGAGGGTGATGTTGTAATTTTATCCATAGGTGTGCGACCGGATTCGAAGCTGGCCAGGGAAGCCGGGCTGGATATCGGCACGCAGGGAGACATCCTTGTTAATGAATATCTCCAGACCAGTGATCCTGATATCTATGCAGGCGGTGATTGCGTGGCCAATATCAACCTCGTCACAGGTCAAAAAACTTTCGTGCCCATGGGTTCAACGGCGAACAAACACGGGCACGTTATCGCCGCTAATATCACGGGCGGCAAGGAAAAGTTCCCGGGCGTAATCGGTACGGCCTGTGTCAAGGTCTTCGATTTCAACACAGGCCGCGTGGGATTGAGTGAAAAACAGGCAAGGGATGCTGGTTATGAAGTTGTTACCGCTATGATACCCGGTCCTGACAAACCTGATTACTACCCGGGTAGCAAAGAAATAATACTTAAGCTGATTGTAGACGCCAAAACCCGCCGCATACTGGGTGGGCAGGGCACAGGGCCCGGCGATGTAATCAAACGTATAGATGTGCTGGCTGCGTCCATCACCATGGGCATGACGGTGGATATATTGAGTGATCTCGACCTGGCCTACGCGCCGCCGTACAATACAGCGCTCGATGTGCTTCATCATCTCGCCAACCTTGTACGCAACAAGCTGGCAGGCAGGACCACCGGTGTCAAACCTGCTGATGTAAAGGACAGGCTGGATAAAAAGGAGGATTTCGTGTTGCTCGATGTGAGGAGCCGTCCCGAATGGGAAGCCACCAGGATAGAGGCGCCGCAGGCATTGCTTCTTCCACAGCCGAAACTCCCCGAGGAAATGGACAAACTTCCCAGAGATAAGGAAATAGTAGTAATGTGCCGCAGGGGAGGACGAGCCTACCAGGCATGTTGCACGCTTAAAGGGGCTGGATTTAAAGACGTCAAATTTATGGAAGGCAGCCTGACCTGCTGGTGTGACGACGTGTGCGGTAGACCCGTGTTGTAAACCTGGCGCCTTGACTTACAGGGGCAGAGATTCCGGCTGGCACCGGTTACCGGGTGGATTCTTCTTCCACAAGGACGCGCCTTAACACCTTGCCTACCATGGTTTTGGGAAGCTTTTCCCGGAATTCAACGAACCGGGGAACTTTATAGGAGGCCAGTTTCTCCCGGCTCCACGCCTGTATTTCTGCAGGAGTAGCTGTCTGGCCGGGCTCGAGTACCACCCATGCTTTAACGGCTTCACCCTGCCTGGCATCCGGAATACCTGCCACACTAACTTCGGCCACTGCAGGATGTGAGCTGATAACCTCTTCTATTTCACGGGGCCAGACCTGGAAACCGCTCGTCTTGATGAGGTCTTTTTTACGTGACGTGATGAAAACATAGCCGTCGTCGTCCATATAACCCACATCACCCGTATACAGCCAGCCTTCGCGCAGCATCTCTTTGGTCTCCTCAGGCCTGTTGAAATAGCCCACCATCAGCTGCGGCGCTTTCATAATGATCTCGCCTTCCTTACCGGATGGCAGATCGCCTTCACCCGTCTGAAGATCCCCGATACGGACCACAACATCCGGCAGTGGCAGGCCGATCGATTTTTCCTTGTATTTCCCTTCATATGGTGAAACAATACCGGCCATGGTTGCCTCGGTAATACCGTAGCCTTCCACAATGCGCCCGCCCGTCAGTTCTTCAAAACGCCTTTTCGTCTCGGCAAGCAGCGGCGCAGCGCCCGAAACACACATCTTCATCGACTTGAAATCGACTTTGCCCGCTTTTACGGCGGGATGCTCCAGCAGGCCTATATACATAGCCGGCACGGCAGGGAAAAATGCCGGCTTATCGCGCTGAATGGTAGCAATTACATCATTAAGATCGCGGGGATTTGGCACCAGCGATATGGGAAGATGTGCCACCACCGACGTTGCCAGGACGGCATAGGTTCCAAACGCATGGAATAAAGGTAAAACTGCCGACATGACATCCCGGTACGGTTCAACATACTTTTTAAACCAGTTGTAAAATTGCAGTCCTGTGATAACCTGGGAATGGTGGGTACCGATTACTCCCTTGGGCAATCCCGTGGTCCCTCCGCTGAAAAGTATCAATGCATGATCATCCGGCAGCACCTTAACATCCGGCCTTTTTGCCCCTCTGTATTTTTTAAGAAAATCCTGCAGCCAGATATCGCCTTTCTCAATCTCGACGTAGTGGCCTTCTTTCTTCTCTTTGGCCAGCGTAAACAGCAGCCCGAGCAGTGTGGGTAAATATTCCTTTATGCCCGTGCATATAACAAGTTTCAGGCAGGTACGAGGTTGAATTTTTTTAACCAGGTTATAATACGGGCTGAGTACGACTACCGTCTCCGCCAGGCAGTCTTTAAAGGCATATTCCATCTCCGCTTCTGTATACAGGGGATTCAAATGCACCACGCTGGCGCCCGCTTTCCACGCTCCCCAGCGGCAAATTATGGTCTGCGGACAGTTCGGCATAATCAGGGCTACACGATCCCCCTTCTTTACGCCCCTGTCATGCAGCGCGGCGGCAAACTCATCGCTGAGTCTCTGAATTTCAGCATAGGTCATTTTTCTCTTTTCGAAGAAAATCATGGTTGCATCGGGCCTTTCCTTGACCGCCTCATCAAGATAATCAATATGGGTTTTTTGTGGATAGGGCTCCAGCGATGCCGGTACGCCCTTATCGTAGCTTTTTAACCATCTATACTCAGTCAATTCAGTGCCTCCCCCTGCAGTAATTTCCGGTAATACGAAGAATCCAGTTTGTCCACATCCATTATCTTTAGCGATTTAATAGCATTCCAGTAAACGGGCGCCTGTAAGACTTTCAAAATAACTCCTTTCCTCAACTGCCAGTCCGGGCGAACTTATGATTCCGGCCCCCAGACCTTTAAACTTCATGCGGCCTGATTGAACCAGCGGATGATTGATGATACCCCTGAAGAACTCGGCGTTATCCAGAATAAAGGCGACTTTATATTTATGGATGCTTTTCAACACCCCGGTTAAATCGTTGGTGCCGGAAACAAGGACGCACGAGGAGTGATTGACCATGGCGGTTCCCCAGGCGTTGACAAATCCAAAGACACTCGATAAAGGGGCGGATAATAAAAACCTGTCTTCCCATTCATCCAGCACCGGCCCCAGCCATACACGCATCTGCTGTGCGGTATTCATCAAATCGTGGTGTAATATGCGCACAAATCCGCCGTAATCCGCGTTTCCTGCGTTGAAAAAAGTTACCGCCGGGTGTGAAGGCCAGACATGAACCGACGGTCTTTTTGCATCCTGATACATGCTCAGCAGGCGTTTAAACCACAGGTCACCGGGTTTTACGGCGGGATTGCATCCATTGACTGCTTTACCCGGATGCCCGTCAAAGATTTTTTGTGGGAATGTAAGGAATTCCTCCATATCCGTCACGATTATGACCCGTATTCCCGTCCGCTGCTGTATACGCTTAACCATGTCATAGAAATGACCTGCCACAATTATCACGGAAGCAAATACACCGTTAACTGCCTGTACCAGGCCTTCTTCCCTACACATTATGTCAATAGGAAGAACAACGGCTCCTGCCTTCCAGGCGGCATGGATGGAGAGTATCATCTGGGGGGAATTGGGTAGCATCACAGCCACATGGTCACCGGGACGTACACCCAGGGATACCAGTCCGGCGGACAAAGCGCTGCTGAGCGCAATGAAATCATGGTAGCTGGTTTTGTCCCCGTGATAATAGAGCATGCCGCGATAAGGCCTGCTCGTGGCGGATTGCTCAACCACATCTGCCATCGTCCCCCCGGTATACGGTTGCGCCGGGCTGGACAGTTCTGCTAAAAGGTCATTCATCCCGTGATATACCTGCCTCACTCAAAAACCCTGTAAACAGCTAAGCTTAAATATTAACGCCTTCAGCCTCCGTTTTTCAAGAGGGCGTACTGAGATATTTTATGTTTATTGATTGACCGGTCGAATTTTAGCACGGCAGGCTAATCTTTCAAATTATTCGGTCCGTTTCAAGGCATAGCCGGCACTAAGGCTAAGTTACAGGTTGTGCTGTCCGCGCAACTGACCGCAGGCTGCACGTATGCCTGCGCCCTTCTGTGCCCTTTGAGTTACATTGATTCCCATTTCTTCCAGCCTCCGTCTGAACTCATCTATCGTTGCTTTTTCCGGCTTTTTATAGGCATTGCCGGGAAATGGGTTATAAGGGATTAAATTAACATGGCAATTCAAACCTTTTAATAGTGCTGCCAGCCTTTCCGCATCTTCCCGGCTGTCGTTTACCCTGTTCAGCAGGCAGTATTCGAATGTCACCCTGCGCCCCGTGGTTTTAATGTAATCCCGGCAAGCCTGAATAATATCCTTCAGGCTGTAACGTGTCATCCCGGGCACAAGCTTTCTGCGCAGCGCTTCATCGGCAGCATGTAACGATACCGCCAGCGTCAGTTGCAGTCGCTCTTCGGCAAGCCTGAAAATGCCGGGCACATAGCCTATTGTGCTTATGGTTATGTTGCGCATTCCTATACCCATCTCGGAGTTAATTAAATGAACTGCCTTTAATGTAGCTTCATAGTTCAGCAGCGGTTCGCCCATGCCCATGAACACGACATGGCTCACCCTGCCGTTGACTTCCGCCAGGCCTTCTTTTTGCCCTGCTTCTTGAACTGCGAGAACCTGCCCCACAATCTCTCCCGCCGCAAGGTTGCGTTGATAGCCCTCTGCGCCTGTGGCGCAGAAAACACAGCCCACGGGGCAGCCTGCCTGGGTGGAAACGCAGCACGAAAAACGGTCGCTATAAAGCATGCCCACGCT
This sequence comes from Dehalococcoidia bacterium, assembly GCA_028716085.1. Lineage (GTDB taxonomy): Bacteria > Chloroflexota > Dehalococcoidia > GIF9 > UBA5629 > JAQUQM01. The sequence goes on along the minus strand of JAQUQM010000030.1, from coordinate 7,507 downwards.
TTCCACACTCTCACCGTCATCTAACTGCAGCAGAAGCTTGAAGGTCCGGTCTTTGCTTTGACTTAGGTTCAATATGGATGCACGCCCGACCGTATACCTGGAAGCCAGCTTCTTCCTGAACAGCGCCGGCAGGTTAGCCATCTGTTCTATCTCTTTCACTCCGGCACGGTAGATCCAGTGGGCTATCTGCCTTCCGCGGAATTCTTTTTCACCCATGTCCAGGGCTACCTGGCCCAAATCCGCTGCAGTCATGCTTAACAAAATATTTTTCATGGTTGGTAATACATTATGTAATATCCGCAGATATACTGCAACCAATTTTAGATTTGTTTGACCGGGTTGGGGGTCTTTGCTAACATGACTTTAGAGGGTGGAAACGGCCAATCAACCCTCAAGGAGGTGGGATATGGTCAGGAACCAGACCATATTTAATGAATTGAAATTTCCTTTGACAGGCTCTCCTTTGGCCGGGGGAACGGGGTAGTTCCTCACGGTGCATAAGGGAGAGCAAGCGAAAACTTCCGAGCTCCCCGTGATGTAGCAAACAGGCTGCAAAAAATATGAAAGCAAAGGTTTAAGCCTTAACTGAAGGGGAGAGTAAGAAGCAAATGAAGGGGGGCCCGCTAAAACCGGGCCCCTTTATTATTGAAGTTTAAAATAACGTAAACAGGACAGGCAGGTAAATTTCACGCCCTCCAAACATCAACTTCTAATCTATTTCACATACTCCACTCCCACAACATGACGGGCTTATCACATTGAAATATGCATAGCCCGCGTAAAAGTTTCCATTGTTGCCTTCTATTTGCACCGTAACCGTATAAAATCCGGGTATGCCGGGTGCTATCCAGCCAACCTGTGACGCAGTTCCTTCCTTTATCCCTGCGCCCTGTAATTTTCCTCCATTGCAGACCCAGGTATATTTGTATTCATTGATCATCGCCAGCGGCGGCATACAGCTTATTACTGCAGTTGTCGCCGGTCTGACGGCTTTTACATCACAGGCTGCATTACTTCCCCAGATCGGAATCTGTAGAACCAGCTCGGGACTCAAATCTACAGGTGAATTACTCCGCGGGATAACTTTTACATTTACTTTGTTACTGGCTTCTCCATCATTAGCATCTATTACTTTTACGCTGATGCCATATTCTCCCGGATCAGAGGGCGCTATCCAACGGATACTTTCACCATCACACGAGACTGTCCCGTTATCTGCGGCCCATTTAACACCAAGTGGCTCCCGGCCTGAATTTATGGTTCTGCAAATCAATACTGTTTCGAAAGAAGCGGGCACTTCACGCGAATACATTATCTCCCTGATAACCGGAGCTTGACCTTGCTGTGGAGAGCACGACAGCAGGCCAACACTGGCTAATAAAAAGCTTAAAAGGCATAAGCTGGAAAATCTGAAATATTCTGACATGCGCAATTTCCCGTCGCTGACTAATTCCTCGGGCAACAGAATACATCGAATATTACGTGTCCTTTCGCCTGGTTACCCTTTTCATCGCTCACGGTTACCGTTACCAGATATTCCTTTGTATCTGCTGGCGCTGTCCAACTGGCGGTTGTAGAACTTCTTTCATCCTGGCCCTGTATCTGAAGCTTGCCACCATCCGCCGACCATTCATATGTCAATTTGCCATCCGCAGGAACCCCCGTTGCACAGATGATCCTGGTGGCCGTGCCCACTTTGACTGTTACTTTTTCAGATACAACGTCTTCCGACGGCAAGGTCATTTTTAAAGTAATCGGCGGCATGGTAGTACCATCTGCATTGTTCAATACACGTATGTTCGCGTCCTGGGCTGCCTCTCCCCCTTTGCCATCCGTTACTGAAACAGTAACTATATAATTTCCCATAACTTCGGGGGAAATCCATGTAATACTTGCCCCGCCGCCGTCGATTCTCCCACTATCGGCGGACCATTTATATTGCAGTTCATCACCATCGGCATCGGAGGCCTGGCAAATAATCGTATTATCGGCTGATGCCATGCTATCCTTGCTGTATACAACCTGTCCAATCACGGGAATACTATTCTGCTTCTGCACCGGTTCGGCTACGCCGGAACATGCAGTCCCCATGACGATTAAACAGAAAAGACACCCCGGCAGGAACACAGGCTGGTACTGCCTTAACAATAACTTAATGCTTATTAACTCAGGCTTTTTCATGCAGTTTCCCACATTCCGACTGCCTGTTCACGGTCGAAGAATTTACGTTTGAAATACAAAGCCACGTTTACCAGAATGATCAAGACGGGCACCTCTACCAGAGGCCCTATTACAGTAGCAAAGGCCTGCCCCGAGTTTATACCGAAGATGGCGATGGCAACTGCTATGGCAAGTTCAAAATCATTGGATGCCGCTGTAAAGGATACCGCGGTGGTTTTCGCATAATTTGCCTTCATTTTATAGCTGATAAAGAAGGTGATAAACCACATGAAGAAGAAGTAGATAATTAGAGGAATGGCAATTCTCACTACATCAAGCGGCAACTGGATGATATATTCCCCCTTTAAGGAAAACATCACGATGATGGTGAAAAGCAGGGCAATGGGAGTAATCAGGCTGAGTTTCGGCATTAGCTTATTCTCGAACCACTCCTTTCCTTTAGCAGCGATGCTGCCATAGCGGGTAATAAGCCCGAGTATGAAAGGTATTCCCAGGTAGATAAACACGGTTTTAGCTGCCTCGACTATGGATATCTCAGCTTTCACACCCTCTACAAGCCCCAGCCGGCTTAACAGGATCGTGATGAAAAAGAAAATATAAACAGAGTAAAACAACACCTGGAAGATGGCATTGAAGGCTACCAGGCCCACGGCATATTCACGGTCACCCTGCGCCAGCTCGTTCCATACAATCACCATGGCGATGCACCTTGCCAACCCCACCATGATCACTCCCATCATATACTCAGGATAACCGCGCAGAAAAACTATTGCCAGCAGGAACATTATTAATGGGCCGATAATCCAGTTCTGGGTCAATGAAAAAGCAAGGAATTTAACATCTTTAAAGACCTTGCCCATGTCCTCATATTTGACCTTGGCCAGGGGAGGGTACATCATCAGTATCAGGCCGATGGCTATGGGGATGGATGTAGTGCCCACCTGGAAGGAGGTGATGAAATTGGTCACGCCGGGAACAAAATAGCCCAGTGCTACACCCAGCGCCATCGCCAGGAATATCCATAGCGTGAGAAAACGGTCGATAAACGATAGCCTGCTAAAAGTGCCTTTAGCTGAGTTATCCGACATATGATCCCTCCTTCAAATAGTCTCAGAAATAAAATAGTTTATCGGCCTTCTGTGATTAAAACATCTTCAGCCACAACCCTATGCAAACAAATCCGATGAGGATAAACAGTACTGCCACAGCCACCCTGATGTATTTTTCCGCGTTTCCTATAGCGTTCATCCATCTGGCAGCGCCCACCACGCCGAGCGACAGCAGCATGCCGAAAAGCAGCACCGGCAAACCTGTGCCCACTGCGAATACAGCCGGTAAAACCACGCCGCCGGTTGTTTTAAGAGCCAGCGGGATGAGTACCATAAAAAAAAGCACCGCACTATAGGGACAGAATGCAAGTGCAAGAATCATTCCCAGAGGCAAAGCCCCGATCAGCCCCATATCGGCAAACTTTTTCGCGGCTGTTGCCAGCCTGTTGTCCTCCTCACCGAAATGAATCCGGTCCAGGAAAAGCATGATAATTCCTACAATAATCAGGAACGGCCCCACGGCGACCTCACCGAACTGCTGCAGGAAATTGGCTACTGCCGGTATATTCAAACCTGCATATATAATCAGGACGCCCAGAACTGTATAGGTTATCATCCTGCCTGCCGTATACAATGCCGCGTTGGTAATAGCAAATTTGCGGTCGGAAATTTTACGGCTGATATAGGCCAGCGCCGCTATATTGGTGGCCATGGTGCAGGGGCTTATTGCCGCCATCACACCCAACGTAAAAGCCGAAATTCCTGGTAAATTCAAGATGCTGGCTAAATTCGGTAAATCCACTAAAAGCTCTTACCTTCGAGAATATCGGTCAATTTCAATTTAATAAAATTAATCAACTTATCCCTGTTATCATCACCTGTCATGTTCCAGATATCACTCACGGGATAGATTCTTTCAGTGTTACCACGTATTTCCTTGATGAAAAGCGTGAAAAGCATGGCATTATATTTCTCTACCACGCTGGCATTGGCGGGATCATCCGAAATTATCACTGTCAGCTTTACTTTTCCGCTGGCCAGTTCATCCCTGAAATTGTTTTCCACCGCGTACCTGATATTATCCCCGACGACAGCCATGCAATGGCACGGATTCTTGGTATGGAAATATATCAGTTCAACTTTATCGGGTTTGGAAGTAACTTCCGACAACGTCAGGGTAACCGAGGTGGCGTTCTCTACTATTATATATTTGCTTTCAGGAACAGCTGGTGTCTGACGTGGATTCTCGCATGCAGCTGTAATCACAAGTGCTATAATCCCGTAAATTATTATGGCAGTGCTAATGTTTCTCATTACTTATCCTCATGGAAGCTCTGATAATTCCGAGTTTTATTGTCCGTGTTCATTCTGCTGCCTACACATATATTACCGCTAAAATAAATCCCTTGTCAGTTGCAATGAGAGTACTGATTAGAGTTTCACCTGCAATGCTGTGTAATAAATCCCAATGCATATGAATATAATGGCTACTGAGATCCGGATTATTTTTTCGCTCCGTGAAATAGCATCGACCCATTTTGAGATACCAGCCACTCCGAACGACAATAACATGCCGAAGAGTAAAACGGGTAAACCCGTTCCAATGGCAAAAAATGCCGGCAATGTCACCCCGCCTGCGGTTTTTAATGCCAGCGGTAGCAGCAGGGCAAAAAATAGGACGGCGCTGTAAGGACAGAAAGCAAGTGCAAAAATTGCTCCCAATGGCAGCCCGCCGATCATGCCCCAGTCGGCAACCTTACCTCCCAGGTCGGAAAGATGATTCCCACTACGGCCAAAGGAGATCTTATCGACGAAAAGCATCAGCACTCCAATGATAATCAGGAAAGGGCCGAGCGCTTTTTCCCCGATGTCCTGCAGAAAAATGGATATGCCCGGTATGCTGAGGCCAGCGTAAATGATAAGTGCGCCTAAAACCGTATAGGTGAACATACGTCCCAGTGTATAGAGAACCGCCGTTACTACAGTGCGGTTGGTCAAATTGCGGCCGACGTATGCCAGCGCGGCAATATTGGTGGCCATGGTGCAAGGCCCCATGGTTGCCATCAGTCCCAGTATGAATGCCGAGATGGCAGGGATATCACTGCTGCTCGCCAGACCTGATAAATCCATCAGTATTTCCCCTCAAGGCTGCGGTCGATTGCATCCTGCACCTTTTCACAGAAACCGGGCGGGTCATTATTGCAATCCCAGTTCCAGATTTCACTGACATCTCTAATATGATCTTTGCCGTCAACTACGGTGTTTATAAACAATTGTGATCCTACAACGCCATACTTATTAACCAGGTCGACATTCTTTTTATCCTGTGCATTGATAATGAGAAAGGTCAGCTTCCCACTGTCGATCTCATCCGTGTAATATTTATCGATAACCCATTTAATACGCGATTCAAAACAAAGGCATGTCTTGCACCGCTGAGTCATATGAGTGTAAATAACATCGGTTCTCAACGGAGGCGTAGTTGGCTGTAGTGACTGTTCCATACCAGTTGAATCCGATGGTTTTACCGGAGGCGTAGTCACCGCCGGAGTTTCCACCATGGGTACTGCCGTCTGGCCTGCCTGCTGATCATTGTCTGAAGTGGCTGTGCAGCTGCAACATGAGATCAATATAACACCTGTAACAAGAATAATTAGCAATCCATTTTTACTGATTTGCATCCGGATTTGTAGGTCGCTTTTGACCCCCTCCTAGATTTATTTTTTTTCTGCGTCTTCCATAGCAAGCGCATTCATGATCAATTGCTCAACTTCGGCCCTGGATGGTACCTTTCCGCTCATAACAACCTTCTCATTAATGACCAGTCCGGGCGTCATCAGGATGGGATACTGCATGATTTTTTTCATGTCCTTCACCTCTTCCACCGTGACATCGAGTTGCAGGATAGATACAACTTCCTTCACTGTTTTTTCCAGGCTCTGGCACTTGGCGCACCCGGGTCCCAGTACCTTGATATTCATCAGAACACCTCCTGATATTATTAATTCGTTATAGCACCATAGATCATACCAGCGGCCGTGCAACATACAATGATAATACCCACATACCATAGAAGACGTTTATTGCCGATAATATTACGCACCACGAGTATGCTGGGTAGAGATATCACAGGGTCAGCCAGCAGGTAAGCCAGCAGGGGTCCCTTGCCCACTCCAAGATCGAGAAACATGCGTGCCATGGGAACCTCAACCAGTGTAGGGAAATACATGACAACACCAAAAAGTACTGCTCCCAGGTTGGAGAGTAAAGTGGAATCGCCGAAGTAACGGGTCATAAAGTCCTCGGGTATCAGGACGCGCAGAACACCGGCGGCGAACACACCGATGAGAAGCCACGGAAAGATTGAACGTATGAAAAACCAGGTCTCCTTCATCCAGCTGACGAATTGCCCGCGCGTCAGTATCTTCCGGGTGAGAAGTGCCAGGGAAACTAACAACAAGGCCAGTCCGATGAGCTTAATTTCCCACGTGATCAAAGAAGATGCTCCCCAGAGCAAAATGACCAGAAGGAGGCCGAAGAACACCCAGATCCAGTTGGTTTTAATATCCGATTCACTGGAGGACAACGCCTGTTCGAAAGACGGTCCGTCCTTCTCGCTTTTTTCCGAGAAAAGGGCGGACATGCTCAGGCCGATGATCATGGCGAAGCTGATGGAAAGGATGATACGGGCCAGGGCGAAATCAACACCGATCAACCTGCCCGTATATATAACCGCCAGTATATTCGTAGCGGGCGCTGTGTATAAGAATACCATGGCCGGCCCCAGGCCTGCCCCACTCCTCCTGATGCCTGAGAATAGAGGGAGCACGGTACACGAGCAGACTGCCAGGCATAATCCCGCTACTACCGACATGGGATAAGATATATACCCCGGTGAATTCGGACCGAGGTAACGCAGTATCTTCTCTTTAGGGAAGAGCGCGTAAAGAGCACCGGCAATAAAAAAGGCAGGGACAAGGCACGTGAGCACGTGCAACGATAGATAATCCAACAGGGCGTTCCACCCACCGGTTAAAAGCAGTAAAACAAATTCCATTTTAGCCTCTTATATGCGGGATAATCTATACTGAATACTATTAAACCGGCTGCCCACACTGCGGCAATATACGTTCAGCCTTGGCCAGCTTCTTAAGGTCATCCTGAGCCAACAGGTTCCCTGCCAGGCCTTTGTGTGCCGCCTTAACCAGGCCTGCAGCATAATCATCCATTGTTTCCCAATCTATGGAATAGTTTGAAAATAATCCCTGCCGCCTGAG
>JAQUQM010000029.1 GCA_028716085.1 Dehalococcoidia bacterium | reverse complement strand
GGCAATATTTGAAAGCGTCCTGGTAATATTGAATGTTGAAAAGCGCCGTCTTGATGGCGTTTTTCTGGGACTTGTTGTCCAGCGTGGCCAGCACGCTTCCCTGCCTTACCTCCTCGCCTTCCTCCACCAGTATCTGGTCCACCTGGCCGGAGACGCCGAACTTGAGCTGGTACTCATTGGGCATGGTCAGGTAGCCGTCGGTGGAGACGATGATATCGAAGTCCCCCTTGGTCACCTCGAAGGTGGGCGCCGTGGAGGTGATGGCGGGCTTGCCCGCGCACCCTGCCAGCAGCACGGCGAGCAGGACCAGGCTCAGCGCCGGCCCCGTCAGTATCCTCTTTGCCGTCTTGTTTATCATATTTATCAACTATAAAATATCTTCAAATCGCCTATCTGCGCGTGGGGAAGCCCTTGGTCACGGGCGCCCCGCTGATCTTGATCTCCACTTCCACCTTCTCGCCTTCAGCGAGGCCCGAGGTGATTTCGACGAACTGGGCGTTCTTCGCGCCGGTGGTGACCTTGCGTTTCTCAAGCTCGCCCGTAGCCGGATTGATCACATTCACGAATGATTCCCCGTTGCTTGTGCTAACAGCCCCGGGCGGCACTACCAGGACGTTTTTAACGCTGGAGATGATGATGCGCGATGTGGCGGTGAGGCCGCCGTTGAGCGTGACGTCCGAGGGGTCGAGCAGTATGGTCACCGGGAATTTCACCACGTTGCTGGTGTCCTTGGTGCCGAAGGGTGAGATGAAGCTCACCTTTCCGGTAAAGGTCTTGTTCGGTATGGCGTCCACGGTGATCTGTGCCTCCTGGCCCCTTTTAACCTTGAGGATGTCTATCTCGTCCACCGTCCCCAGGAACTTGATCTGCGTGGTATCCACTACCTGGATGGTGCCCTTGGACGAGTAGTCCAGCGCCGAGAGGACGTCGTTCTTCTTCACGGCCACGTCCACCACGATGCCGTCGAAGGGCGACATGATGACAGTCTTGAGGAAGTCGTCCTGCTTGTTTCCCAGCGTCACCAGCCTGTTCTTCACATTCATCTTGTACTGCTGCTCCTCCTTGAGCAGTGGGCCGTGCTGCAGCACGTCGTAGTTGAGCCCCAGTATGGCGTCGCAGAGCAGCATCTCGTGCTGCGCAATGCGCAGGTTGTTCTGGAACTCGATGGTGTTCATGCCGCCCTTCTGTACTTCCTCGAAGGCCTTGCTCAGCCTGACATCGGCGGCGTTGTACAGGTAGCGGCACATGTTCTCTCCGTATATGGTCGAATCGTTGGATGCTGCGACCAGCCTGACGTTGGCGAGCACCGCTGGTTCCAGGCTTGAGAATATTGCCGGGAGCTCATTAAATACCTGCATGGCGTCTGCGTATTTTCTCTGGCCGATCAGCGACCTGACCTTCTGCAGGTCTGCCTGCACTTTCTTCAGTTCCTCGTTCAATCCCCGCAGCGCCGTTATATTGCCTATGGCGTCCGCCTGGTCGGACTGGATCTGCAGGGACGTGATATCCACGATATCCGTGCCTACGTACGGCGCCCAGTTGCCCAGGCCGGAATGCGGGTCGTCGATGGCCGTCTGGATGATCTGTATGCAGTCCTCCAGGTCGGCCAGCGCCACGACCAGCTCGTTTACTGCCGAGCTGTAAAGTTTGGAAGACAACAAATTGCTCGCCAGCGCGGCTTCATTCTGCGCCCAGGCATAGGGGATCAGCACCCCGTAGTTGGGATACCTGGGCATGTAGCCGGTGGTTGCGGGAGGGCTGATCAGCGCATCCGGATTGTATGTCCAGTTTTTATTTACATTGTCCCACGTGTAGCCGGAGTCGGGTTTTACAATTGTAGTAGTGCTTAAGTACGTAGTTACGCTGCTATCGTAATGTACTGTCGTTGTTTGTGTTTGAGTACCGGGCAAATTCGGGTCGCCAGTTGGAATTGCTGCGGCTACTGTAGTTGTGGTGGTTGTCGCAATTGTAATATTAGTTCCGCCGCTGCGAGTAGTTGTTGCCGTAGTTACTCCCGCTATTGGAATTGTATCTCCTGGAAAATATAGTACTGTCGATACTTCATCTGGTGGTAATGTTGGAGGAACGTCTGTATCTAGTAATGTAATCGTCCAAGTATCAATATTTCTATCATAAAGCTTTTTGGGAAGCTGGGGCAGGAGCGGCACGGTCTCGTAGAGGTCGCTTAAAGACCTCTGCAGTGAGTTATCCGCCGACCTGACGTCCAGCCTGGCTATAGTATCGTCCAGCCTGGCCAGTATCTGTCCGGCCTTCACCTTGTCCCCCTCCTCCACCAGCACCTCCTTGACATCGCCGTAGGTCCCGAAGCGCAGGTCGAAGGCCTGCGGCATATTCAGGTTGCCGTCCACCGTGACCACCAGGGAGACGTCGTTGCGCTGCACGACGGCCTGCGTCGTCCTGGGGGCGGCCGTGGTGGTAGCTGCAGGCGCCTGCTGGGCGCAGCCGATCCCGGAAACTATGAGGATGCCTGCGAGGAGGGCCGGCAGTATGCCGCCGGGGATTTTGCGCATGTTTATATCAGGTTTCATTTTTACTATTTTTTTCACGCGTCTATCAAGGATATCAGCAAATTATTAAGACATTATTTAGAAAGAGGCGCTAAACAGTATGTAATAAAAAAATTATCCAAGCTCCATACATTATAGCAGTTTTCTTAAAGATGCAACCCTCTACCGTTGGGGAGAGTTTTGAACGCATATGAAGGGACTGGATGAAAGAAAAATTCCAAGCTCCAAATACCAAGTTCCAAACAAATATTTAAATCCTAAACTCTAAGTTCTAAACTCCAAACCAATATATTAATGTCATTGCGAAGCAATCTACTGCATATTATGGTGGCAGGCCAGGAGATTGCCGCGTCGTCCCGATAGATCGGGACTCCTCGCAATGACAATTGAGCCTGTATGTCATTGCGAGCGTTAGCGAAGCAATCTACTGCATATTATGGTGGCAGGCCAGGAGATTGCCGCGTCGTCCCGATAGATCGGGACTTCTCGCAATGACAATTGAGCCTGTATGTCATTGCGAGCGTTAGCGAAGCAATCTACTGCATGGTATTACGGCAGGCCGGGGGATTGCCGCGTCGTCCCGATAGATCGGGACTCCTCGCAATGACGTGTTATTTAGGGTTCATCTTTAACTGCCTGCACGGTAAAGGCAAAGCGGCTGCCTTTGCCCGGCTCGCTCTGCACGGAGATCGTCCCGTTGTGTGCCTGAACCAGGTATTTGGAAATGGTGAGCCCGAGGCCGCTGCCGCCGGTGGCCCTGGACCTGGACTTGTCCACCCTGTGGAAACGGTCGAAGATTTTATCCAGCTCATCGGCGGGGATGCCTTCCCCGGTATCGGCCACGCTGATCTCCACCATGGCGCCGCTCTGCACGGCGCTCACGGTGATGCTGCCTCCCGCAGGTGTATGCGCCAGCGCGTTTTCCAGCAGGTTGAGCAGCACCTGCTTGATGCGCAGGAAATCTATATTGATATGCGGCAGGTTGTCCGCTATCTCAGTGGCAAGCAAAATCCCCTTTTCCACCGCCTTGGTGTGGACGGCCGACACTGCCTGGTGTACAAGGTCGCCCGCCTCCTCGTCCTCGACGTAGAGCGCAAGCTCGCCTGACTCGGCCAGGCTGAGGTCCTGCAGGTCGTTAACCAGCCTGGAAAGCAGCATGGTCTCCTCGTAAACAGAGCCGATGGTGTCCCTGTCAGGCTTCATGACGCCGTCCTGGACGGCTTCAAGATAGCCCCTGATATTGGTCAGAGGCGTCCTCAGCTCATGGGCGACGTCGGCCACCATGTCCCGGCGCAGCTTTTCATCGCGCTCCAGGTTGCCCGCCATCAGGTTAAAGGTGGAGGCCAGCTCGCCTATCTCGTTGGACTCCTTGATCTGCACGCGTTGTTTGAGGTCGCCCCTGCCCAGCTTCTGCGCAGCTTCGGTCAAAGCTTTGACGGGATACAGGATGCGCCGCGACATGAAGTAGGACAGCACCAGCGCAACGAAAACCGCCAGGCATGTGCCTATGATGAAGAAACGGCCGATCTGGCTGTAAAGGATCTGCAGCGCAGTGAAGCCGGCTTCGAACTGTATGGTAGGTGTGAGGTAAATTACGCCCGCAGGCCCCCCGCCGCGCGGGAGATTAATTGTTTTTTTGCTCATGTCGGCAAAGTCGTACTGATTATCGGCAACGGTACCGCTCGAATCCGCAATGACGTTTCCTTCCATGTCGGCAAGGACGATGTGCTGCCTGTACTGTGTGGCCAGCTGCTCGACCTCTTGCTGGATACCGCTCCAGCCGCTGTTGCTGATATAGTAGTCCATCAGTTCCACTTCGATGCGCATGGTCACCATACGCTCGATGCGCTCGCCGAAGCGGCTGAGCTCGCCAATGGTGGCCTGCCACATAAGCATGAATACGGCGGCGGTAGTAAGCAGGATTACCAGCGTGAAGGCCAGGACGAGGCGGATCTGCAGGCTGACTTTGATATCAAGCTTCGGCAAATTTATATCCTGCTCCGTAAACCGTGCGGATGTACTTGGGCTTTTTAGGATCGGGCTCGAGCTTGCGGCGTAAATTGAAAACGTGCACGTCTATGGCCCGGTCGTAGCTTTCAAAATCATAGCCGAAGGCTTTCTCGATGAGCTCCACGCGGTCGAATACCCGCCCCGGCTCCTTGAGGAAGGCCGCCAGTATCTTGAATTCAACCGCCGTCAGACTGACCGGCTTGCCCTTGAGATAAACTTCGCGCTTGGGGAAATTCATCACGATATCACCCGACGTGATCTCCGTGGGCCCGCGTTCCGCGGGCAGCCGCCTGAAGATGGCGCGTACCCGCGCCGCCAGCTCTCCCGGGCTGAAAGGCTTGGTAACATAGTCATCGGCGCCCGTGTCCAGCCCCGTGAGCTTGTCCTCATCCCTGGTGCGCGCGGTAAGCATGATGATGGGCACATCGGACTCCCCCCTCAGGATGCGGCAGATCTCCACCCCGTTGATGCCGGGCAGCATGACGTCCAGCACTATGAGGTGGGGGTGGTTTTCGCGGAACGTGCGCAACGCTTCCAGGCCGTCATAGGCGGTGAGGACAGTGCAGCCGTCCCGCTCCAGGTAGAGCTTGACCAGCTCCACCGTTTTGACATCGTCGTCGACTACCAGAATCTTCTTTGCAGGCATATGTAAATAGTTTCGCCCCGTTTTTAATACAGATACAGCATTATTCAACTATGCAAAAGTAACACAAGATTATTAACTAATTATTAAGCCTGATCGGCTACCTGCCTTTCTCTACCTGCTGCTGGGCCGGGCAGCCGGCAAGCGGCGCGGCGGCAATGAGTGCAACGGCGGTGAATATTATTAATGTGCTCTGCATAGCATACTCTCTTGAGTGTTATTATAGTACTTTTGAAGCGGAGCCAGCAGGGTAAATTCCAATATCAAAGCTCCAAATCGGTAGGGGCGCACCCGAAGGTGCGCCCGCAATATAAACCGCCATTGCGAGGAGTCCCGATCTATCGGGACGACGCGGCAATCCCTGTGCACTACGTCATTGCGAAGCCCGTAGGGCTGTGGCAATCTCCTGGCCTGCCACAATACCGTACAGCAGATTACCACGCCCCGATTGCATCGGGGCTCGTAATGACGCGAATATATTCTTTTTGGATTTTGAAATTCGGATTTGTTTATAGCTTAGAACTTAGAATTTAGAACTTGGAATTTGGCATTTGGAGCTTGGAATTTCAACAACAATATATCCGAATAAGTGATTGTTATCCGGGTCGCTCATTTTTATTAGCCATCCGCTCTATCGACTGTGCTATACTTGAAGTATAATAAGGTTTACATAAAAACGGATAGTTGAAAATTATTTCGCTATGAAAACGGGAAGATCTCGATCACTGCAGGCGGGCTTTGTCTTTATAGAGCTTGCCGTGGTGCTGACCATCATGCTTGTCCTCGGTTCCGTGGTCAGCCTGGGGGTGACGCAGTTCATGGGAGAGGGCGCCGCGGAAGCCAGGATTTATGAACAGAAGCAGCTGCTCACGGCCGCCGTATCCTATATTTCAGACGGCAATGTGATCGACGCGCCTTTCCAGGTATACCCGGGACATCTCGGCGTGCTGGACCCGTATGTGCTGGGAGACGTCAAATACACCTGGTGGATCGATACGGACGGCAGAGTGATGGAAAATCCACCTGCAAAGAAGTGAAATTCCAAGAACCAGGCTCCAGGCTCCAAACAACTTCCAATATCAAAACTCAAAATCGGTAGGGGCGCACCTTCAGGTGCGCCCGCAACATAAAATGTCATTGCGAAGCCCGCAGGGCTGTGGCAATCTCCTGGCCTGCCACAATAACATGCAGTAGATTGCTTCGCTAAAGCGCGCAATGACATACAGGCTCAAATGTCGTTGCGAGGAGCGCAGTGACGCGGCAATCCCCTGGCCTGCCACAATACCGTACAGCAGATTACCACGCCCCGATTACATCGGGGCTCGTAATGACGCGTAATTTAAAATCCTAAACAATTTCAAAACCCAAAATTCAAGGTGTTTTGAACTTTGAACTTTGGATTTGTTTAGAGCTTAGTGTTTAGAATTTAAAAAATTGTTTGAAATTTGGTATTTGGAGCTTGGAATTCACAACAAAGGGGGCGCATCCCGGGATGCGCCCCCTTTGCATGCCTTTAATGTGTGGCCTGGTCTGTTGCGGTACTGTTGTCCGTCAAACTTCCGCCATTGGCGGAATTGCCGGTGCCGGTTGGTGGTGCATTCCAGGGATAGGGGGCTTTTTTCACTACGGGAAGAATATAGGTGATATAGTTAAAGCCAGGCTCATAACCGTCCTTGAAGGCGGCCAGGAAATACTGCCCGGATGAACTGAAGCTGTAGGTCACCTGTCCGCTCTCGCTGGTGTAGCCCGCGAAGGCGCCCCTTTCTTTGGCTTTGGCCTTATTGGCGTCGTTCTGCGCCTTGTCGTTTTTGGCGGTGGGCGGCATGGATTTAACATCGGCGGCATCGCTGATCTTCAACACGTAAACCGCTGCGCCGGAGACGGGTTGGCCGGCGGGCCTCTCCTTGACCATGATGATTACCGGCTGACCGGCTGCCATATTGAAAAAGGCGTTAATCTCCAGCGCCTTTGTACTGCCCTGACCCAGGATGTTGATGCGGGCGCCGCCCGGCAGATACCCTTCCTTGAAGGCTACCAGCGTGTAGCGCGCGGCTTCAGTAAAAGTGTATTGAAGCTCGCCGTTGCTGCCCGTATAACCCAGCAGGAGCGGCTGGTTCTGCGACTGTACCATGAGCGCCTGCGCCTCGGCGGTGCTGATGACTTCAGTAGAAGATGAATCGATGATTACCTGGGTCGCCGTGCCGTTTTCCACGATGGGTGGGACCTGCTGCACCACCGGCGGTACGGCCATAGGCATGGATTTAAAGGCGTAAACGGCGGCCTGCTCTACCGGCTGGCCGTCGGAAACCTGGGATACTTTCATGGTGACCTGCTGGCCCGTGTTAGCCGATCTTGGTACTTTGATGCTGAGCTTTGGCTGTCCGGCGAGCGTGACGGTTATGCGGCCGAAGCCCGGCGCATATTCATCTTTGACCGCTACCAGCAGGTAGCGTCCGGCAGCGGCAAAGGTGTAGCTTACCTTGCCGTCATCGCCGCTGTAGCCCAGCAATATACCTTGTTGTTGAGCCAGGCCCTTATATTTGTCAATTACGTCGGCCTGGGCCGAGCCGGATACCAGGCTGTTCCATACCGGCTCCGCCGTTCCTGTGATATTGTCCATTCTGAGCGCCCACAGCGCGGCCCCGGGTACTGCCTGGCCTGTATTGCGCGCGATAACGAAAAAATCGACGTTGGCCCCTGTCTCAGCCGATGCAGGTGATTTCACGCCCAGCTTTTTCTGGTCGGCCAGGAAAATGGATATCCTGGAGAATCCCGGTGAATAGCTCTCCTTGATTGCAGTGAGCACGTAAGTTCCGGAAGCGGTGAATGTATAGGCAAGCCGGCCTTTATCGTCGGTATTGCCCAGGTATATTCCCGATTCCTTGATGGTGGCGGCATTTTTCTCCGCCTCCGCTGTATCCGCCGGATCGGCTTTGATCGTGGCAGCATTGATCAGCGGCATCATCTTGGCGATTACCTGCGCCTGCACCTGTGCCTGCGCCGGGGCTTTGGATTGCGCCTGCACCTGGGCCTGTGTCTGCGCCCTTACCTGCGCCTGCACCTGGGCAGGCTGGACCACGGGAGCCGTGCTGACCTCGCTGATGAGCTGCGCGTAAATCGAAGCGCCGGCTACAGCCGTGCTGGAATACCTTTCGGTAACGGTGAAGGTTACCTCTTTATTTAATTCGGCGGCGCCGGGATTCCTTAAGTTGAGCCCTTTTACAGCGGCAAGTGTGACCGTTATCCTGGAAAAGCCCGGCACATACCCGTCCCTGGTGGCTACCAGCAGGTAGCGTCCCGTTTCGGTGAAGGTGGCTTTCACGGCGCCGTCCTCACCGGTGTTGCCGATGAACATGCCCTTAGCTTCCGCCAGGGCTTCATAATCTGCAAGTATGGATGTATAATTGGCCTTGTCAGCCGAGATAACGAGATCGCTTGTCTTTAATGCGTAGACTGCAGCTCCGGCTACGGTCCCGCGGCTCTGCTTGCCGAAGACGGTGATGGTTACCGGCTGACTTATATCCGTCATGTTCGGCGCCTTGATCATCAGCGAAGCCTGTGATGAGAGCTGGGAGTTCGCGGAGCCGTCTGATTCGGCAAAAACGGGCGCGGCGGCCGGCATGACCAGCGCCAGCGCTGTAATCAGCGAAAACAAACCCGAAAAAATGCGTTTCAATGGATACCTCCTGAATAAAAAAGTTTACCCGATTAAAGTAACCCTTTTTAAGTTCACATTTACTCCTCCTTTTTGTGTGGTACACGTAGTAATAACGAAACACGGCATAAATGGTTTAGATGCGGAACGCGGGCGGATAGTTGCGGTAACAGCGGAGGAGAAACGATGACGGTTAAAGCACGGAATAAAGGGGCTTGCCTTCGAGGATTTCCTGCAGTATCATTCTCAGTTCTTCCAGCTTGAAAGGTTTGGACAGTGCGCCCTTGATACCGTAACGCCGGAAATTACTGATCAGGGGTTCATCGAAATAACCGCTGGAAACAATAATACTGGCTTCAGGGTCAACCTTTAGCAGCGCCTTGATGGTCTCTTTGCCGCCCATGGAGCCCGGTATGCTGAGGTCGAGTATAACGACGCGGAAAGGGCTCCCCACCCTGATGGCCTGATTATATTTTTGCAGTGCCTCGGTACCGTCCGCGGCAAATTCAACTTTATGGTATCCGAGCCGCCGCAGCATCCGGGCCCCTTCGTTTCTGACCACCACTTCATCGTCGACGATCAGAATCCTCACCGGCGAGGCCGGGGCTCCGGCACGGCTTTCTGCAGCCTCTTCCTTCGCCGTCGAGGCGGGAAGGTAAATGTGCACGGTGGTCCCCTTATGCTGGACCGATTCCACGGTTATCAGGCCGCCGTGGTTCTTGATGATGGAATAGGCTATGCTGAGCCCCAGTCCCAGCCTGTCTTTTTTGGTGGTGAAATAAGGATCGAATATCTTGGACAGCTCGGCATGGGGGATGCCCGGGCCGCGGTCTTCGATCGTTATTAGTATATAATCACCTTCTTTGAGGTTGGGTATATCGTCCTCCTCCAGGAAGGTGTTTTTGGCGGACAGCCTGATAATCCCGCCTCCCGGCATAGCCTGGCTGGCATTCAGAATAATATTGTTGAGGGCCTGGCTGAGCTGTCCTTCATCCGCTTCGACTTTGTGGAGGTTCTCGTCAATATAGAAGTTGCACCAGACGTTGGAGCCGCTGAGCACGAAGTTGGCCGTATCCCTCAGCAGCGAAGCTATGGGCACAGTTCTTTTAACGGGAGCTCCGCGGTCGGTGAAATTAATGATCTGTTTGGAAAGCTCCCGTGCACGCACCGCCGCCTGTTCGATCTCCTCCAGTAAACGATAATACGAAGCTTGCGGTGTGGACTCGGCAATGGCGATGCCGGTATTGCCGATGATGGTGCTTAATATCGTATTGAATTGCCTGGCTATGCCCCCCACGTGCTGGGCAACGGAGTCTATTTTCAGTGTCCGGATCAGCTCTTCTTCGATCTTCTTGCGCTGTGTGATATCGTGGATCACGCTGAGAATGAGCGTTTTCCCGTTCATCTCCACCACGCTCATCTGGACATCCACGGGAAAGACCGACCCGTCCTTCCTGAGGTGCGCCGCCTCGAAGCTGATTTTACCTTTTTTGAAGATATCTTTTACCTTGTGTCCCACGATTGCATGATACTGCGGGGCGACGATCTGGTAGATGCTTGCCCCCAGCAGTTCATCCCTGGTATAGCCGCGTGTCTTATAGGCTGCTTCATTCACATAGACGAAATTGCCTTCGAGGTCGCGCAGAAAAATCGAATCGGAAGCAGCATCCAGGAGCCTGGAACTGAGCGAAAGCTCCTCGCTGATGCGTTTTTGATCTGTGATGTCTGTGAGGCTGACAAGCAGGCCCGAGTAGCTCCCTTTGCTGTCTGTGATAGGCGCGGCATGCATTACAACGGATATGCGCGTCCCGTTTCTGCGGGTCAGCTCCAGCTCGCAAAACTCGGCGGAACCCTTGCTGATATTGTAAGTGTATTTAAGAAATTTCTTGGCGTTCTGCTGGTTCATGAAGGAGGGGAAGTACTGTCCCTCGAGCTCATCCTGGCGCAGGCTGAGCATGACCGCCATGTAGGGTGTGGCCATGCTGATGGTGGAATCTGCGTTGATGATACAGATGGCGTGCTGAATAACATCGAAGAGGGCGCTGTGCGCTTCCTTGTCTTTGAAAAGGGCGTAAGCCGCGCCGGCGCTGCCGCCTGTCAGTGATTCATATTGAGATAACTTGTCACGGAGCTCCGACAGCTCCTTGATAAGCTGCTTTTTGGTCTTGCCTTCATCTTCCATTCCCATCCTCCCGGGAATGAACGGAGGATATTACACGCCTATATTTATAATACAACTTATACGCGTTTTAGCAAACCAAAAAGAGTTCGGCGGAATTCAAGGCTTCAGAAAACAAATTCCAAGCTCCAAGAACCAAATTCCAAACAATTATTTAAATTTTAAATTCTAAACTCTAAGCTCTAAACAAACTCAAATTACATAACTCAAAACATTTTGAGCTTTGAGCTTTGGGTTTTAAACTTGTTTAGGATTTAGAGTTTGGAGTTTAGAGTTTAGTATCTAGGGTTTTCTAATGAAATCTGGGATTTTGTAGAGAGGCATGCTGCTTGACATCAGTCAATACGTCTGCAATAGTATATACTTATTTGGGGACACAGGCAGCCGGTGTGAATTTTATTAAGGCGCAGGCGTGAAAATATGAAAGTTGAAGCGGGGGACAGCGAGCTATACAGGCAATTTGAGATCCTGGTATGCACCAGGGAGAACGTGTTCACCGGCATTATCAGATGTGAATACGGTCAGCGGCTTATCGATGCACTGAACGAGGGTGTGCCCGTGGGGGCGTCCTCGAGGGGTGTGGATTTCCTGGCGCTGGAGGATGTGAAGCTGAGGGATATGGCCGGAACCGAAGCTGCCCACCCGCGCCTGTATATAGCCAAACATAATATAGTTTTCATCGCACAGCATGAGAGGGATAAAGCAGAGAAACCATTAAACGCCTATCCTTACAGGCAGAAGGTCCCGGTAAAGGTGAAGATCTACGAGGCGCCTTTCATGATTACCGGACAGGTTTACAGCGATACCTGGGAACAGCTGGCGGATACCATAGAGGCCCAGGTAAAATTCATGCCTCTCACCAATGTCGAAGTTACGCCCGCCTTGCCGGGCGGATATTCGCATTTTGAGTTCGCAGCCATCAACAAGGAAAACGTGACTTATCTTTCGGAAAATATCACCGGGCTCTGAATCAGGCGCTTTTCTTTCTGGCAATCACCTGGTAGAGCGCGAAGATAACCAGCACGTAAGCCAGTAGCCTGATCATGATTATTCCCCCTGAGAACGCCACTGCCATGCCCAGCAATGTAACCAGGTGGGAAACACTGAAAAGCCCGAAGGCAATACCAATATACAATGGCAATAAGGATTTGCTTTTGGTGTATTCCCAGATGCCCATGACCAGTATGACAATGCATAATGCCAGGTTGATCATCAAGACCGGGTCGAGATTGAGTTGCATTTCAACACCCCTTGCCGTTTTTCTTGGTGGCTATATGCTATCACTTTATGCAGTGAATTTGTAGCATAAGCCGGCCGGGCTGGTTAAATGGTAAAATAATGTTCAGGCGCAGGGAGGCCGGATTGCCTGACGAAGAGCTTCAGCTTAAAAAGTTGCTCAAGGAGCTGTTTAAGACACAGCTTTTTGCGGCGCTGGCCACTCAGCATTCATCCCGCCCGTACAACAACCTGATCGCCTTCGCGGCTACCGAGGACATCAAAGAAATACTTTTTGTCACCAACAGGGGCACCCGTAAATATGCCAACCTGCTGGCCAGCAGCAGCGTTTCCGTGCTCGTGGACAGCCGTACCAACCAGGATTCGGATTTCCGCAATGCTGTGGCGGTAACTGCGGTGGGCACGGCCGAGGAGGTCAAAGACAAACAGAAAGAAACCCTGCTGAGGCTCTACCTGGTCAAGCATCACAACCTGGAAAAATTCGCCAACTCCGCCGGGGCCGCCCTCTTCAGGGTGAAGGTGAAAGCGTATTACATTGTGCGCAATTTCCAGGAAGTGATGGAATTGAAGATGGAACAGTAGGAGCATAGCGGAGTCGGAAGCTGATGGGGATTATTGAAGGCAGAAATCCGGTGATCGAAGCGCTGAGGGCGGGCCGCCCTGTCAGCAGGATATTGCTGGAGAGGAATATCAGGGGTGGGAACGTAGACCAGATACTGAGCCTGGCAAACATCAAGGGGATTCCCGTGGAATACGTGGACAGGCAGGTCATTGAGCGGCAATGCCCGGCCGGCTCCAGCCAGGGGGTGATCGCACTGGCAGCGGCCAAGAAATATATTAGTTTGGACGAGCTTTTGGCCCTTTCCCGTGGGAAAAACGAGCCTCCTCTTTATATAATACTCGACGGCATCGAGGACCCGCACAACCTGGGAGCGATATTGAGAACGGCCGAGGCCACAGGCGTGCACGGGGTCGTGATACGTGAAAGGAGGGCGGTGGGGCTGACACCGGCCGTGGCAAAGGCTTCGGCTGGCGCAGTGGAATACGTGCCGGTAGCCATGGTAAGCAACATTTCCCAGGCGGTGCTGGCGGTGCAAAAAAATAACCTGTGGGTCACCGGCATAGACATGGCAGGGGAGATGGACTACAGCAGCGTTGATTTCAAGCTGCCTGCGGCCATAGTTATCGGTGGGGAGGGAAGGGGTTTATCCGACCTGGTGAGAAAGAGGTGCGATTTCGTGGCGCGCATCCCCATGCGGGGACGGATTGCTTCGCTTAACGCTTCGGTGGCTGCAGCTGTGGTGATGTATGAAGTGGTCAGGCAGCGCGGACTGTAGTTCAGGCGTAGTCTTCCGCCCTTTTAAATTTGAATCCCTTTTCCCTAAACAGCTTTATGCAGGCTGCGACAACATCGGCGTCATAGAGGATGCCGCTGTTTTTGGATAGCTCTTCCAGCGCGGCATCGATGCCCAGGCTGGGGCGGAAGGGGCGATGTGCTACCATGGCTTCCACCACGTCAGCCACCATGAGTATTTTAGCTTCGAGCATGATATTTTCCCCGGTAAGGCCGTGGGGGTAACCCGATCCGTCGAGCCTCTCCTGGTGCTGAAGTGCGATTTCGGCCACCGGCCAGGGGAAGTCAATTGATTTAAGTATATCGTAGCTGCCCTGGGCGTGAGCCTGGATGATCTGGTATTCGATGGCATTCAAACGGCCCGGTTTGCTGAGCAGCTCGGCGGGTATATACACCTTGCCGATGTCATAGGTTTTACCTGCCATGACTATACCTTTGATGCGGTCCTCCGCAAGCCCCATTTCCCGTGCGATAGCCCCGGAAAGCTCGGATACGCGTTCCTGGTGTCCGGAAGTATAGGGGTCGCGCATCTCCACGATTTTAGCGATGGCTTCAATGGTGCCGCTGATGGTTTTTTCAAGCTGTACCAGGTTGTTGGCCAGCTTTTCATGGTTGGCCCGGGTCACATCGCTCAGCGTGGCCACCGTCCTGTTCGTGCCCGGGACAGGGCTGACGGTAATGCGCACGTCCCTGGTATTGCCGTCTTTGTCGGCGAACTTGAATTCGTATGTATCGGGCGCAGTTCCCGGGTCAAGGCGCCTCAGCAGGTGATATCTTTTAAGCCGGTTGAGGTCTTCCCTGGCCACAAATTCCACCCAGCTCTTTTTTCCCTGCACCTCCCCACGGGGATACCCGGACAGCTTTTCAAAGGCGGTGTTTACCATTGCAATGGTGGTATCCTCGTTAACCAGTGCCACGGCCGCGGCGGTGTTTTCCAGCGCCAGCTCATGTTGTGACAGCTCCTGTCTTGCCGCCGGTGGGGGCGCCGTAGTTGGGGGCGCCGTAGCAGGGGGCGCCGGCGCCGCCGTTTCTTTCAGGCTGATCACGATGCACATGGGTGCGCCTTTGTCATTGCTGATCCACGAGACGTTTAACATCGCAGGAAGCCGGCTGCCGTCTTTTTTCAGCACGCCGCATTCCAGGCTTGCCGCTGTGCCCTGTTTCAAGCATTCAAGTATCCAGGTTTCAATGTTTTCCTGTTCCGGGGAGGACACCAGGCTTTCGACTTTTTTACCCAGCAGTTCGGAGCTGCCTGTATAACCGAGAAGACTGAGCAGCTTCAAAGAGACGTGGGTAAGGTGGCAATCGAGGTCAGCCACCGCTATGGGCTCGAGTGAGCCGTCGACCAGGGAACGGTAGAGCCTTTCCTCGTCTTTGATGCCCTCCTCGATACGTTTGTGCTCTGTGATATCGCTGATATGGGCAATAAAATAAGAGGGGGCACCTTCGGAATCTCCAATCAGGGAAATGACCATGGCAACCCAGATGGTGCGCCCGTCCTTGCAGATAAGGCGTTTCTGTATCGGCTCCTCGGGCTTTTCCAGAGAAAGGAACAATTGCATGATGTCCCCGGTTGCGCTGTGCTCTTCAGGGTGCAGGATATCTTCAAAGCGGCTTTCCAGCACCTCCTTCTCATCGTAGCCAATCATATCGAAGAAGGACTTGTTGGCCTTGAGGAAAATACCGTCGGTGCTGATGATGCACATGCCGGTGGCAAGGTCTTCGAAGGCAGCCTGGAAGCGCCTTTCAGCCTCGCGCCAGGCTTTTTCCACGGCATGGTGCTCGCTGATATCCAGCCAGTGGCCCATCGTCAGCCAGTTCCCGCCGTATTTTAAATAGGTGATCTTTTCCGAGATCCACTTCTTTTTGCCTTCTTTGGTAGTGATTTTGAATTCATGGGCGGATGTTTCATCCTCTTCCCAGAGTGAAGCCAGGTTCTGCTTGGGCATCTGCCTGTAACGGGGATTGATGAGGCGGAGATAGTCTTTGCCGGAGAGCTCGTCCTGTGTGAAGCCCGTAAGCCTGCGGAACTCGATGTTGGTATAGATGAATTTACCGTTGCGCGTGATGTAAATACCGGCCGGGGAATTTCTGAACAGGGCAGAGCACAGCTCCACTGCTGCTTCGGGCAATATTTTCAGGACATCCGTTTGATCGGAGATTATATCCATAAAATCACTTCCTATCACCATCCCGGTGCCTCCCCTGTACCCTTGTAATTACTATGACATGAAAAATACGACCATGGAATTTTTATCCACTAATTTTACCTTGAATACCCCCATCAGTAAAAGCCAGCCTGTTCTGGCAGCCGCGCGGAAGTGTTATAATAGCACAGTATATACCTGCTATACGTGTGGAAATAAATTATATCATGCAGGGAGCATGACGTGAGATTCTGTAATTTTGCACTGATATTTTTATTTGCGGTTGTCAGCGCCCTTGCAGCAGGTTGCAGTCCTGCGGTAACTCCCGGCCTGCCCGATGAGATACCCATAGGGTGCCTGATGCCGCTGACCAGTACACCGGCCTGGGGTCCCAATCTTGTTAATGCTGCCAAGCAGGCGGTCAACGAGCTTAACGCGAGCGGCGGCATAGACGGGAAAAAAATTGTTTTACTTGTAGCGGACGAAGGCCCGACACCGGCTGCTGCGGCCATGGCGGTATATGAACTGGTGGATGTAAAGAAAGTACAGGTGATTTTAGGCGGCACCACCAGCGAGGCGGTAGTAGCTGTAGGCCCCTATTGCGCGGGGAAAAACATCCCGCTGGTTACTCCCTCGGCCACTTCGACAACCCTCTCCCAGCAGACGTGGTCGCGCTGGGTTTTCCGTATTTCACCAAGTGATGCGTTGCAGGGTGGAGTGGTGGCCAAGCTTATCAAGGACGGCGGGTATAAGAAGGTTGCCACACTGGTGCAGGATACCATCTACGGGCGGGGGATCGAGGAAATGGCGAAGGAATTCCTCAAGGGAAGGACCAACGTGGTAATCTCGCTCAGGTACGATCCTAAAAAGCTGAGTTACCGCAGCGAGCTGAATGCCATCAAAGACCAGAACCCCGATTGTATCCTGTGCGCGGGGTATTACGATGATACTGCGGAGGTATACAAACAGGCTGCGGAGCTGGGACTCGATAATATTAAATGGATCGCTACCGACGGCTCCTATGATATGCCCCTGGAAAAACATCTGGAAGCCGCCAGGTTCATGGAAAAAGCTGTAACGGGTACGGTGCCCATGCCTGATACTCAATCCGAAGTATATCGGAATTTCAGTAAGAATTTTGAGGTAATGTACAACACTGCGCCCACCGTCTACTGCGACACCAGCTACGATGGGCTCAATTTGATAGCCCGCGCCATACAGCTGGCCAATACGTACGATGGCGGGAGTATCCGGGATGCTCTGGTGGAGGCGGGCAGGGATTTCCACGGGGCCAGCGGGGCCATAACCTTCGATGACCGGGGAAGCCGCATTGCAGGCACTTACACGGTTTGGAAAGTGGAGATGCAGGGGACGCAATACCGTTTTGCGCTTACAGGCCAGTCGATTACTTTCCTCAAACCCTGATAACAAAGCCCATCCGCGCAAAAAGCCCTGATAACTTCCAGTCTATTGCTGCGTACTTGCGTGGATGATCTTATGCGGGATTAATGCGGCAGGCCGTCCGTGGAAAAGTGCGGATAGTCCTGTGTAATGACAAACTTGCTCCACTTGCCGATATGCCCGTAATCCACATGGCATTTCTGGCACAGTATCACGCAATTATTTAAAGAGGTGTCGCCTCCCAGTTCAGCGGGCTTCTTAAAATGGGGATAGCCTTCCAGCAGATTTTCCCCGCAACGAGCGCATGCGTTTTTCTGCCTGGCCTTGGCTTTGTCCTTGATTTCCTGCGTAAATTCTTTGGGGCTCATGAATCTGTCGATATTCCCTGGATTAAATCCTGATGCTATGTAAATTTAAGCACAATCCGCACTTCATTTCAATACGGCGTCCCTGATTTCCTGTTCCACGGAGTCCAGTATGTCGGGTACCCTGCTTTCTATCTGCTCTGACAGGTGCAGGCCGTGCGAGGTATCCTCCGGCTCGACGCCGATTATAACTACCTTGGCAGGCTGGATGCCGAGCTTTTTCATCAGCTTGAGGCCGTCCAGTACGCCCATCCCGTGCAGGGAGGAGAATGAATCATCGGAGATATTTGACTCGCGGATTTCCAGCCGGTAGACAGTGCCCGGCTTTCCTTTGCCTCTCAGGGCGTCGATGATAATAAGCACGTCGAGATTGGCGTTGATCAGGGAAAGCAAATCCGGGGAGGTCCCTCCGTCGATGACCTCTACGCCTTCCGGCACGCCCCTGGAACGTAACTCATCTATAAGGCGGATGCCGATGCCGTCATCACGGCACAGCGGATTGCCTATGCCGAGCACCATTACATGGTTACTGGTAGTGTTCATAGTATCAACATATGCGGGGCAGGATCTCGCCGGTGGGCATGTCTACTATGCGGGAAGCGCCGATCTTTGTTTTCATGACCACCCTACCCCTGTGCCCGGCGGTGACCTCGCCGATCACGGCTGCCGCGCCGGCGTATTTGTTTCGTTTCATGGCCTTTAACACTCTGTCCGCGTCATCCGGGGACACTACGGCAACGAGCTTGCCTTCATTGGCTATGTAAAGCGGGTCCAGCCCGAGCAGCTCGCACGCTCCCCTGACCCCGTCGTGGAGTGGAATTTTTTCCTCTTCAATTATAATGCCGACATCCGACTGCCGGGCAAACTCACTGAGCGTGGCTGCCAGCCCACCCCGTGTGGGGTCGCGCAAGCAGTTTATCTTCTTACTTGCCCTGAGCATATCAGCAACCAGTTTGTTGAGGGGCGCGCAGTCGCTCTGCACGGGGACGGAGAACTGCAGGCCTTCACGCTGGCTCATTACGGCAATGCCGTGCTCCCCGATGCCGCCGCTGAGTATGATTTTATCCCCCACCCTGGCATTGGAACCCGAGATGTCCAGCCCCCTGTGTATGCTTCCTATTCCCGCAGTATTGATAAACAGTTTATCCGCTTTTCCTCTGTTTACAACCTTGGTGTCGCCTGTGATCACCTGCACTCCCGCTTCTTCGCAGGTATCTTTGACTGATTGGATAATCCTGAGCAGCTCTGCTATCTCCAGCCCTTCCTCGATAATAAGCGCAAGGCTGATATACAGGGGCTCGGCGCCGCTCATGGAGAGGTCGTTGACCGTTCCGCAGACCGCCAGCCTGCCGATATCCCCACCGGGGAAGAAGATGGGATTCACTACGTAGCTGTCAGTGGTAAATGCCAGCTTTCCCGCAAGCTCGAAGACGGCTGCGTCATCCATGCGCGCCAGCAGGGGATTGCTAATGGGCGGGACAAGGATTTTTTCCAGCAGGTCGTGGCTGAGCTTGCTCCCGCTGCCGTGCGCCAGCAGTATCCTATCGTTCATGAAAATCTCCGTACTGGTAATAGGCGGAGCAGCTTCCCTCGGCGGATACCATGCAGGGGCCTACAGGGTTTTCCGGAACGCAGACTTTGGCAAACAGCTTGCACTCCTGCGGCGTTTTCACGCCGCGGAGTATCTCGCCGCAGCAGCATCCCTGGTGCTCCTTGACCGGCCCCGGATCGATGATAAAAGCCTTTTCCGCATCGAAGCGGCTGTATTTCTGCTTGAGCCGGTAACCGCTGGACGGGATAGTCCCGATGCCGCGCCATGTTGCGCTTTGTACATCGAAGACCCCGTGCATCATTTCCAGTGCCCTGACATTTCCCTCATCCCTGACACCGCGCGTATAGGCGATTTCCACGGTGGCATTGCCGGCCTCGATCTGCCGCACCAGCATTTCAACAGCCTGAAGTATATCCACGGGCTCGAAGCCTGCAACGACGCAGGCAACTCCATAGTCACGGGCGTAGGCCTGGTAGGGATGCGTGCCTATGATGGCGCTGACATGGCCCGGGCAGATGATGCCGTCGAGCTTGACTTCGCCGAGGTCGAGAAGGGCTTTCATGGCGGGAGGGGTGAGCTTGAGCAGGCAGATAACATAAAAGTTCTTTATTTTCTCCGTGTCGGCCTGCATTACAGCCGCCGCTATAGTGGGTGCGGTAGTCTCGAATCCGATACCCACGAAAACGACCGATTTGCCGGGATTCTCGCGGGCGATCTGCAGGGCGTCCTGGGTTGAATAGACGATTCGGATGTCATTGCCTTCGGCGCGCGCCCGCTGCAGGCTGGAATAACTGCCGGGCACTTTAAGCATATCTCCGAAGGTGGTGATGATCACATTAGGCAGCCTAGCCAGCGCCAGGACCTTATCGATATCCGGGTTGGACGTAACGCACACCGGGCAGCCCGGTCCGGAGAGCATTTGCACTGTGGGCGGCAACAGTTGCCGGATGCCGTTTTTCATGATGGCTACCGTGTGACCGCCGCAAAACTCCATAAGCCTGGCCTGTTTTGTGGAAATAGCCGCTATCCTGTGTGCCAGCTTGCGGGCGAGGCCGGCGTCACGGAATTCATCGATGAACTTCATCAGGAAGTAATTCTACTTTAAGCGCTCTGTTATCTACAAACCTTAAAGCCGGAAAACGGTGAAAAGCCTGCAATACTGCCGTAACACTATTTCCATGAGGCCAGCCCCGTATCCGTGCAGTCTGTAGACGTGATCCGTGTCTGGTTTTTGCCGTCGATATCCATGATATAGATCTCGCCGTTGTCGTTGGTACAATCTCGTTTGGAGTAAAAAATGATCTTGCTCCCGTCAGGCGACCAGTCCGGATATTTATTATCGAAGTAGCCAACTGTTACCCGCGTGCGGCCGCTGCCGTCGGCATTCATGGTATAAATTTCGAAATTGCCGTTTTCATTGGTCTGGAAGACTATTTTCCTGCCGTCCGGCGACCATGCCGGATAGGTGTCAATCATGCCGTTCTCGGTGAGCCTGACCTGGTTGCTGCCGTCGGAGTTCATCACATATATTTCGGGACTGCCGTCCCTGTCCGACTGGAAGGCAATTTTGCTGCCGTCACGTGACCATGAAGGCGCAGCATCATCCATAGAGCTGCCCGAGACGCGTACCTGGTTGCTGCCGTCGGCGTCCATAATATATATCTGCTGGATGCCGTCGCGATTGGAAGTAAAGGCGATTTTTTTACCGTCGGGCGACCATGTGGGCAGCTGGTCGTCAGCGGGATTGTCAGTAAGCCTCACCTGGTTGCTGCCGTCCTCGTTCATGACGTAGATTTCGTCGTTGCCGTCCCTGTTTGAATAAAAGACTATTTTGGCGCCGTCGGGAGACCATTTGGGGAACCAGTCCGCAGCCGTATTATTGGTCAACCTTACCCAGTTGTTACCCTTGTCATTGGTGGAATAAATCTGTGCCCCGCCCTGGTTGCGATTCCCCGAGACAAATACCAGCTTGCCTTCACCTGTGCTGGAAGAGGGTGTTTTGCCGTTTGGCTGCGGCGTTACATTATTTTCCTTTTCAGCCGGCGGCAGGGACGGCAGGTTGGGAGAACTCTTCGGCGGCTGTTCGCCGCCGGGCGCCGGAACGGGCTGAGAAGCGCAGCCTGAGCCCAGACTGACCAGCACCACCAGGATGAACGACAGTATGATAAAAGATTTTCTTTCAAACATGATTCACCTTCTCATCACAATAGTTGTGCGCAGGGGCTGTATACACGGGTCAACAGCCTGCGCTGATCCCTCCGGCTTCATCAGCCTCCACCATGCGCTCAAGCAGATCCAGGGTCTCTCTGGCTTCCGCTTCGTTCAGGACATTGATGGCGTAACCCGTGTGCAGCAGCACATAGTCGCCTATAGCAGCTTCGGGTGTCAGTGCAATGCTCACGCGGCGGCTGACGCCGCCGATATCTACTTCAGCCTGGTCGCCTTCAATGGAGACTATTTTTACGGGAACCGCGAGGCACATTGCCTATGAAGTATAGCTCACAGGGTGGACATATTCAATTTATGACCATATCGGATGCTTCGTTTTTAATTCCTTTGAAAAAACCCTAAACACCAAGCTCTAAATCCTAAACAATTTCAAAACCCAAAATTCAAAATGTTTTGGATTTTATTATTTGAGTTTGTTTAGAGCTTAGTGTTTAGTATTTAGGGTTTTTAAATCTTGGAGCTTGGAATTTCATCTATTGTTTGCCCTTGCGGCAATAACGGCCTGTCCCAGAGAAATTCCCCCGTCATTGCAGGGCACCTGCCTGTGCGTGAGTACGGTGAATCCGGCGTCGCTCAGTGACTGCATCACTTTTTTCAGCAGCAGCCTGTTCTGAAAACATCCGCCGCTCAGGGCCACGGTGTTCAATCCGGCCTGCTCCTCCCTGATCCTGAGGCAGGTATCACGGGCTATCAGGGCCACGGTATTGTGAAACCGCGTGCTGATAACAGGGACGGGGCAGCCTTTGACCACGTCTTCAAGGACGGCCGCCACCAGTTCATGGAGCAGGATAATATGGTAGCCCTCCCGGTTGGTATCTGAAAAAGGGTAGGCGCCCTTTTCTCCGGCTGCCTCGTACGCCCTCATTTCCATCTCAATGGCAGCCTGCGCTTCATAATCGATAGCGCCGCGGATGCCTGCCATGGCCGAAACGGCATCGAAAAGCCGTCCCATACTGGAAGTCAACGGCGAGTTCACCATGTTTTGCACCTGTTTTTTAACCAGGTCGAATTCCACTTTATCGATGCTGTGGATAAAGCCCAGCCTGCTGTTAAGTGCGTCTTCTCCCAGCAGCGAAAGGATATATCCGAGCGCGGTACGGTAAGGCCTTTTTATCGCCTGGGAGCCGCCCGGCAGCGGCAGATACTCAAGCTGTCCGACCCTCTTGAAATCCTTGTAATCGGCCACCATGAACTCACCGCCCCAGATTTTCCCGTCAACGCCATAGCCCGTGCCGTCGAAGGCCACACCGATGACCCGCTTATCCACGCCGTTATCGGACATGCAGGAGACAATATGCGCGTGGTGGTGCTGTACCGGGACGACTTTCAATCCGTTTCTCCCGGCCTGCTCCAGCGCGTACCTGGTGGGCAGGTATTCCGGATGCATGTCGTAGGCTATGAGCTGCGGCTCGATACGGAACAGTTTTTTATATAAGTCTACCGTGCGTTCATAATGCTCCATGGTCTCCAGGTTTTCCATATCGCCGATGTGCTGGCTGACGAAAGCGTGGTTGTCCCTGGTCAGGCAGAAGGTATTTTTCTCCTCCGCCCCGCAGGCCAGTATCTGAGGTGCGCTGAACGTGAGATGGACAGGATAAGGCGCGTAGCCCCTGGCCCTCCTCACCAGCTGCGGAGCTTCATTTACAACAAGGGTGACGCTGTCATCGTAGGTGGAATAGATATCGCGGTCGTGCATGATAAAGTAATCGGCGATGTCTCCCAGCCTGCGCACAGCTTCACCGTTCTCACCGGCAATCGGTTCCTCGCTCAGGTTGCCGCTGGTCATCACCAGGGGCAGGGCAGCCGCGCGCGTGATGAGGTGATGCAGCGGAGTATAAGGGAGCATCACCCCCAGGTATTTCAGGCAGGGGCCTGTTTCTTTGCAGATGGTGGATGCGGGCTTCCACTCCAGCAGCACGATGGGGCTCTGGGGAGATTGCAGCAGTTTGCCCTCGGCTTCTGTTACCCTGCAGTGTTGCTCTACATTTTCAATATGGGGAAGCATAACCGCGAAGGGCTTGGACGGTCGCCTTTTACGCTGGCGCAGCAGGTTGACCGCCTGTGCATTTTCAGCGTTGCAGGCCAGGAGATAACCTCCCAGGCCTTTGATAGCGATAATCTTCCCTTCACGCAGCAGCCCCGCAGCTTTTTTGATCACGTCGATGCAGTCGATGCGGTTGCCCCGGTTATCGGTAAGCTCCAGCCGGGGTCCGCATACAGGACAGGCATTGGGCTGGGCATGGAAGCGCCGGTCCAGGGGGTCTTCATATTCTCTGCGGCAGTCGGGACACATTTTGAAGGCCGACATTGTAGTCAGGGGGCGGTCATAGGGGATATCCTTGATGATGGTAAAGCGCGGGCCGCAGTTGGTACAGTTGGTAAAAGCGTAATGCCAACGCCTGTTCTCCTGTGTGAATACATCCTCAAGGCATGGTTTGCAGGTG
>JAQUQM010000028.1:23112-23887 GCA_028716085.1 Dehalococcoidia bacterium | reverse complement strand
CAAACGGAATTTGAAAGAACGGCTGCCGAGACGGAAAAAACGGGCGTTTTTATTGGAAGTTATATAACCAACCGTGTCTACGGAGAGAGAGCCCCTATCTGGATTGCGGATTATGTGTTACCCCAATATGGAACAGGCGCTGTGATGGGAGTTCCCGCGCACGACCAGCGCGACTTTGATTTTGCCAAGAAATATGGAATCCCTATTAGAATAGTGGTGGCGCCTGATGGCTGGAAGGGAGAAGAGCTGGAAGCTGCACATGAGGAAAAAGCCGGCCACATGGTCAATTCGGGCCAGTTCGACGGGCTTGCAGATGAGCAGATGATGGAAGCAATCTGCGACTATCTTTCCAAAAATGGATGGGGTGGAAAAACAATTACCTACCGCCTGAGGGACTGGCTTATTTCCCGGCAGAGATATTGGGGAGCCCCCATCCCCATGGTATATTGTGATAAATGCGGCATTGTTCCTGTGAAAGAAAGCGATTTACCTGTACTGTTACCTCCTGAAATTGAATTCAAACCTACCGGTGAATCACCGCTGAAATACTACGAACCGTTTGTGAATACAACCTGCCCGTGCTGCTTGTCACCTGCCAGGAGAGAAACAGACACCATGGATACCTTTATGTGTTCCTCATGGTATTTCCTCAGGTATACGAGCCCGCATTGCACCACTGCGCCCTTTGCTAAGGATGAGATGAAGTACTGGATGCCCGTGGATTTGTACACGGGTGGCGCAGAACACGCGACCATGCACCTGCTTTACTCGAGAT
>JAQUQM010000028.1:0-23102 GCA_028716085.1 Dehalococcoidia bacterium | reverse complement strand
TTAAGGAGATAAGGGATATAGGCCTGGTGGATTTTGATGAGCCTTTTACCCGGCTGTTCAACCAGGGGATCATCATCTGCCAGGGAGAAAAAATGAGCAAGTCCAAGGGCAATGTGGTTACACCCGATGACTATGTTTCAGACCTCGGCGCCGATGCTGTCCGTGTATACCTGATGTTCGTCGGGCCCTGGGAGCAGGGTGGTGAATGGAATGATAACGGCATCATAGGTATGAGCAGGTGGCTCAACCGGATATGGAACCTGGGAACAAGTGACTTTAAAGTGATAAGCGTATCGCCGGACGATGAAAAGGAGCTTCAACACATAGCGCATAAAACGATTAAAAAAGTCACCGAGGATATTGAACGTTTCCATTTCAATACCATGCTGGCTGCGCTTATGGAATATACCAACTATCTGCAGAAAATCAATGATCTTGGCTCTGTTTCAAAGGGTGCCTGGGAGGAAGCGATCAAAACACTGCTGTTGCTGTTAAGCCCTTCTACGCCGCATATAACCGAGGAATTGTGGATGCTGAAAGGTTACGATTACAGTATTCACAACCAGGCGTGGCCGAAATGGGACAGGGAACTAGCCAAAGACGAAGAAGTTACACTGGTGATCCAGGTAAACGGCAAGCTCCGCGATAAAGTTATGGTTCCTGCAGATATAAAGGAAGAGGATGCCAAGAAAACTGCCTTAGACCAGGAACGGGTAAAATCATATCTGGCGGGAAAAGATATAGCCAAAATAGTATACGTTCCTCAAAAATTGATCAATATAGTCCTCAAATAGAAATAGTTGAAACGGGAATACCGTTTAATAGATTAGGCCGTAATCACTGCAACTGAATGCTAATTGAGGTGATCCGATGATTGAAGTATTGTTAACCGAGAGTCAGAAAAAATTGAGGCGGGAGGTCAGGGAGTTCGTAAAGTCAGTTCCCAAACAGCTTTTACTGGACATGGATGCCGACAGGATCAGGTATCCCAAAGAATACGTGATGGGACTGGCAAGGAAGAATTTGCTGGGTTTGAGGTTTTCCCCGGAATACGGCGGGAAGGGCTTGAACTGGGTGGACGAGGTTATTGCCCTCGAGGAAATAGGCGTACTGGGCATGTCGCTCGGCTGCCTGTTCTCGCTGGTAAGCATAGTCGGCGAGGCCCTGGATGTGTTCGGCACCGATCAGCAGAAAAAGAAATACCTGGAGCCCCTGCTCAGAGGCAAAATCTTTTGCGCCGAAGCGCTGACCGAACCCAGGGGAGGTTCTGACTTTTTCGGCGCTACCACTACTGCCGTCGAAAAAGGCGGATACTATATATTGAACGGGCAGAAAAGGTTTGTAGTCGGCGCCGAGGGAGCAGACATTTTCCTGGTCTATGCCAGGACTGAAGGCGCGGGTCAGAAATCCATCAGCGCGTTTATTGTGGAACGCGATATGGGTGTGGAAGCTAAATATATTTATGGATTACTGGGAACCAGGGGTGGCGGAGCTGGTAGGCTTGTGTTCCGTAATACTAAAGTGCCTAAGGAAAATATGATACTCGGTTTAAACAGGGGAGCCGATGTATTTAATCAGATGATGATTCCCGAGAGGATGACCTCGGCTGCGGGCGCCATAGGGATGGCCAGGGCGGCGCTGGAGATAGCGACCAGATATTCCGATAAAAGGAAGGCCTTCGGTAAGAAAATCCGTGAATTTGAAGGTGTTAGCTTTAAAATCGCCGACAGCATAACTACACTGGATGCGGCCAGCGCACTGATATACGCGGCTGCAAAGGCTGTGGATACGCACGGCAGCACCGGATATACACGGCGGCTGGTCTCGGAAGCGAAAAAATTCGGTACCGAAGCAGCATGGGAAGTGATTAATAACGCCATGCAGGTAGTAGGCGGCATCGGCTATACAAATGTATACCCCATTGAGAAGATGCTCAGGGATGCCAGGCTGCTTATTATCTGGACGGGAACCACGGAGATAATGAACTTAATCATTCAGCATGAATACTACAGAGAGACACTGGCTCAAACAATTGGAATGAGGAATGTTGAGGAGGATGCCCAGGAAGCCCAGGCTGCCGATGAAAAAATATATGAATGATTAGAATGATCAGGTGAATAAGTTAGAACCGGGTGATTTATATAAAAACATCTCTGATAACATAATTGACCTTCGAAATCGGGTGGAGGTCGTGTGCAAACGATGCAATAGATCGGCCGCAGAAATCAAGGTAATAGGTGTGACCAAGAATTTCCCTGCAACGGTGATTCAAGTTGCTTACCAGTGCGGCCTGCGGGATTTCGGGGAGAACCGAGTTCAGGAAGCGGAAATCAAATATCGTGATCTTGGCGATATCGGGCCGGTTGTCTGGCATATGGTAGGGCATTTGCAGGGCAACAAGGTAAAGGCGGCGCTGGAGATTTTCGATGTCATACACAGCGTCGATTCGATCAAGCTGGCGCGCGTAATCAATGAACATGCCGGGAAAATAATTCCGGTATTTATTGAAGTCAATGTAGGCGGTGAAGCAACCAAGTACGGCTTTACAGTCGACCAGGTACAGGATGCGGTTAAAAGCATCTCGACACTGGGTAATTTAAAAATCATGGGATTGATGACGGTGGCGCCGCCGGCTGACAACCTGGAGGAAGTCAGGCCGGTTTTCCGCAAGTTGAAGCAACTGAATGCGTCTTTCGGGTTTAACGAGCTGTCCATGGGAATGACGGATGATTTTGAGGTTGCCATAGAAGAAGGGGCGACCATGATACGCATCGGGCGGGCAATTTTTGGAGAAAGGAGGTAACAATGAAGATAGGCATCATCGGTGGTGGGGTGATGGGAGAAGCTGTCTTAAAGAGCATAATCAGCAAAAAGCTGGCGTCCAGGCAGGACATAGCAGTCAGCGATGTCAGCGAGCCCCGGCGTAATATACTCAAGAAGAAATACAGCATTAAAACAACATCAAGCAACCGCGAAGCTATAGCGAATGCTGAGACTATCATACTGGCCGTAAAGCCGCAGGATGTTGCACATATATTGCACGAGATCCCTGCCCAGTTAAAAAACCAACTGGTAATCTCTATCGCAGCCGGGATCAGCATAGATACACTGTGCAAAGGGCTGAATTACGAACAGGTGGTACGCGCCATGCCCAATACTCCTGCCCAGGTCGGGAAAGGAATGACTGCCTGGACGGCGAAGGCCGGTTTAACGGCTGAAAACCATGAAACTGCGCGGAAAATACTCGCAGCCATGGGAGAGGAATATTTTTTCGCTGACGAGAAATACCTGGATATGGCAACCGCCATTAGTGGAAGCGGCCCGGCGTACGTTTTCCTTTTTATCGAATCGATGATTGATGCGGGCGTACATATTGGACTTCCCAGGAATGTAGCCGAAAAGTTTGTTATCCAGACCATTACCGGATCGGTGGAAGCCATGAAAAAAATGGCACGGCATCCGGCGGAATTGAAAAACATGGTTACCTCACCCGGTGGAACAACGACCGAGGCCTTATTACTGTTAGAAAGCGGAGGATTGAGGTCCCTCGTTATCAATGCTGTGACGGCGGCGTATACCAAAGCTAAAAACCTGGGCAACAAGTAGATGGCCTGATCCTATCGGAGATCGGGTCCGGTTCGAGCTATGGTTTGCGGCAGTAGATCACGGTGCTCTTGGGGAAGAGGCGGTTGAGCCCGTTTTCCAGCCAGCGCGTGTATTTGTGACCCGAATAGATATCCCAGACCAGGAACTTATAGTAAGTAGAAGGTATAAACGCCTTCTCGTTTTTCAGGCCGAAGATGCCCCTGGACCACCAGTAGGGGGAATGCAGCGCGTGCTTGTACCTGACGGCGAAGATTTCCAGATTATGCTTGCGCAGCAGATCCAGTATCTCGTGGTGCTTATAAATCCTGATATGGCCACCGGGTGTATTATGATAATCGTCGGATATCTTCCAGCAGACGGATTCGGCAAAATATGAGGGTACACTGACGGCCAGGATACCCCCCGGCTTTAACACGCGGATAAATTCAGAGACAGCTTTGTCATCCTGCGGTATATGCTCCAGCACCTCGGAACAGATTACTTTGTGAAACAACCCGTCGGCAAAGGGAAGGCCGGTCACGCTGCCTGAGACCAGGTGCCATGTTCCGCGGGTTTCCGAGCGCTGCTCCATCTGCTCGAGCATGTATTTGGCCTGTTGCAGGCTGGAGGCATCCAGGTCTAAAGCAACGGAGATGCCGCTATTTACCTTGCAAACCTGCCAGATATGGCGTCCGGGGCCGCAACCGGCATCCAGAATAAACTCGCTATCCCTGATCTCGAGGAGATCAAGGTCGACAGTCAACATATATTGTGTTTCAAGGCAGGATTACTTTTAGCTCAGGCGGGAGTTTTGCCGGGATGCAGCTTCTTCCATTTCTCAAGAAGCTGATCTTTGGACTCTTTATGGTCGGGATCAGCGACACAGCAATCCACCGGGCATACTTCCGCGCACTTGGGTTTATCAAACCAGCCCACGCATTCAGTGCATTTGGCCGGATCAATTTTGTATATTGTCTCCCCTTCCTTGATAGCTTCGTTCTTGCATTCCGCTTCACACGCGCCGCAGCTTATACAATCGTCGGTAATCTTAAAAGCCATCTCTAATAAAACCTCCGCATTTTATTTGATTATATTAAGGTAATAGTTTCTCTTTCAGCGCTGCACAAACGTGGGGCGGAACCATGTCGTCCAGGTTGCCGCCGAGCTTGATGATTTCCTTCAGCAGGCTGGAGCTTAAGAACTGATATCTCAGGTTGGCCATGAAACATACCAGCTCGATATCCGGCGCCAGTTTTTTATTCATCAGCGCCATCTCAAACTCGCGTTCAAAATCGGAATTAGCGCGCAGTCCGCGGACCAGCACGTGCGCCTTGATCTTCTGCGCAAAGCCTACCGTGATACCCGAATAGGCCATGACTTCGACATTCTTGAGATTTTCCACCGCCTTACGTGCAAGGTTAACCCTTTCTTCCATGGTGAACAGCAGCGACTTCTGGGGTATATCGTAGATTCCAACTACTACTTTATCAAATATGGATGACGCTCTTTTGACTATATCGAGATGCCCGTTGGTTATCGGATCAAAGCTGCCGGGATAAATAGCGGTAGTCAAGCTGCGACCTCCTTCCGGTAAATTGATATGCAGGTATCGCCGTAGCGCTTTTCTTTGATTTTAGACAGGCTGGAGTATTGATTTTCAAGCGGAGAGCGTGAGGCATGTGATACGAGGACGGTCGAGTCATCCGAGATCAGCCTGGAGCCGGCAATGCCGGTCAGCAGCAATCCCAGAGATGAGTCTGCATAAGGGGGGTCAAGAAAAATCAAATTGTACCTTTCCTCTAAAAATCCGAGCGCCTTGGCAACAGTGCAACAATATACATGAGCTTTAGCAGAAAATCCAGTTTTTTCCAGGTTTTCCTTGATAATTTTACATGATTTGTTGTTCTGGTCCACGAAATCAATCCAGCCTGCTTCACGGCTGAGCGCCTCGATGCCCAGAGCGCCGCTGCCAGCAAATAAATCCAGCCCCCTGTTCCAGTCGCCTGAGATGGAACCCAGCATGGAAAATATGGCCTCGCGCACCCTGTCCGTGGTAGGCCGGACCGCTAAACCGGGTAAAGTCTTAATTATTCGCCCCCTGGCTGAACCGCCTGTAATACGCATTTTGGCTGATGTCCGAGAATAACTATTAATGAAATAATAAACCGACAGGTTATTATAATACCCGATGGTGATCTCAAGTCAAGGCAAACAAACCTGTTTTGACATCGTTTTCTGAGATGTAATATACTGTTCAACGGCCTAAATTAGGAGAGTTTCAACAGTGCTCGCGCAATTCGGATATATCGGAATTCTGCTCATCGTAGCCATCGGTTTCACTATCATCATCCCCGTTTTACCCATGCTGCTCAGGCTGATCGGCCTGATACCGCAGAAGAAAAACTCCGAAAAGAACATGCAGTACGAGTGCGGCATGACCACCATCGGCAAGACCTGGGTACAGTTCAATTTCAGGTACTACTTCTTCGCCGTCCTCTTCGTGCTGCTCGATATGCTTACAATCTTCCTTTATCCCTGGGCAGTTAACGTCAAGGACCTCGGCGCAGGGGGACTCGTTGCGGTGGGTGTATTTTTACTGATCCTCACGGTCGGCTATCTTTATGCCTGGCGCAAGGGAGCCCTGCAGTGGAAATAATCAGGCCCGACGTCTTTACACCCCAGGAATCCGACATCGCCGAAGGCAAGCTGATCAATTCATTCGTCGCCAATTGCACCAGCCAGTACCCAGACCCCGATAAATGGCTGGACGAAGAGATTCACCGCAATATTTTACTGACCACCGTGGACACTGCGGTTGCCTGGGCCAGGCAGCGCTCCATCTTCCCCCTCATCTTCGGCACCGCCTGCTGCGCCTTCGAGATGATCGCCGCGTCAGGCCCCCGCTTCGACCTCTCCCGTTTCGGCATGGATATCATCCGCTTCTCACCGCGCCAGGCGGATGTCATGATGATAACAGGCACGATAACCTGGAAAATGGCCACCGCAGCCAGGATGATCTACGACCAGATGCCCGAACCCAAGTGGGTCATCGCAGTAGGCGCCTGTGCCATCAGCGGCGGTACCTTCCGTGAGTCATACAGCGTCGTGCCCGGCGTCAACCGCATCATGCCGGTGGATGTCTATGTACCGGGATGCCCGCCGAGGCCGGAAGCCATGATTTACGGCATCAACAGGCTGCATGCCAAGATAGTCAAGGGAACTATCGACAATCCCAATTTAGCTTTGAAATAACGTACGGGTAAGAATATTTAATGACTGTTGCCCTCAACGGCGAAGAAACCGGAAAGAAAGTAGCGGAAGCCATTCCCGGCTCCGTGGTATCCGGCGATAAAAACTCCCTCATCGTGGAAAGCAAATCGCTGCTCCAGGTGGCGGAGTACCTCAAAAACACGCCGGGCATGGAGTTCGATTACCTCACTGTGGTCACCGCCGTCGATTACCTGGACTATTTCGAAGTGGTTTACCGCCTGGTTTCCATGAAGAACAACCAGAGCCTGATGCTGAAAACACGTGTCTTCGACCGCGTAAATCCAACCGTCGCCTCCGTCACCGGCCTCTGGCGCGCCGCATACTACCAGGAACGTGAGATTTACGATTTGCTCGGCATCAAGTTCGAAGGCCATCCCTACCTGAAGAGGCTCCTGCTCTGGGAAGGCTTCGAAGGATATCCCCTGCGGAGGGATTACCTGTAATATGCCTATCAAGACCGAATCATTTTATTTAAACGTCGGGCCGCAGCACCCGTCTACGCACGGCGTATTCCGCCTGAGGCTATCGCTCGACGGTGAAGTCGTCACGGACGTAGAACCCATCGTCGGTTACCTGCACCGTGGTATAGAGAAGCTGGCCGAGACGCGCACCTATACCCAGATCATACCTCTCACGGACAGGCTGGACTACCTGGCCTCCATGACGGACAACGTAGCCTACTGTGTAGCGGTGGAAAAGCTGGCCGGCATCAAGGTTCCGGAGCGCGCCGAGTACATCCGCATCATCTTCTCCGAGCTGATGAGGATCTCCAGCCACATGATGGCCGTCGGCTTTTATCTGAACGACTGCGGCGCTTTCTTCACTCCCGTGCTCTACATGTGGCGCGAGAGGGAGAAGATCATCGACCTCTTCGACATGGTCTGCGGACAGCGCCTGCTCTACAACTACATGCGGGTGGGCGGCGTCAGCCAGGACCTGCCGGACGAGTTCATGCCGGCCCTCAAGAAGTTTGTCGACGAGATGCCGCGCTATATCGGTGAATACAACCAGCTCATCAAGCAGAACGAGATATTCCTCGCCCGCAGCAAGGGCGTGGGCATATTGCCCAGAGAGACTGCCATCAATATCGGCGCCAGCGGCCCGGTGCTGCGCGCCAGTGGAGTCAAGTGGGACCTCCGCAAGATGGACCCCTACTCCCTTTACGATAGATTTGATTTCGATATCTGCACCGGCGAGGTCGGCGATTGCTATGACCGCTACTGGGTGCGCATGCAGGAGATGACGCAAAGCCTGCGCATCATCGAGCAGGCAATGAAACAGATGCCGGATAAAGGACCTGTCTGCGCCGATGTGCCCCAGTTCTTCAGGCCGCCGGCAGGTGAAGCTTACGGATACATTGAGGCGCCCAAGGGCAACCTGGGCTTCTATATTGTTAGCGACGGATCGATAGCGCCCTACAGGCTGCACATCTTTCCGCCAACTTTGATCAATATCACGGCGCTGCGCGACATGGTAATCGGGTGGAAGGTTGCCGACCTGATCATCATCTTCGGCAGCATGGATGTCGTGCTCGGGGAGATCGACCGCTGATGACACTGCTCGATCAATTTCAACTGATACTCAAGAGCCAGAACTGGCCCGACTGGGCGGTCTACCTGGTTCCTGCCCTGGTGGGCATCATCATCATCATCTCGGTGGTGCTAACGGTGGTCATCGTCTACATCTGGTGGGAGCGGCGCCTTATCAGCAGGTTCCAGATCCGCCTCGGCCCCAACCGCTGCGGCCCCGAAGGCATCTTTCAGCCCATCGCCACGGCAGTCAAGATCTTGCTTAAGGAAGATATCGTGCCTGAGAAGGCCGACAAGCTTATCCATTTTATTGCACCCATCACGGTGTTCGTGCCCATCCTGCTCATCTTCGCGGTCGTCCCCTTCGGCGAGGGCGCCATACTGGCCGATTTGAATGTGGGCATTGTCTATGTCATAGCCATCAGCTCCATCTCCGTCATCGGCATTTTCATGGCAGCCTGGGCCTCGGGCAACAAGTATTCCTTCATCTCCGGCATGCGCAGCATCGCGCAGATGGTGAGCTACGAGATACCCGTGGTGCTTTCCATCGTCGGCATCGCGCTGGTGGTGGGATCGTTCTCCATGCTCAAGATCGTGGAGGCGCAGAACATACCCTTTATATTGTTACAGCCGCTGGGCTTCCTGATCT
Organism: Dehalococcoidia bacterium; assembly: GCA_028716085.1. Taxonomy (GTDB): domain Bacteria; phylum Chloroflexota; class Dehalococcoidia; order GIF9; family UBA5629; genus JAQUQM01. Next base: position 14,069 of record JAQUQM010000028.1, on the reverse strand, counting down.
TCTTCCTGGGCTCGCTGGCTGAGATGAACAGGTCGCCCTTCGACCTGCTGGAAGCCGATTCCGAGATTGTAGCGGGATACCACATCGAGTACTCCGGCATGAAATTTGCCATGTTCTACCTGGGCGAATACGGCGTGGCGCTGGCCTATGCCGGCATCATCACCACGCTTTTCCTCAGCGGCTGGCAGGGACCCCTGCTGCCGCCGGTCATCTGGTTCCTTATCAAAGTCATGATGGTATTCAGCGTTATCGTCTGGATCCGCTCCACGCTGCCCAGGTTCCGCGTCGACCAGCTCACAGCTTTCGCCTGGAAATTCATGCTGCCCCTGGCTGTGATCAACCTGGTACTCATCGCCATCGAGGTGCTGGTCATACCGGCCAACCTGCAATGGACTATGGTCTTGATCAACTTCGGCTTTGCGGCCGTGCTCATACTGCTCTGGTCCAAACTCTTCACATTGGGAGGTGGCCGGGTTGAAGTTTGAGCGTTACGGCATCGGCATAGCCAAGGGACTGGCCCTGACACTCAAGCACCTGTTCAGGGCGCCCATCACGGTACAGTACCCCGACGAGAAGCTCAATGTGTCACGCCGGACGCGCGGCAACGAGCTTGTCTGGTTCCCGGATAAATGCACGGGCTGCGGCACCTGCACAAAGGCCTGCCTGCAGGGCAATATCATACTGGTGACCCACAGGGGAGAGGAAAACAAGTTCATCGTCGACAAGTTCGAGCTCGATTCGGGGCGCTGCATCTTCTGCGGACTGTGCGTCGAATCGTGTCCCTATAACGCGCTGGCCATGGGAGTGGATTACGAATGCGCCAAGTACCGCAGGGGCGACGCTGTTCTGGGAAAAGAGAAGCTGTCGCTTTCTGAAAAGCATAAGCCCAGTGCCTACTACAGGCCGCAGTTCGCCGCCGAGCTGCCCGAGCAGAGCCTGCTGCTTTACAACCGCAAGGAAGGCGGACAGAAACTGAGTATCTTCCCGTTGAGCAAACGCAAGAGAGGTCCGCATGCCTGAGCTCGTATTTCTGCTGATGGCTGCCGTGGCGGTTGTCTCCGCCCTGGGCGTGCTCGTTGTGCGCGATATCTTTCGCGCCGCTCTCTGCCTCATCGTGCTCTTTATGACGGTAGCGGGCGTTTATGTGCTGCTGCACGCTGATTTTATCGCTGTAGTGCAGGTGCTCGTCTACGTGGGCGCCATCTCGGTGCTGATTATCGTGGCAATTATGCTCACGCGCGACGCCAGGCAGGGGCAGCCCCTGGGCAACCTTAAATATGTGGCTGGCGCTGTTGCCTTCCTCCTCCTCGCCGTGATCGTCTACAGCGTTATAACCACGGCCTTCACGCTGTCAGAGAGCGCGCCGCTGGAGGAGACCGTCAAGCCGCTGGGCAAACTGCTCTTCGGCGACCCGGGGTATTTGCTCACCGTTCAGATTGCTGCCGTGCTGTTGCTCTCCGCCATACTGGGAGCGATAGCTGTGATAAGGGAAAAATAATGTTGACGCTTGGACTGGTTCATTTTTTGATACTGTCGGCGGTGCTCTTTGTGATAGGGCTCTTCGGCGTGATCACGCAGCGTAACGTGATCAAGGTGATCATGTGCCTGGAGATCATGCTCAATGCCGTGAACATCGCGCTCATCGCCTTCTCGCAGTACATCGTGCCCACGGCGCTCACCGGCCAGGTCTTCGCCCTCTTCGTGATGGTGGTGGCCGCCGCCGAGGTAGCCGTCGGCATAGCGATCATCTTCTCGATATACAGGAGCCGCGAAAGCGTGGACATGGAAAATTTCAACATTTTAAAGTGGTAATAATATGTGGGTACAGGTTAAAAGCGCACCGAATTTAATGCTGGCGGAAATGTGGAAGGAGTTCTTCGAAGGTGAAGGAATCCCCACCCGCATACTGCCCGACGCGGAAAAGCTGGAAATAAAGGAGAACGTCCCCTACAAGATATATGTATCCCGGGAACGGATACACGTCGTAGAGGAGGTCTTAAGGAAACTATAATGCCGACACAGGTGCCCTGGCTTATCTTCCTGCTGCCCTTCGCTTCCTTCTTGTTGATAGGGCTGGTCCTCAGGCCGTTCCTTCCCAAATACCCCAAGGTTGGCGGCTATGTAACCATCGGCGCGGTCGGCATCTCCTGCGCGCTTGCCTTATGGGTCATGAGCGCCGTGATCGCCGCTCCCGAGCACATGCTGATGATCGACGATATCCAGTGGGCTGTGATCGGCAACCTCAATATTCACCTGGGCGTCATGGTCGATTCACTGACCGCCGTGATGGTGGTGGTGGTGACCTTCGTCAGCCTGATGGTGCAGATTTACTCCCAGGGCTACATGAAAGGCGATCCCGGCTACCTGCGCTACTATGCCTTCATGTCCCTCTTCACGGCCTGTATGCTGGGACTGGTGCTGGCCAACAATATCTTATTCATGTTCATCTTCTGGGAGGGTGTAGGCCTGGGCTCCTACCTGCTCATCGGCTTCTGGTTCCACAAGCCCTCCGCGGCCAACGCGGCCAAGAAAGCCTTCATCGTAACCCGCCTGGGTGACTTCGGTTTCCTGGCGGCCATACTTATCTTATTTGCCAATACGGGCACCTTCGACGCCGAAGAGCTGTACAAGCTGGTGGCCGCGGGCACGCTGACCGGCTCTACCCTGACCTGGGTGGCCGTTGGCATCTTTGCGGGCGCCGCCGGCAAATCGGCGCAGTTCCCGCTGCACGTCTGGCTTCCCGACGCCATGGAAGGCCCCACCCCCGTCAGCTCCCTGATCCATGCCGCCACCATGGTGGCCGCGGGCGTCTTCCTGGTGGCCCGCTTCTACCCGCTCTTCGCGCACTCCGTTGAAGCCATGCTGGTCGTGGCCGTCATCGGCGCCTTCACCGCCATCTTTGCCGCCAGCATGGGTCTGGTTATGAACGATATCAAGCGTGTGCTGGCCTACTCCACCATCAGCCAGCTAGGCTACATGATGCTGGGCCTCGGCGTGGGCGGCGTAGCTATCGGCATCTTCCACCTCTTCACGCACGCCTTCTTCAAGTGCCTGCTCTTCCTCGGCGCCGGCAGCGTCAACCACGGCTCCGGCACCTTCGACATGAGACTGATGGGCGGCCTGCGCAAGGCCATGCCCTGGACCTATATCACCTTCGTTATCGGCTCGCTCAGCCTGGCCGGCATCTGGCCGCTGGCCGGATTCTGGAGCAAGGACGAGATACTTGTGTCGGCCTTCTCCAACAACCCCGTACTTTTTACGCTGGCCATCATCACCGTGTTCATGACGGCCTTCTACATGTTCCGCGCCGTATTCATGACCTTCCATGGTGACTACAAGGGCGGCGCCGAGCCGGAGCACGGCGGGCATGACGAGCATTCCCACGGGCCGCACGAATCGCCGCTGGTAATGGTGTTTCCCATGGTCGTCCTGGCCCTCCTGGCCATCTGCGCCGGATGGGTCAACGTCACCGGAGGCTTCAGCGCGCTCTTCGGTCATGGAGGCGGGCACGGCGAGGCAGCAGCAGAGGTAAACCTGGTCACGGGATTCTTCGGGCCGCTGTCGCACCCGCTGCCGCTGATTTCACTGCTCGTAGCGCTGGCAGGTATCTTCCTCGCCTGGGCCATGTACATCAAAAAGTGGATCTCGGCGGAGAAGATCGGCAGCATGTTCAAGCCCATCCACACGCTGCTTTCCAGGAAATACTTCATGGATGAGCTTTACGAGAACGTCATCGTCAAGACGATTTTATATAACGGCATCTTCAAAGTGATGGCGATGTTCGATGCCGACGTGGTCGACGGCACGGTGAACGGCACTGCGAACGGAGCGGCGGGCGCCGGCGGCATGCTGCGCAAGCTGCAGACCGGACAGACGCAGCTATATGTCCTGACCATTGCGATCGGCGTGGTAGCCATCGCGGTATGTGTATTTATCTTCGGCTGAGGTAAATGGTTTTGAATCTGAATTTGTTGAGCTGGATCGTATTTCTGCCGGTCATCGGTTTGATCGTCATTGCCCTGTGGCCCAGGGCAAGCCAGAAGACCGTTAAATGGATAGCGCTCATCGCCGCGCTGGCATCCTTCATCATCTCGCTGTACGTTTTCTTCATGTTCGACAGGTCGGGCGCCGCCATCGGCCATATGCAGTTCGAAGAGAAGGTACTGTGGATCCCGGCGGTCAACTCCTACTACCACCTGGGCGTGGACGGGCTGAGCCTGCCGCTGGTTATCCTGATGACCTTCCTCGGCGTGGTCTCCGTGCTGATCTCCTGGAAGATACAGCTCCGGCCCAAAGAGTATTTCTGCTGGATACTGCTACTGGAGAGCAGCATACTGGGTGTCTTCACCTCGCTGGACCTCATCCTCTTCTTCCTCTTCTGGGAAGTGGAGCTGATCCCCATGTACTTTCTCATCAACATCTGGGGCAGCGGGCGCAAGGAGTACGCCGCCTACAAGTATTTGATCTATACCCTGGTCGGCAGCGCCTTTATGCTGGCCGGCATACTCAGCACCTATTTTATTACGCACACCTTCGATATGACCGCGCTGGCGGGCATCAGCATCACATCGTCATTCATCCCCCTGACGGTGCTCTTCTTCCTGCTGGTGATCGGCTTCTGCATCAAGCTGCCGGTATTCCCCTTCCACACCTGGCTTCCCGACGCGCACACAAACGCGCCCACGGCAGCCTCGGTGATACTGGCGGGGGCGCTGCTGAAGATGGGCGGCTACGGCATGATCAGGCTGTGCGTCAGCATGCTGCCGCAGGTGGCGGTGCAGTACGCTCCCATCATGTGCATACTCGCCGTGATCGGCATTATCTACGGCGCGGCGGTTACCTTAAGACAGACAGACCTCAAGCGGCTGATCGCCTACAGCAGTGTGAGCCACATGGGCTATGTGCTGCTGGGCATATTTGCTTTAACACAGGTGAGCCTTGCGGGCGCCGCCCTGCAGATGTTCAGCCACGGTGTGATCACCGGCCTGCTCTTCGCCATGGTGGGCCTTGTCTACGATAAGACGCATACCCGCGACCTGAATAACCTCAGCGGCCTGGCGCGCCAGATGCCCGTCATCGTGGTGGTCTTCAGCATCGCCGGCCTGGCTTCACTGGGCCTGCCCGGCACGGTGGGCTTTGCAGCCGAGTTCATCACCTTTGCGGGCAGCTTTTCCAGCACCGTGATAGCCGGTATGAAAATATTCACCCTGATAGCTGTTCTGGGCGTGGTGCTTACCTCGGGCTATATACTCTGGATGCTGCAGCGGGTGTTCTACCAGTACCCGCTGGATAAATACAACGGCGTGGGCGACGCCGACCTGGTGGAGAAGATCGCCACCTTCTCCTTCGTCGTTGTTATCATGCTGGTGGGCATCTACCCCGCCATACTGACCAACGTAATCAATATGGGCATCGAGCCGATAGCGAAGCTGATAGGAATGTAAATTATAAGTGATCTGGATGGTTTAGATACATGATGATGGACCAAATACGATACATAGCGCCGGAGCTGGGCCTCCTCTGTTTCGCCCTGCTGCTGGTGCTGGTAGACCTCTTCATCAGCAATAAAAGGGCGCTGCCTTTCATCGCTGTGATAGGCGCGCTGGTCTCTGCCGCCTTCGTGCTGACACTGTGGTCCGTACCGTCCGTTGAAGCCTTCAACAAGATGATCGCCGTCGACCAGTTCGGCCTCTTCTTCAAGCTGCTCATACTGGCGGCCACCGTGCTGGTGGTGATGGCGTCGCACAGCTACGTGCTGAAGTTCGATAAATTCCAGGGCGAGTATTACGCCCTGCTCATGCTCTCCGCGCTGGGATTGATGCTGCTGGTATCGGCCATCAACCTGATCACCATCTACGTGGCGCTGGAGCTCAGCAGCATCTCGCTGTACGTGCTGGTCAGCTTCCTCAAGGACAAGCAGTCCAGCGAAGCCGGACTGAAATATTTGATTCTGGGCGCCGTGGCGTCGGCCATACTGCTCTACGGCATGGCCTTCGTCTTCGGCCTCACCGGCAATACCTGCCTGCCCTGCATCGCGGACTATGTTAAGGGCATGCCCTTAACCAGCCTGCTGCAAAACCCGGTGCTGCTCATCGGCCTGGTGCTGATCATCAGCGGCTTCGGCTTCAAGATAGCCAGTGTACCCTTCCAGATGTGGGTGCCCGATGTTTACCAGGGCGCTCCCACGCCGGTCACCGCCTATCTTTCGGTTGCCAGTAAAGCAGCCGGGTTTGCCGTGATCGCGCGCATCTTCATGACCGCCTTCGGCATGCCCGCCTGGCTGCACAACGAATGGGCCATGATCATCGCCGTGCTGGACGCCGTCACCATGACAGTGGGTAACCTGACCGCCATCGTGCAGACCAATGTCAAGAGGCTGCTGGGGTACTCCAGCATTGCACAGGCGGGCTACCTCATGGTCGGCCTTGCCGCCATGGGCATGTCGTCACAGTCCGGCAACGTTGCCGCCGGCGGACTTATCTTCTTTCTGCTCAGCTACACGCTGACCAACCTGGGCGCCTTCATCGCCATCATTGCCATCTCCAACAAGATCAACAGCGACGAGATCAGCGACTACGCGGGCATGATCAAACGCTCGCCCCTGCTGGCGCTGGGCCTGACCGTCTGCCTGATATCGCTCACCGGCCTGCCGCCCACGGCGGGATTGATCGCCAAAATCTACATCTTCAAGGGCGCTATCGACCAGGGCCTGTTGTGGCTGGTGATAATTGCCGTAATTAACAGCGTTGTCTCCGCTTACTACTACTTCAAGGTCGTCAAGGCCATGTGGCTGGGCGAGCCCGCCTCCGAGGAAAAGGTCAGTTCAACTTGGCCTGAGTGGGTTGCGCTGGCCGCCTGCTGCGCCATCGTCGTCGTCATGGGCATCCTCCCCGGCGCCTTCATCAACCTCACCCAGACGGCCGTGAAGATGCTCGGTATTTAGGCCCCCTTTGTCATTGCAAGGGGCGCAGCCCCGCGGCAATCTCCTGGCCTGCCACAATACCATGCAGTAGATTGCTTCTCCCGATGTTATCGGGATCGCAATGACATTCTGTTTGAACTTTGAGTTTATTTAGAGCTTAGAGTTTAGAACTTAGGGTTTTCTTTAGTCAGTCTTTCAGCTTTTCCAACTCTTGATTGGCAGCATCGATTATTATCTGGTTTTTAGTACCGGCGATAGCCGAGTTGAAGTCCGCAACGGCCTCGGTTTTGTTGCCCAGGGCTGCATTGACCTGACCGCGGGTTAAATACGCCCAGCTATAATTGGGGTCCAGCTCCAGGGCCTTATTCAAATCGGCCAGTGCTTTCGTGTTTTCGCCTTTGATACTGTAGATTGCGCCGCGGCTGTAATAGGGCGCTGCAAATTTGGGATCCATCTCTATGCATGTTGTGAAATCCTTAACGGCCTCGTCATCCTGCTTATTGAAATAGTAGGTAACGCCACGGCTGAAGTAAGTTGTTGCTTTCGGTTGAAGCTCAATAGCCCTGGAATAATTTTCAATCGCTTTGTCGTACTGTTCACTTGACGAGAAAACTATGCCGAGCTGTTCGTATGAACTCGCATATTGGGGATTCAGCTCGATTGCCTTGAGCAAATCAGCCTGTGCCGGGCCGTACTCTTTTTTTGCAACATAATCGTACCCCCGCACATAGTACAACTTATAATCGGGCTGCCTGTTGGAGCCGGCGGCTTTTTGAATAGCCGAGGTGTAGTCTCTGATAGCGGCGTCAATATCTCCGTACCTGTCATTTGCCAGTCCGCGGTTAAAGTAAAGGTCGGAGATCTCCGGTTGCAATGCAATAGCCTGCGTAAATTCCGCGATAGCTTCCTTATACTTGCCCTGGTTAAGCAATTCTACGCCCTGTTTGTTGTGCTCGTTCGTTGCCTCGCCGGGTTTGATACCGGATGTGCTATCCTGTGATGGAACCGTCCCGGTGGAATTGCTGCAGCCTGATAAAACAGAAACGGTCAAAACGATAAACGCGGCAGTAAGCAGAAGCTGTTTAATCATAGTTTATGCTGTCTCCCTGTGATCGGATGAATATTATAGTGTACACTTTTTCCGCGGGATTGACCTATTCACGGGTGCGAGGAGCGCACCGCAATACCAAGCAGTAGATTGCTTCGCTACGCTCGCAATGACATGGAAGTAAAAATGTCATTGCGCGACCATTTCCCCTTCATGTCATTGCGAGGAGCCCGCAGGCGACGCGGCAATCTCCTGGCCTGCCACAATACCATGCAGTAGATTGCTTCTCCCGATGTTATCGGGATCGCAATGACATGGAAGTAAAAATGTCATTGTAAGACCATCACTTCTAATGTCATTGCGAGGAGCCCGCAGGCGACGTGGCAATCTCCTGTCCTGCCACAATACCATGCAGTAGATTGCTTCTCCCGATGTTATCGGGATCGCAATGACATAGTAAAACGCGGTGTCCTATAATACGCTGTATATGGACAGGCAATACTGCGTATACATAATTACTAATAAATATCACACTACTTTGTATACAGGCATCACAAATGACCTGCAGCGCCGTGTCTATGAACACAAGGCAAAGCTGGCTAAAGGTTTCAGCAAAAAGTATGATCTTTACAAGCTGGTCTACTATGAGATGACGGGGGATGTTAAGGCCGCCATTGAAAGGGAGAAGCAGATAAAAGGCGGTTCAAGGCAGAATAAGATCGATCTGATCAATCAAATGAATCCTGAGTGGAACGACCTTTACACTGAGTTTATTTAGTCACGTGTCCCTTCGTGTCATTGCGAAGCCAATTTTATAACATGTCATTGCGAGGAGCCCGCAGGCGACGCGGCAATCTCCTGGACTGCCGCAATACCATGCAGTAGATTGCTTCTCCCGATGTTATCGGGATCGCAATGACACGAAAAAAACAATACCATGCAATAGATTGCTTCTCCCGATGTTATCGGGATCGCAATGACACGAAGAAAACAATACCATGCAGTAGATTGCTTCTCCCGATGTTATCGGGATCGCAATGACACGAAGAAAACAATATCATGCAGTAGATTGCTTCTCCCGATGTTATCGGGATCGCAATGACATATTACCTAAATTTGACACCAAACTCAGCCCAATGTTATCTTCATATCTATGAAACGCATCGGCATACTCTTCCATCCCAAGGTGCAGACATCCGAGAACTTCGCCTGTCAGATAGAGGACTATTTCAAGAAAAAGGGCGTTCAGTGCTGGCTGCATTCCTCCTGGGATGAATCGGGCGCGCAGAAGCAGCTCGATAAGACGGACCTCATGATCAGCGTGGGTGGTGACGGCACCATACTGCGCGTGGCCAGGATCGTCTACCCCCGTGAGCTGCCCATCGTGGGAGTCAACTTCGGCAAGCTGGGCTTTATGGCCGAGCTGGAGGCCGGGGACGCGCTGGAGAAGCTGTCCGTGATCATCGACGGCGGCGGCTGGATGGACGAACGCTCCATGCTGCAGGCGCAGCTGGACTCATCGAAAAGAATATACCACGCGCTTAATGACGTGGTTGTAGGCAGGGGGCAGCGCATGCGCCTCATCAACGTGGACGTGAGCATCGACGGAGAGATGTTCACCACCTACCGGGCCGATGCGGTCATCGTGGCCACGCCCACCGGCAGCACGGGGTATTCCCTGGCGGCCAACGGACCCATCATCCACCCGGAGTCGAAGGACATTATTTTAAAGGCGGTCTGTCCGCATTTGAACATGGATAAGGCGCTGGTGCTGGCAGCGGGAGCGAAGATAAAATTGAAGGTCAGGGCCATCCACGATGCCATCATCAGCATGGACGGCCAGGTGGAGGAGGAGCTGAAAAGCGGGGATGAGGTCAACGTATCTATCAGCCCCCACGTTACCAGGTTCGTGCGGCTCAGGCCGCGCAGCATGTTTTACACCACCCTGGTAGAAAAACTCAAAGGAAAATCATTATGAAGGTTGAAAAAGCAAAAATAGAAGACGTCAAGCAAATGCACGGGCTTGTAAATATGTTTGCCAATAAAGGCGAGATGCTGCCGAGGGCTCTCAGCGAGATATATGAAAACCTGCGCGACTACTTCGTGATACGCGACAAAACCGGGAAGGTCAAGGCCTGCGTGGCCCTGCACATAAGCTGGGCCGACCTGGCGGAGGTCAAGGCGCTGGCCGTGGCCGAGGACAGCCACAGGAAGGGTATGGGCGCAGCGCTGGTGAAGGAGTGCGTGGGTGAAGCGGACTCGCTGGGCATACCCAGGGTCTTCTGCCTCACCTACAAGCCCGGATTTTTCAAGAAGCAGGGGTTCAAGCTGGTGGAGAAGACGGAGCTGCCGCGCAAGATCTGGGCGGAGTGCTATAGCTGTCCCAAGTTCCCCGACTGCGACGAGGTGGCGCTGGTCTACGATATCCCGGCGGGCAAGTGATGCAGGAAAAACATCTCTCCAGCAAGACCGTTTTCGAAGGCCGGGCCGTCAAGGTAAAGGTAGATACCATCGAGAAGGCTTCCGGCGTGGTTACCACCCGGGATATCGTCTGGCACGCAGACTGCATTGCGGTAGTGGCGCTGGATGAGAACGACAACGTGCTCATGGAGAGGCAGTACCGGACGGCCGTGGGCAAGGTGCTGCTTGAGATACCTGCGGGAGGAATCGAGGAAGGCGAATCGCCCGAGGAGGCGGTGAGGCGGGAACTGCAGGAGGAGATAGGCTATTTGCCCGGCAAAGTCACCAAACTGGGCGGGTTCTACGCAGCACCCGGCTACTGCACCGAGTATTTACACCTTTTCGTGGCCACGGATTTGAAGGCCAGCAAGCTGGTTGCCGAGGACACCGACGAGATCGAGCTCGTGCGCGTGCCCGTCGCAGAGATCAAAGGCCTGATCGAAAGCGGCGAGATCTGCGATTCCAAAAGCGTGGCAGGACTGTTAAGGTTTTTGACGCAACAGGAATAAGGTAGACTGGTCTAACAGGTATTCTTAGCGCTTTGAGGGAATAATTAATGGTCGCCGAGCATGCGGAGGATATGCCTGGCCAGGCTTTCGGTGATTTCGCGGTGTCTTGGAACAGGTTGAGATATCCCGGTATTTTGGTTTTCATACCAGTCGTGTTTGGCGCCATGACGGATTAAAACACATCCCATTTTAGTAAGTTGTTTGATGAGCTCCGTCCTTTTCAATGCACGACCAGTTCGCCGTATTTACGTACATTTGGGATTTCGCCCGAGGTAAGGTCTGTGTAGAGGTCAACGAGGTTCTCTTTTAGATCATCAAGGGTAGTGCCCTGTGTACGGTAATCAGGATATTCCTCCAGCCATCCTACCCAGATATCCTTTTCCTGATAGTATACGAATTTCTTGGTTTCCAATTATTTCCCCCTTACTCGAACCGGTTACATCGAGCTGGTTAATGAACTTATGTGTAATTGGTCCTAGGGATATTATAGCAAACAGATCGATTTAACTGCAGTGAAATATTATTATCGTGTAAGGCCTATATTATCCCTGTCATTGCGAGGAGCCCCGATGTAATCGGGGCGACGCGGCAATCTCCTGGCCTGCCGCAATACCATGCAGTAGATTGCTTCTCCCGATGTTATCGGAATCGCAATGACGTGAAGAAAACAATACCATGCAGTAGATTGCTTCTCCCGATGTTATCGGGATCGCAATGACATTCTATCTTTATTTTAGCTTTGAATTTTGGGTTTGTTTAGAGTTTAGTGTTTAGAGCTTAGAATTTTCTTCTTTTGTTGGGTATTTGGTTCTTGGAGCTTGGAATTTAGCCTTTAGCCTTTAGCATCATGTCATTGCGAGGAACGTAGTGACGCGGCAATCTCCTGGCCTGCCGCAATACCATGCAGTAGATTGCTTCTCCCGATGTTATCGAGATCGCAATGACATAAAAAAAACAATACCATGCAGTAGATTGCTTCTCCTGATGTTATCCGGATCGCAATGACGTATTAACTTGTCCCCCTGCATTTGCCTGTTTCTGTCAATAAGCATATAGTTATATTACATAAGTACATTAAATCACACCTCCCTCCTATACAGTGAGGTGGAAATGCAGAAAGTTAAAAAGAGCATAAGCACAGACCTGTTGCCGGCAGGCGAAGAGCTTTTTCGCAAAATTTTTAACGAGGGGCCCCTGGGCATGGCCGTCTCCGCTCCCGATTTCCGTTTCGTAGAAATAAATCAAGCCTTCTGCGCCATGCTGGGGTACACCAGGGAAGAGCTGCTCGGGCTTACATTCAAGGACATTACCCACCGGGCAAATGTTGCCACCGATGTCGAGTATATTAACAAGCTGCGCAGAGGGGAGATTGCCGATTACCGGACTGAGAAGCGCTACGTCCGCAAGGACGGGGCCGTTATCTGGGGCAATGTAACCGTCTCAACCATTCGCGACAGCAAAGGCGTGCTGGTAAATTTCCTCGCCCTGATTGAGAACATCACCGAGCGCAAGAAGGCCGAGCTGGAGCTGGAAATGTCGCTCACCTTCCTTAACCGGGTGATCGAGCAGAGCCCTACCCCTACCTGGGTTTCCGATGAAGAAGGGACCCTGATCAGGATAAACCAGGCGTGCTGCAAACTGTTAAATATCACGGAGGATGAGGTTGTCGGCAAGTATAACGTGCTCAAGGACAACATCGTAGAAGCGCAGGGCTTTTTGCCCCTTGTAAAGAATGTATTTGAAAAAGGTGAGGTTGCCGGGTTCGAGCTCAAGTATGACACTGCGCAGCTGAAACACCTTGCCCTGGAAAACTGCGCCTCTGTGATCCTGGCGGTCACGATTTTCCCCATAGTGGATACCAGAGGCAATATCACCAATGCGGTGATTCAGCATGTTGATATCACCGGGCATAAAAATGTCGAGGAAGCCTTGCACACAAGCGAGGAAAGGTACCGGACGCTGGTGAACAATGCCGCCGAGGGCATTTTCGTTATCCAGGACGGCAAGGTCGTCTATGCCAATCCCAAAGCCTTCGCCATGATCGGCCACCCTGTTGATGACAAGACGCCCACCAGGTTTATCGATTTCGTCCATCCCGAGGACAAGAGGCTCATGGTTGAGCGCTACCAGAGAAGGCTGAAGGGCGAGGAGTTCGAGGATGTTTATCCCATCCGGCTGGTCGACCATCAGGGCAATACCATCTGGGTGCAGATCAGCTCCGTCCTCATCAGCTGGGAGGGCCGGCCCGGCACATTGAGCTTTGTTACCGATATCACGGAACGCAAAAACGCGGAGGAAAAAATCCAGGCCACTGCGAACTTATATAGAAGCCTCATTGAGACATCGCCTGATGCCATCGGCCTCATGGATTTAAGCGGCAGCATTGTCATGCACAACAGGCAGGCACTGGAGGTATTCGGCTTCGAGCCTTCGGACAATTTAACGGGTAAAAACATCATGGACCTGGTGGCGCCCGAAAACTATGATGAGATTCTGGAAAACATGCAAAAAATAGTTGAGAAGGGCTTTGTGCGGAACCTGGAGCTGCACAGCTATAAAAAGGACGGGCAGCCGTTTTATATCGAGATCAGCTCTTCCTTGATCTATGGCAGAGAGGGAAAGCCGGAATCTGCCATAATCATCTTCAAGGATATCAGTGAGCGCAAGAGGGCGGAAGCCGTATTGCTGGAAAGCGAGAACCGCTACCGCCTGCTGTTCGATAACATGCTCAACGGCATGGCGTACTGCAAAATGATTTATGAGAATGACGAGCCGGTGGATTTCATTTTCCTCGCGACCAACAATGCCTTCGAGCGGCTGACGGGACTGAAGGATGTAAAGGGCAAGAGGGTAACGGAGGTCATCCCCGGCCTGAGGGAATCCAACCCGGAGCTGCTAGAAGTTTACGCAAGGGTGTCGCTGACCGGCGAACCGGAAAAATATGAGACTTATATAGATTCGCTCGGCATCTGGCTCTCGCTTGCGGTTTACAGTGCTGAAAAGGGTTATTTCATTGCCGTTTTTGACAATGTCACGGAGCAGAAGCTCGCCGCACAGAAGCTGGAGAAAAGTTACCAGGGCCTGAAAAAGACGTTGAATGACGCCATCAACACCATGGCCAAGATAGTGG
>JAQUQM010000027.1 GCA_028716085.1 Dehalococcoidia bacterium | reverse complement strand
CTCCTATCGGCCCCACCCATTTAAAAAGAGCTTCACGCTGCGGCGTCCGGTTAATGGAAAATACAGTCGTACTGGGGCCTTTCTGAGCAAGGTTTAAGCCGTCGGACAGCGGCATGACCTCAATGGAGGCCGTTATATTCAGCTTCTGCAACATCGCCCGGACGATCTCAACGCTCTGCCCGGTCACGTTCCCGTTTTTATCGACAAAATTATAGGGCGGGTAGGCCTCGGTGATGACCCGCAGCCCGGCCTCTGATGTCGTGGCCACAGGCGCGCATGCGGTGATGAATACTGAAAATACGAATAGTGCAGCCAGGTAAAATCTCATAGCGTGGCTTCAACGTCCTGATTGTTTTCTGCCGGTGATATAGATGACACCAATGGCGAAGGCGAACAGGAGCATGGCCCCGCTGACGTAGAGAATTATGTTGGGGTCGGCGAATTGGTCAACCACAAAGCTGCCTGCGCTGGCACTTCCTACATAGACGCTGTAGGTGCCCGGCTCACTGCGGCTGATATTGAAGGTCAGCGGCGTGCTGCTGCCGCTTTTGACCGTAACGCCCTGGCTGGCCTCTTCCTTGCCGTTCACGTACACCCTGATGCTGCTGCTGCCATTGGCCGTGCCGGCGTTCACCACATCGGCGGTCACGGTTACCGGTGTCCCGGGTGTGACTTTTATCACTGAGAGCGCAGCGCTTCTTACGGAGATGCTGGACAGGGGCACCGGGCTCTGCGGCGTTGTTGGCGTTGCAGTTCCGGTTACAGATGAGCCGTGAGTAGTTGTGTTCTGATTAACCCTGGTTACCGGCGCCATGAATGAAAAAATAGTCGGGCTGGTAGCTATACCGTCCTGTGTAATAACTATGATGTTCCCGTTGGCACCGTTGGCGGTGATAGCCGTTATTTGAGTGCCGGAGTTGACGGTAAAGCTGGCAACAGGGACGCCGCCGAAGCTGACGGCGGCTGTGCCTATGAAATCGGTGCCGGTGATAACCACAGCAGTACCCGCGCCGCCCGAGGCGGGGCTGAACGAGGCTATAGTGGGGATGGGCGTGTATTTCTTGTAGTATATCTCATAGTTGCCGTCCCGCATGTCCTGCCAGGCAACATGGACGTTATTGCCTGAGACTGCTATAACTGGAACCTCGGAATTGTCAGGGGCATAGCTGAGCCTGGTTTCGGCGCCCCAGGCAGTTCCGCCGTCGATAGAGCGCTTGTAGTATATCTCCCACCTGGGGTAATACTCACCCCGGTTGTCCTGCCAGGTAATGTGGACAATATTACCCCAGACTGCGATAGACGGACGCTCGGAAAGCCCGGGGCTACTTACGATCTGTGTGTCGGCGCCCCATATAGTTCCCCCATCAAAAGACCGCTTGTAGTATATCTGAAGATTGCCGCTCCTTTCGTCGTGCCAGGCAACGTGGACGTTATTGCCGGAGACAGCGATAGACGGATACTTGGATTCTCCCGCGGCATCTGTGAGCCTGGTGCCGGGGTCAAAGTTAACCCCCCCATCGATAGAGTGCGTATAGTATATCTCCCAGTTGCCGTCCCGGTTATCCTGCCAGGCAACGTGGACATTATTGCCGGAGACAGCGATAGATGCCAGGGCGGAAGTCCCCGCAGCATTGGTGAGCCTGGTGTCGGGGTCCCAGGTAGTCCCCCCATCGGTGGAGCGCTTGTAGTATATCTCTTCGTTGCCGGGGGTCCTTTCATCATGCCAGGCAACGTGGACAGTATTGCCGGAGACTGCTATGGATGGAGTGTAGGAATTTCCCAGGCAATCGGTGAGCCTGGTGTCGGCGCCCCAGGTAGCCCCGCCGTCGAGTGAACGCTTGTAGTATATCTCGGCATCGCCGTCCCTCTGGTCATACCAGGCAATGTGGATATTACTGCCGGAAACAGCGATTGATGGGTTATCGGAAACTGACGAGTTATCGGTGAGCCTGGTATCGGCGCCCCAGGTAGCCCCGCCGTCGAGTGAGCGCCTGTAGTATATCTCATCGTTGCCGTCCCGGCTGTCGAACCACACAACGTGGACGATATTGCCGGATACAGCGACAGACGGCTCCTTGGAATTTCCCGCGGCATTGGTTAGCCTGATCTCGGCTCCCCAGGCGGCATAGACGGGCAGGGCGGTGACAAGTGGAGTTATAAGGGAGGCTATCACAACCAGCAGTGAAAAGATAACGGTTGGGGCTCTCCGGGCAGGCCTGTAGGATCGTGTTGACGTTGGCATGGTTTACCCTCCCCGTACCGATTTAAATAAACGCTCCATATTACTATGAAGCATCCGGCATGTCAACGGGTTGCGGTAGTGCGTGATCGCAGGAAATTCGGCTGATTTCAAACGGAAAAATACCCTGCAGCGATATATGTGCCGTTCAGGATTTCCAGGTTGCATGCAGGGCAGTAATACCATTGATGCATCTTTTGCTAACGTGTATCATGACAGTATAGATGAGGAGGGAGATATGAATCTGCAGGACATGACGCCGCTGGCTGTAGGCCGCGTTTCTGATGTATATACTCTGAAGGACGGGCGGGTGCTCAAGCTGCTGCACAGTACCGTGCCGGGGCCGAAGGTGGATGACGAGTTCCGTCGCTGCCGGATTGTTTTTAAAGCTGGAGTGCCGTCGCCCCAGGCGCTGGAAATCGTGGAGGTCGAGGGACGGCAGGGGATAATCTTCGAATGGGCCGGCGAGAGCGACCTGATGAAGGCCAGGCTGGGGAACCCCCTGAATCTGAACTCGGGGGCGCAATTCATGTCCACCGTGCACCAGGATATTTTGAAGCGGGAGGGGCCCGAGCTGCCCGACCTGAAGGAGGAGGTTTTGCGCATGACTCGCCTGCTTCCCGA
This sequence comes from Dehalococcoidia bacterium, assembly GCA_028716085.1. GTDB lineage: Bacteria > Chloroflexota > Dehalococcoidia > GIF9 > UBA5629 > JAQUQM01. The sequence goes on along the minus strand of JAQUQM010000027.1, from coordinate 21,259 downwards.
AGGGGCCATCCTGCCCGGGCAATTCGAAGCGCTCGGGCGCTACCTGGACGGGCTGCCTTCCGCCAATTCAATCTGCCACATGGATTTTCAGCCGGGCAATATCATGCTCAGCAAGGACGGCTATCAGGTTATCGACTGGTCCGAAGCTGTCAGGGGGGCGCCTGCCGCCGATATCGCGCTGACGTCACTGATACTTGCCATGGCGGAAACCGCGCCGGGAACCGATCTCCTGCGCAGGATCATCATCCCCATATTCCGCAAGGCATTTGAAAAACGCTACCGCGCCCACGTAACATCCCACATGGGAATCTCCGAAGATAGCCTCCAGGACTGGATGCTGGCGGCGGGTATCGTCCGCCTGGCCACGTGGAACATCGCGACGGAGCGGGAGTTCCTGACCGGATTGATACAGGCCGAACTGAAAGAACTGGAAAGCAAAGCCCCTTAACAGGACTGACTTAAAATGCAGCAGAATAGGGAAGAGATTTTCCGCAGGATAAAGGTAGAAAACTGGGACCTGGTAATCGTCGGCGGCGGTATTACAGGTGCCGGTATTATGCGGGAGGCTGTCCGCCGCAATGTAAAGACACTGCTGGTTGAACAGCGTGATTTCGCCTGGGGATCGTCCAGCCGCTCGGGCCAGCTTGTGCACGGCGGCCTGCGCTACCTCAAGCAGGGAGATGTTATGCTCACCTACCATTCGGTGAGCGAGCGGGAATCGCTTGTAAAGGAGCTTCCCGGCCTGGTCAATCCCTTCGGCATGATGATGGCGATCTACAAGGGGAAATGGCTCGACCGGTTGATTGTGCGGGCCGCCCTGCTGACTTACGATATCATGAGCCGGAAATTCAGAAGGCATACCTATTCAGTGGGCGAAATGGTCAGCCGGTTCCCGGGCGTAAGGGCACAGGACCTGGAATGCGGCCTTCTCTTTTATGAATCCCTGACCGATGATGCCCGGCTGGTATTACGGATCTTGCAGCAGGCTCAAGAAGAAGGCGGGATTGCCGTCAACTACTGCCGTGTCACAGGGCTGCTGAAGGAAAGCGGCATGGTTTGCGGTGTGGCGCTGGAAGACAGGGTCACGGGTGACAAACTGGACGTTCACGCCAGACAGGTGGTCAACGCCACCGGCGCCTGGGCGGACATACTGCGCAGCCATGTGAGAAGGACGAACTCAAAACGGATGCGGCCTTTGCGTGGCAGCCACCTGGTTTTTTCCGCGGAAAGGCTGCCGGTATCCCAGAGCATCGTGATGACGCATCCCAGGAGCAAACGGCCCGGTTTCGTATTTCCCTGGGAAGGCCGTGTCATGACCGGCGATACGGACATCGACCATACGGCCGACCTGGACATAGAAGCTGCATGCACGCCGGATGAGACTGATTACCTGCTGGAAAATATCCGGTTCCACTTTCCTGACAGGAATATCACCCGCAAAGATATAGTCGCCTCTTTTTCGGGGGTGCGCCCGGTGGTAGGCTCGGGGAAAAAAGACCCGTCCAGCGAATCGCGCGACCACGTTGTGTGGCTGGAAGACGGCCTGCTGACCGTTACCGGTGGCAAGCTGACCACCTTCCGGCTGATTGCCCTCGATGCACTTAAAGCCGCCCAACCGTTGCTGGGCAGGCTGCCCGACCTGGATAAAAAGCAGCGTATTTTCCCGCCGGTAAAAGATATTGCGCCCGTTCCAGCAGACCTTAAACCCGAGACCGTATTCCGTCTACAGGGGCGCTACGGCGACCGGGCAAACGACGTGATTGCCGGGGCAAGAGCAGGCGAGCTGGAGAAGATCCCCGGCACGGAGACATTATGGGCGGAGCTGCGGTACGCGGCGCAGAATGAAGCAGTGGTGCACCTTGAAGACCTGATGCTGCGCAGGACCCGTATTGCCCTGCTCCTTGAAAACGGCGGCAAGGCCATGCTTCCCCAGATCAGGGCAATCTGCCAGCCGCTGCTTGGATGGGACGATGAAAAATGGCGCCGGGAGGAGCAGGACTACCTGGAAACATGGCAGCGGTTTTACGGCGTTCGATAAACGGTACCGGACCCGCTATTTACATCACCGCTGCACGAACATGGGGATGTCTGTTAAATTGGGCGTAGGATTAACTCGATATTCCAACTCATTTAGGCCAGATTATCCGTCCCCCAAGTTAATAATACCTGCTTGAGTCATTCATTAGCGCAGCGTTACATCACCGTTACATCGGAATGAGAAGTTAGGAAAATAGTTGTTTTCCAAAACTCATCCAAACCATCAAAAAGCATCAAGGATATCGCCCCATACTGCCCCATTTATCGATTCACGAAAAAGGTTCATCACGATCGATTCCGTACGTCTGCGGCTATCGGCGAGTATCACGGAATTATGGCATGAGTTTTTCCGAAGTTTTTGAGAATAAAAGTTTTTTGGGGGGGAGGAATATCACTATTAAGTTCTATAAGCCTAATAGTTCCCATTTTTCAAAATATTTATCATCCTTGTCACTAAAGATCCTCATTGGATTATCTCTATGTTGTTGTCCTCTTTTCCCAGGAGTGGATAGCCAGCGGTTGTGAACAATCTTAATACGATTTGCAACATCTTCACTTGGTACAATGTAATAGTCGGGTCTCTCATTAGTACTTTTCAAGTTCACAAAAACATAAAACAGATTCTTCTCAGAATAGTTTTCAGCTTTTTTGTTTAATATCCAGCTCTTTCTATTGCCTGTATTTGTTTTTACCTGAATGCCAACGGTTAGTGATGCTTCGGAGTTTGAAACAAGAATATCAATACCCCTCGTATTTCGCAAAGTTATAGAAGCTACATAACCTCTCTTAGATAGCTCAGCTGCAACAAAATATTCACCAGATACACCAGTTAATATTTTTTCCTTTGCCATCGTATTTTCTTGAACTACCCCATTATTTATACCATTTGTTGAGTGAGTCCCACAAGCATAATAGACTCAAGAGCAGTGGTCGGCAGTTGCTGTAACGCACTGTAATGCAAAGGATTGTCAGCTTCAAAACCCGTTTTAGTGGTTGGTACCTTGGTTCTATTGACGAACATAAAGTCCCTGCTCAGTGTTTTCTATTGTCCCACCTTCTCTGACGGTTGAGGCTTCTGCATTCAGGGATAGATCACTCTATCACCCAAGTTAATCATCCCTGCTTAGTCACGTAAAGCAGACTCTTTTAACGATGGCTTATAGACCGTTACATCACCGTTATAGCGTTTCATGTAACGGCAAAAGCAAGAAGATACTTCAACGGTCACAGCCCATAAAATGAATTACAGACTACATGGGCAATATACCGCTGTTTACCATCCTGCCTTGCCAGACCCATAACCAGTTATTAAAAGATTTTATATCATTGTAATAATCGTTAACTACATCATGAATTATTATGTGGTCTCCAGAATGTAAAATTCTTTGTCTTGCCAGCGGTTTCCACTTTTTCCATTTCAACAAAGGTTCTATGCTAATTCTAATAGTCCGCTTTTCTCCATCATCCCTTGTCCATTTCCAATTACTGTAACTTTCTACGTAGCTAAAATGTAACATGTAATTGCGGAGTCCTTGAATGAGTTGATGGTTTTCGTTTTGAGCAAAACGTTTCTGAATTTCTTCGTTATACTCGTTTCTAAAAGATGAAAGTTGGGGAAGAGAATCAAGTTTATCGGCTTCATTTCTTGTATGGTCTACTAAAGTCATTGCCCCTGTAGAAAAGTTATGGAGAAGTCGTATTATTTCTTCGATAATATAAAAAGAATTTAGATTGGGTTGAGCCTCTATCCATAATGGGGTTGATTCAGGTGATTCGTAGAAAGTCAATGCTTTCGTCAATTCCCTATAGTTGCCACAGAACAATCGGAATGTCGGTTCAACTGCGCCAGCGATGGTTGGTAAATGAGCAGCCATATTACTATTTCACTTTTACAATCTTACCCCTGTCCATCTTCTGCGATATTATAGACCTTACGCAGGAAATAACAATAGTCTCCGGCGTACCTTGCCACAAATCCTGCTTTTTTGTATTATTACTACCGTCGGCTGTTCATAGGCGTGTATTGGCTTATCCAAAAAATGGGGGGATGTTGATGAACTGGTTTAAAAGACATCTTAATTGGACGCTTTTAATTGCCACTATATTGCTCCCACTGCTAACGCTACTAATAGCCTATTTTGTAAATGACTCGCTTGGCTCCACTTCCCCGAAAATAATTGGTTGGACGTCAACAGTTTTAATATTGGTAATATATGGATGGGTTTTACAACAAAAGAAACGTAGCTTATGGTGGTTATTGTTGTTTTGGTGGCCTATCGGTTGTTTTATATATATGGGATTAAGCAATAAAAAGGAACCACCCAATCTCAAGGAATCAGCAGAGCAACTAGTTGTCGCTGAACAGGAACGACAACGAGCGAAATTCAAAGAAGCTACAGGTGCCGATCTCCGAGACATTGTCCCAGAGATTGGGCTTGAGATTTCTTGGGCAGATATTGTAAATCAAGTGTTCCGAGTATTAGAATTTGATAGAAGCGATACAACAATAGAGCAAAATAACCAAGTTCAAGCAGGAAGTTCATTTAAGCCGTATGGGTATCTACTTGTAGAATCGCCAATCCTAAATCAAAAAGTAAGATTACCGATTATTCATCGAGACGATTTTCTACTTGCGGCAAGTGTATTCGACGTACCCACATTGGCAACTATTATTGTTGATGAAGAATTACTTGTAACTTACGCACCGAAGCACCTCCGTGCAAAAGGATTATCGGGTAGTCCACATCATGTGTTGCACTACTTAATCACACGACGGGGAACATTAGATTCTTATTACTCGATGAATAATAATAAATACATGGCAAAACCGGAACCCCAAAAATTATTTGGTCAATTTGTATACGAAGGTGAGATAAGGGTACAGATAAATTCAGAACCAAAACTATAATTCAAAGATTAGATGCCCTTGATATTAAGGCTGTCGTAACTAGAGAGCGGGTGTAAGTTTAGGGTGTAATATCGATGGATTTTATTACCACTGCACGAACATGGGCATGACCACGTGGTCGTAGTTGTCCACGCCGACGGGGCGGATGACGCCCGGGTTGGAGGGGGTGGTGACTTCGAGGGATACCTGGGCCTGCTTGACAATAGAAAGGACGTCGGAAAGGTATTTGGCATTGAAGGCTATCTTGGAAGCTTCGCCGTCCACCAGCGCGTCGATCTCGCCCACATTATCGCCGATCTCGTCCGCCCTGGCTGAGATGGTCACTTTGCCGGCCTCGGGGGTGGCGCCCGGGGTAATGATCACGCGGGCAATGCCGCTGCCGTCACGCGCGAAGATGGACGCCATCTTGATGGCACGCAGGAATTCCGCCACGTCAACCCTCGCCTTTGTGCCGTAGCTCTGCGGTATAAGCTGTGAGTAGTTGGGGAAGGTGCCCTGGATAAGCTGCGATACCATTTCAATATTCTTGACGCGGAAAAGCACCTGGCTCTTCTGCGCGTTGAGCGTGATGTCAACCTTCTCATCTGATTCGGTCATCAGGCGGTTAAGCTCATTCAAGGCCTTGGCCGGTATAATCATGGCGACCTTTTCCTTCACCGGTTCCAGCAAGTTGGCGCGGTGCACTGCCAGCCTGAAGCCGTCGGCGGCTGCCAGCGTGAGCTTGCTGCCGTCGAACTCCGTCTGCACGCCCGTAAGCACGGGGCGCGATTCCTCGGTGGCTGCAGCGAAGGCAACCTGCGTTATGGCATGCTTAAGTTCATCGGCCTGTACCCTGGTCTGAAAGCCGTCACCCACCTGGGGAATAGGCGGGAAATCCGCAGCGTCCAGCCCGTTGATCCTGGCCTCGTAACGGCCGCATTTCAGCTCGAGCGTGTGGTGCTTGAGGTTCATGCTGATAACATCGGAGGGCAGGGAGGTGATAAACTCGCTGAATACGCGCGCGGGCACAGTTATCGAACCTTCGCTTTCTATCTTGGCGCCGACCCAGCAACAGATGGCAATTTCAAGATTGGTAGCAGCCAGCTTGAGCTGGGACTGGTCGGTGACGATCAATACGTTCTGCGTGATAGGTAGGGTAGTCCTGGTGGCAACTGCTCTGCCTATGATGCTCAAACCTTTGCTAAGATTTTCCTGCAAACAAGACAGCTTCATTGAATACCCCCCGTTATTATTGTGTCCAAAGTATACCCTCACAATTTTGCTAAGTCAATGACCTTGCGCAATATTGTTTGTATAGAAGAAATATTGCCGCAACTCGGCTATAATACGCCTTATATTGACTCGCCTGCGCGCAAAGGCGTAATCTTAAAAACACGTGAAATAAAATGGAAATCATACCTGCCATAGATTTAAAGGGCGGCAAATGCGTCCGGCTCTTCCAGGGAGATTACAACAAGGAGACTGTATTCTCTACCGATCCTGTCGCCACGGCCCTGAAATGGCAGGAGAAGGGAGCACGCAGGCTCCACCTGGTGGACCTCGACGGCGCCGCAGCCGGCGAAGTACGCAATACTGAGGCCATCGAAGGCATCGTAAAAAATACCCGACTGGAAGTGGAGCTCGGAGGCGGCATCCGCAGGCAGGAAGTGGTGGAACAGTTGATCAAGCTGGGAGTGAAGCGTGTCATACTGGGGACCGTAGCTGTGGAACAGAGGGAGCTGACCAGGCAGATACTGCGCAAGTACGGCGACGCCATAGTGGTGGGCATAGACGCCCGCGATTCGTACGTGACCACCCACGGCTGGCATAAGATATCCGGCACTACTGTCTTCGAGTTGAGCCGCATGATGGCAGCCATCGGCGCCAGGCGCATCATATATACTGACGTTAAACGCGACGGCACGCTGACGGAGCCCAACTTCGAGACCACCTCCGAACTGGTCAGGATTCTCAGCATTCCCGTCATCGCCTCGGGAGGCATCTCGTCAATCGAACACCTGAGAAAGCTGGCGAAGCTGGGCGTGGAAGGGGCCATCATCGGCAGGGCGCTGTATACAGGGGCTATCGACCTTGCAGAAGCCCTGGCGATCTCCTGAACGTTATTTCAGGAATAAAGGATCGGCTTTCATCGACAATGAATAAGGAGTTTACTATGTTGAAATATGATGATAAAGGATTGATACCTGTTATTGTGCAGGACGAGGCCGACGGCGCCGTCCTCATGCTGGGCTATGCCAGCAAAGAGTCGCTACGGTTGACGCTGAAACGCGGGGAAATGGTGTTTTACAGCCGCAGCCGAAAGGAGCTCTGGCACAAGGGGGAGACCTCGGGCAACGTGCTCAGGGTGAAATCCATAACCAAAGACTGCGACAGCGATACGCTGCTCGTCAAGGCGGAGCCCGCGGGGCCCACCTGTCACACGGGAAAACGCAGCTGCTTCTTTACGGAGTTCAAGAAAGAGGACTTGGAATAGGTTCCTTTTTAGCATGTCATCGCGAGGAGTCCCGATTCATCGGGACGACGTGGCGATCTCATTGCATTTCACAATGCCATACAGTAGATTGCTTCGCCCCGATTACATCGGGGCTCGCAATGACAGCACTATAAAAAGGGGAGGGCTTCCAAGCCCGCCCCCTCTTCTTCTATTTGACGCCTGCCTCCGCCCTGAGCTGCGCAGGGCTCTTATAGGCATCGGGGTTGGCATACTTCATGAAGCCCGGCCAGGTCAACAGCAGGGGCAACTTGTCCTGGCCCTGCCACTGGTTGAGCGGGATGTGGAACCTGTCCGGATAGGCTACATCCAGCAGGTTTTTCTGGCTGGTTATCTTGCCGGAGTGGAACCACGGCTCGACCCTTTCGGGATTGAAGGAGGCAGGCCCGGTCAGGCCTTCCCACGGCTCACCCCTCTCGAACTCTTTTATGAGGGCGTCGATATCCGTAGTTGTGCGGGCGGTCTCCATGGCCACCTTCATGCCGACCGCGTCGTTATAGGCAGATATCACGTGAAATTGGAGCGGGATATTTTTGGTATGCGCTTTTTGTATCAGAGGTATGTACCTGGGGGTGACGGGTATGGTGTCGTCATCCTGGTAGCTGGTAAGCAGGCCCAGGCATTTGCCGCTGGTCATCTCCCAGAACGTTTTATTACAGATGGTGCCGCCCATGGCCAGTATGGGTATATTTCTTGCCGATGAATCGGCCCATTGCTTGGCCATCACTTCCGTATCCGTATACCAGCTGGAGAGGACGAAGATGGCCTCCGCGCCCGTTTTGGCAATAGCTTCAAACACAGGCAACCACATGCCGGACCTGGATTTGACCGGCTTGTCATAAACAACCTCGAAACCCTGACTTTCTGCATATTTCCACATGGAAGGCATATTGCCCGGGCCCCCGCCCTCTTGATAAAGCTGGGTCCAGGCCAAATCTTCGTAGAGGAGAGCCACTTTACTGGCTTTTACGCTGTCTTTGAGCACCCTCAGCCCGAGGTTGTAGTACCACGGGTACTGCGCCCATTCAAAATCGCGGAAGAAGAATTTGTACCTGTCATACTGTGTGACGATGCCGGCGGTAACTTCCCAGTCGGCAGCGCCGTTGCACATGGCGAGATGTGGATAGCTGGTAAACAAATCCGCCGATTTTTCCCTGATGGCCAGGGCTATCTCACTTCTGCCCTCGATGTAATACACGGCCGGCTTATACCGCATGATAAGCCGCTGCGCCGCCGCCACCGATGCGGCGGTCTCACCCCTGCCGTCCTCCACCACGAAATTGACCCTCTTGCCCATAATGCCGCCTTCTGCGTTAATATCATCAACAGCAATCTGCATGAAATCCATGCACGGCCTGGTGCCGGGCGAACTGCTGTTGCCTACATAGCCTATGATCACCTGGTCCGATCCGGGGCTTCCCGGAGCGGCGGAGCAACCTGCGATGGCCAGCATGACCGCGGCCATAACAAAAGAGATAGCGGGAAGAGAGTATCTGTGCATTATACCTCCTGTTTACAAGCAGCCGGGGCATAGATGCCCGTCCTTTCCCCGGCAAATTGAAGATATTATAGGCAAAAGCCGCAGTTAATTAAACAAAATATCTGGGAATCATGTAGCGTACCTGTCTCAGGATATTCCTGAAAAAGCCGATCCGCTTTTTCCTGGGTTTTTCACTGGTCTTTTTCTTCGTTTCCATCTTAATCCACCATCTTATTTTTCATATTTTTCAATCAATCCGGCCGCGTTCATGGCCGATGCCACTACCACGGGGATGCCGCCTCCGGGATGGGTCGAAGCCCCAACAAGATAGAGCCCCTTTATAGACTTGGACCTGGAGGCGGGCCGGAAGCAAATGGCGTGCGGCACATCCTGCCTGAGCGCATAGATGGCGCCTTCCGGCGACAGCAATCTCCTGGCGAAATCGGAGGGAGTGGAAAACTCTGCCACCTGCACGTGTTCCGCCAGGCCGGGCACATACCTCTGGGAGTAGTACTTGATGATCCTGTCCATGAGGCCCGCCTTCTCATTATCCCAGGTGGTGCCATCCAGTTTGTAGGGGCCGGGGCCCAGTGTGAGGATAACGACATTGTGGCCTTTGGGCGCGAGGCCCGGATCGGAATGCGAGGTCCAGCTGATGATGCCGAACTGCTCGGACGGGTAATTTCCAGCTTCATAATGGTCCCACCAGTAATTGTTCAACTCTTCTACGGGAAGAGTGGCGAGGGTGTGGTGCGCTTCCAGGGGCGGTTCGTAATCCACTCCCAGGTAAATCGTGGGGGTGGACATGGAGCATTCATAGCTTTTAACTCCCGTGCGTACGATCCCCGGCAGGTTCTCCTCCCCAACCAGTTCAAGGTAAAGCGTCTTGGCATTGATATCCGAGACCACAAGGTCGGCGGTGATCTCAGTGCCGTCCGCAAGCACAACCCCCATGGCCCGGCGTTCTTTGATGATGACCCGCTTTACCAGTGTATTCAGCCTGACAGTCATGCCCAGCTTCTCACCGATGCGCCGCAATGCCGCCGGAATGGCGATCATGCCTCCCCTGCTATAGTAAATTCCCTCGTGTTCGGAGTAGGGTATCACCGCATACAGGCCGGGCAGCAGCTCCGGAGGCAAACCGGCATAAAATGCCTGGAATGACAGCGATTCACGGATTTTATCGTTCTTGAAAAACCTCTTGAGAGCGTTCTGGTAACTGCCGTTAAATAAAGACATATACTTGAGCATCTTGGGTGTTTCGGCGAACATTTTAACGACATCGCCAAGTGTGTTTGCCGGCTTGACGAAGAAACCGGCCACGGCAGCATCGTTGAACTCCTTCATGTATTTGCAGAAGGCGTACCATCCTTTGACATCTTCCGGCGCTATCCTGCCTATCTCTTTAGCCGACTCATCAACGGAAAGGGGATACCTCATCTTGGTCCCGTCTTTGAGCATAACTGAAAAAATGGGATCGGGCGGGATCAGCTCGACCTCGTTGCGCAGCGAAGTGCCCAGCCTCTGGAAACACCAGTCGATAACCTGCGCGTCCTCGATGATGGAAGCGCCGAGGTCGAAATGGTAACCGCTCCTTTCAAAGGTGGAACAACATCCCCCCACCCTGTCGCTCTGCTCCAGCAGCAGCACCTTGCGTCCCTGCTTGCCCAGCAGGGCCGCCACCCCCAACCCACCGATGCCGGCTCCGATTACAATGACATCATAGTCTGCCATGGCGCACCTCCCCTTAGTGCAAACTTATTTTACGAAGGCAAGACTCAGGGGCAATATAGGATGACTTTATTGTAGCACATGGCGAAGCAGAGAGGGCATTCTGTATTAGTTAAGGTGTATCGTCAACTTCGATCAGGGGATTGCCACGCCCCGACGTAATCGGCGCTCGCAATGATGCGCGATATCAAACCCTAAACACCAAACCCTAAATCCTAAACAAGTTCAAAATCCAAATAAAAGGCCTTTTGGATTTTTAACTTAGGGTTTGTTTAGAGCTTAGGATTTAGGTTTTAGGATTTAAAAGAGGGGCGGGGGCATCGCGGCGATCTCCCGGCCTGCCACAATTCCGTGCAGCAGATTGCTTCGCCCCGATTATATCGGGTCTCGCAATGACAGTCTTTTTTACCATGTCATTACGAGGAGTCCCGATTTATCGGGACGACGTGGTAATCTCATGGCCTGCCACAATTCCGTGCAGTAGATTGCTTCGCCCCGATTGTATCGGGGCTCGCAATGACGGGTTATGAACAGCTACAATTGGGCCCTTTCCGCCGCCTTTTTGGCCCTGAACCTCTCGTTCTGGGTGAGCAGCCTTTTCCTCAGCCGGATGTTCTTCGGCGTTACCTCAACCAGCTCGTCGCTGTTGATGAAGTCCATGGATTCCTCCAGGCTCAGCTTGAGCGGGGGCGTCAGCTTGACGGCGATATCAGCGGTCGAAGCCCGGATATTGGTCTGTTTCTTTTCCTTGCATATATTAACAGCCAGGTCGGTGCCGCGTGAGTTTATGCCTACGATCATGCCTTCATAGACGGGAGTGCCGGGTTCGATGAATGTGATGCCGCGCTCCTGCGCGTTGTTCAGCCCGTAGGTCACGGCCACGCCTTCCTCGGCCGCCACCAGGGCCCCGCTGCGTGTGGAGGCTATTTCCCCGGCCCAGGGCTGATACTCCAGAAACAGCGTATTCATGACGCCTTCCCCGCGGGTTGCGGTGAGGAAAGCGCTGCGGAATCCGATCAGGCCCCGTGTGGGGATATGATACTCCATGCGCACGTTGCCCCTGCCGTCATTGTGCATATTGGTCATCCTGGCCAGCCGTTTGCTGAGAAGCTCGGTTACCGCGCCAATATAGTCTTCCCTCGTATCCAGCGTGAGCGCTTCCACCGGCTCCAGCACCTGCCCGTTGACTTCCCGTGTAATAGCTTCGGGCCTGGATATTTCGAATTCATAGTCCTGGCGGCGCATGGTCTCCACCAGTATTGCCAGGTGCAGCTCGCCCCTGCCGGATACCAGAAAGAGGTCGGGGCTGTCCGTATCCTCTACCCTCAGGCTGATATTTACCTCGAGCTCCCGGTAAAGCCGCTCACGCAGCTGCCGGGAGGTGCAATATTTACCCTCACGGCCGGCGAACGGCGAGCTGTTCACGCCGAAGGTCATTTTCACGGTGGGTTCGCCTATTTCAATACGCGGCAGCGCCTCGGGATTCTCGGGATCGGTAACGGTATCGCCGATGCTGACGGCCTCCAACCCGGTTATGGCGATGATCTCGCCTGCCGAGGCCTCCTCAACCGCGGTGCGGTTGAGGCCCATGAAGCTGAAGACGTCGTCTATCTCATATTTCACCGGAACTCCATCCGCGCCGATGACGGCAACGCTGTCTTTGGGCTTTATGCTGCCCCTGAGCACCCTGCCGAGGGCGTACCTGCCCTTGTAGCTGTCATAATCGAGATTGGAAACCACCATGCGGAAGCTTCCCTCCTCAATTTGCGGCGGCGGCACCTGTTTTAAAATACATTCAAAGAGAGGGATAAGGTCTGTGCCTTCCACACCAGGGTCAGTGCTGGCCGTGCCGTTCCTGGCACTGGCATATAAAACCGGGAAATCGAGCTGGTCGGAATTAGTGGCTATTTCGAGAAAGAGGTCCTGCGTAAGGCTGACCACTTCCGCTATGCGCGCATTCTCCCTGTCTATTTTATTGATGACCACGATGGGCCTGAGGCCTTTCTCAAAGGCCTGGCGCAGCACGAAGCGTGTCTGCGGCATGGGACCTTCCACGGAATCAACCAGCAGCAGGCACCCATCCGCCATGTTGACCACGCGCTCCACCTCGCCGCTGAAGTCGGCGTGGCCGGGCGTATCGATAATGTTGATTTTCACACCGCGGTACATAACGGCGGTATTCTTGGCAAGTATGGTAATGCCCTTTTCACGTTCGAGGGCATTCCTGTCCAGTATCAGGTCGCCCACCTGCTGGTTATCGCGGAATACCTTGCTCTGCTTGAGCATGGCATCGACCAGGCTGGTCTTGCCGTGGTCGACATGCGCGACAATAGCTATATTTCTGATATCTTCTCGGAATCTCTGGGTCAAGGTTCTCCCCTAAGATGGATTATGAACGGTGAGGTCTAAAGCGTGTGCGGGCGGTTGCATCCATATACTATAATGGTATCACAGCGCCGGCCGGAACGTATAGTTTTCGTGGCTATACGAGAACGCGCTGAGAAGGAGGAAACTGGGTATGAAGATATTGGGCATTGTAGGAAGCTGCCGCAAGCTCGGCAACACCGAGATACTGGTCAAGGAAGCGCTGATGGCTGCGCAGGAGCAGGGGGCGGAGGTCGATGTAGTCAGGTGGACCAACTACGATATTTTTCCCTGCGAGGGCGACGCCGTCTGCATGTTCCTGGACAGGGACTGCAAGCACAAGGGCAAGGACGGTCACGATTATCTGCTTAACATGATGTACGAATTCGACGGCGTGGTGCTGGGGGCGCCCTGCTATATACTGGAAGTGGAGGCGGTGGTAAAGCAGTTCATCGACCGGCTCTTTATATTATCCAGCCGTCCCTCCAGGATGATAGGCAAACCGGCCGCAATTATCGTCCCCTATGCCACGCGCGGCTGGACCACCTACGCCTTCCTCCAGCCCACCATCGTGCTGCACCAGCTGGGCATGCACATCATCGATAAGCAGCTCATCCATATCCAGGCCATGAGCGAGACGGCCGGCGATCCGCTGGCCAGGGAGAAGGCGCGCAAGATCGGCAAAGAGGTGGTAAATGCCGTCCGAACGGGCGACCACTCCTACAAGGGCGATCCCGGCATCTGCCCGGTGTGCCACGAGCGCAATATCCATATCATGAGCGACAACAGGACGGTCGAGTGCGGTATCTGCGCCATCCGCGGCACGCTCTCTATAGTGGACGGTAAAATCCAGGTGGACTTCCCCCAGGAGCAATGGAAATGGCACAGGTTCGCCCCTGAAAGCCTCTACCGACATGTTACATACGAGATCAAGCCCTCCAAGGACTACTTCGTCAGGAAATGGCCCTCCCTCAAGGAAGAAAGGGTAAAATATAAAGAGTTCCTCGATATCGACCGCGGCGCGAAGGAGGCAAGGTGATGGAAGAGCTAACCGCAATCCTGAGATACTTCCCGCTCGACCCGGTAACCAATCCGCCGAATCCTATCGCACAGGGCGACCTCGACCGCGTAGCCCGTGAAACGGGGACAAAAATCTCGCTCATAACTGTGACAGGCAAGAGCCGCATCGTTGACGGGGACGTAATACGCGAGGACACCATGAACAGCACCATCGAGGAAGTCAGCCAGCAGGCCGTCACAGTGTCCTCGCCGGACGAGACCGCTTTTAAAGCTGCCATACGCGCCCTTTTCAAGCTTTACAGGGCGCCCCGTACGGTCTTCGGCACCTGGGGCAGCTCGCCCCGCGGCAGGGAGATAGTTTTCAGGCTCTGCGATGAGTACGACGGCTGGTATTAGGATGCTTAAAGTGACCAAAGTCCGGAATGGGCTATCTCTCTTTCTCCACTTTCAAACCGTGTGACTCGAAAATTGCAGTGGCCGTCTTAAGCTTTTCTTCATCGGTAGGGATCAGGCCGTCCATGGAATATGTTTTCCCAATTTTTGCATATTTTGATGAACCAAGTTCGTGGTAGGGGAGCAGGGAAACCTTTTCAATATGCAGGCTGCGTGCAAATTCGGCGATTTTCCGGATATCTTCAGGTGAATCATTAAAGCCGGGGATAAGGGGTACCCTGAACCAGGTCCTGACCAGCGCGGCGGTTTTCCCGGCATTGCTCATAATCAGCTCATTATCAACCCCGGTCCCCTCCTTGTGTTTCGTCGCAGCCATGTGTTTTACGTCGAAAAGCACCAGGTCAACATGCTTGAGGACTTTTTCCATGACATTCCAGGACGCGAAGCCGCAGGTGTCCAGTACCGTATGAATGCCTTTCTCTTTGGCCTTTCTGCACAGCTCGGCAACAAACTCCCACTGAAGTAAGGGTTCTCCGCCGGATACAGTCATACCTCCGCCCGAGTTGCGGTAGAATATTTCGTCAGCCAGTACCTCATTAAGCACCTCATCCACGGTGAGATAATTGCCGATCCGCTCAATGGCCTTTGAAGGGCATTCCCCGGAGCATTTGAAGCAATTGTCGCACTTTTCCCAGTCAATCTGCCTCCTTTTCTCGTTAAAGGAAATAGCATTGACGGGGCATATCTCCTCACACCTGTGGCAGGAGATACACCTGATATCGTAGGTCATGATCTCCGGGTGCGCCCTCTGTGATTCAGGGTTGCTGCACCATTTGCAGTACAGGGGGCACCCTTTCATGAATACCGATGTTCTTATGCCGGGGCCGTCATGTATGGCATATTTCTGGATGTTGAATATTAAACCCTTGCCATCATTCATGCGTTAATCCGGGCCTTGCTCTCGCTCCTGGAAATTTTAATCCTGCCCGTGCCGCTATTAGAAGCCCTGTTCAGTTCTCGAAATGATGCTGTCCTGGAGGCCTTTGCTCAGGTCGACAAAGTAGGCGCTGTAGCCTGCAACCCTGACCACCAGGTTGGTATACTTCTCGGGGTGCTTCTGGGCATCGCGCAGGGTTTCCGAATCCACGACATTGAATTGAATATGGGGAATACGCAAATCCCGCCAGGACTTCAGGTAATTGACGAACACGTCTTTATTTGCGCCTTTGAGAAACTGCGGCAGGAACCTTTGATTCAGAAGCTGATTATAGCCTTTAAGCGGGTCTATTTTGGCGCAGGATGCCAGCACCGCCGTGGGCCCTTTGACATCCCTGCCGATCATGGGAGACAGCGAGGCATCGCTTAATTCATCGCCGTCCCTTCTGCCGTCCGGGGTGGCCGGCGTGTCAGCACCGAGGCTGTACCCGGTGGAAACTACGCTTCCGTCGAAGTGATAGCGGGCGCCGTATTTATCCGCGATTTCCTCTATGATCTCCTCCGTTTTGCAGTGGACGAAGTTGCATATCTGGTCCACATAGTCATCGTTGTTGCCGAATTTGGGAGCCTGCGTCAGTATCTTCTGATGCAGCACTTCGTTGCCCGCCCAGTTTTTATCCAGCACTGCAATCAGCTCCTTCATGGATATTTCCTTGTTATCAAAGACAAACTTCCTTATGGCGGCCAGGGCGTCGGCAACGTTGGCCTGTCCGGCGGCCACGGCATAGTTACAGATTCCATCGTTGGGATCTTTGAAGCTGCCCAGGTCCTTGCCGCGCTCGATGCAGCCCTTTGTTACGGCCGACAGGAAGGGCAGGGGCAGGTACTCCTCGTAAACGGACCTGGTGACCTCTTCTATCTGTATCATCTTGTGGACAAAGAACCTGACCTGCTCCAGGAAGGCGTCCATGACCTCTTCAATGGATTTAAAGGTGGCAGGGTCTTTTGTAGGAGCACCGTATTGCTCTCCCGTCTTGGGATTAATGCCCCTGTGCAACGCCCACCACAGGCATTTGGCCAGGTTGAAATAACCTGCCATGCGGCGGTGCCCGTTCTTGCCCGGTATCTCAATATAGACACAGCCGGCCATGGCGTAATCCCTGGCTTCCTCCAGAGGGCTGCCCCACCTTTGCAGCAGCGGGACGAGCGCTTCATCGTTGAAGAGTGATGGATACCCGACACCGGTGGCTATTACATCAGTGGCCCTGTTGAACAGCTCCGTCGGCGTCCCTTTATGTATTCTGAGGGTAATGTTCGGCTGGAGCGTCATCATCTCTTTGGCCGTATCCAGGACAAGGTAAGTCATCTCATTGGTTACGTCATTTCCGTCACGGTCTACTCCGCCTATGTTCATAGCGCTGAGCGTTTGCACACCGCCGTAAATCCCCGACAGGGTTTGCGAATAGGCAAAGCCCTGGCCTTCAAACTTAATCCAGAGACGTTTTAAAAGGTCAAGGGCGTCTCCCCTGGTGATCCTGCCTGCCTCGATGTCTTTTTTATAAAAGGGGCCCATGCACAGGTCAAACCTGATTCCGATGCCGGTGCTGACGAACTCAATCTGCCTGGTGACGCAATGGACGAAGTAAAAAGATTGCAGGGCTTCCTGAAAAGTCCTCGCGGGATTTTCCGGCACCCGGTCACAGGTAGCGGCGATAGCCTCCAGCTCCTTTTTTCTTTGCGGGTTTTTCTCACTTCCGGCAAGCTCTCTTGCCTTATCAGCGTAGCGGTGAGCCCATGCTATGACCGCTTTGATGGACATGGCGGCTGCTTCAAGGAAGTTTTTCTGCTGAAAATAGTCGTAGGGAATGGTGTTCCTGATCTCCTGCAGCCTTTCTTCTATCTGAGCCAATATACCTTTCAGTCCGATTTTGAGCAATTTCTCATAATCAGGCACGCCCAGGCCGTACCAGTGCGACCAGAGGTAGGTGCCCTCGTATTGCCAGTATTTATCAAGCTGCGGGCAGCCTTCGAAAGCCTTCACCTGTATGTCACGCACGGATTTGCCGTCCCAGTACCTGCACAGTTCCTGCAGCTCGGCTTTGCCTTTATCATCGAGAAGACTCTTTCCGTCCTCTTCTACAACCGCCCTGCGGAACGACCTCCAGGTCATGTCAATGGGCATGAAAATATCATGGGGGCTTTCGGCATAGTTGCCCACGATGCATTCATGGTCCTGGATATAGATGGTCATATTGCGCAGGATATGCTCAAGAGCCTTTGCCCTCCGTATTACCATCGGCTCCCCTTCCGTCATTTTATAAGATTCGGTAAGAAAGCGGCCCCTCTCCATGCCTATCCTGACCTCGGGGCGGTACATCCCTCTTTCGGCATCGTCCTTTGTTTCCATACCGCGCCGCACATTGCGCACACCTTTGATGGTAAGGGTTTTTCTGAGCTCTTCTGCGGTGATCACGATAATCCTCCTTTATTTATCCGGGCCTCATTCCGGCTCTGAATGCCTGCATCGCTGCCATTATTTTGCTGAGGGCGTACGAGGCAATACCGATTGAGCGCTTGCCCGATAGTAACTGGCCAGTTAGGGCTGATTATATTACACCGGTGGCAGTTTGCGCAAAACTACGGCTTTCTTATTTCAGCTCATTTTGAAGAAGGGCTTTTGTCCGTAACCAGAATATATTCGCGGATAATCTTGAGCACAGCCCCCACAACTTCAGGTTCTATCTGACTGCTGACATCCCTCTCCGTGTGATAGACAAAGCCCTGGCTGTAGTCCTGGACGTTGAAGCTCATGGCACTGAGGTTGGTGGCTTCAATATCCGCCTCCCCGAAGGCTGCGGCATCAGTGCTGCCGCCGCCCGGCGACATGCGTGATATTCTCGCGCTGTAGCCCAATGCACCGGCAATATCCACACATTCCTGCGCCATCTCTTTGGACAGCCAGACCGTCGAGTTCAAATCCGCATCGAAGAAATTCAAGTCGCGCAGCCTGTAAATAGTATCCATATTGAGGACGCAGGTTTTAGTGTCCGTTAATTCTTTCCTGTGCTGCCTGATAAAGGCCCGGGCGCCCCGTATGCCGGCCTCCTCGGCATCGAATGATGCCAGTATCAGCCTCGTACTCTTCAGCGGGCTGCCCGCCTGTTTGGCTGCATTGAATAATTTGCCTGTCTCAGCGGCAATGGCCACCGCGATCATATTGTCGCCCGCACCCGGCACTACCTGCCCGGTGGTGAAAAAAAGGAAGGGCAACTCAAATACACCAAAGGCAATCAATACCAGCGCTATCCAGGGCGGCATCTGCATACCGAACAAATAGAGCACAGAGGCGGTCAGGGAGACGAGAAATCCGATGATGAGCAATAATACACCGCCCATCATGAGGGGGAAATACAGCCTGGGGAAACGGGCCAGTATCTGGAATACATAGGCCGCGTCATGGTGTGCGCAAATGATGATTTGCTGCTTAACCGCGCCTTCGGGCTCTATGCTCCCCCAGACATTGTAGCCCTTCTTTTTGGGGAACAGCGGGTC
Source organism: Dehalococcoidia bacterium (assembly GCA_028716085.1). GTDB lineage: Bacteria > Chloroflexota > Dehalococcoidia > GIF9 > UBA5629 > JAQUQM01. The sequence goes on along the minus strand of JAQUQM010000027.1, from coordinate 2,347 downwards.
GAGCAGGTGGTGGTAGCGCAGGAACTGGGCGTAGAACACCAGGATGGCAACGGTGAAACAGACAAGCGAGGCAGCATTGAATCCAAAATACAACAACAGCGCTCCGGTGAAATAGAAAACCACCAATCCGGGTATATATTTCAGAAAGCTCTGCGGATGTATATTGAACTCTTCCATCTTTACCGTGGCACGGTCACAATATTTCTCTAACTCCTCTTTGACTCTTTCGCCGGCTTTACGGCAGGCTTCCGTACCCGCTAGGCGGCCGGGAAATTTATCAACGATCTCATCAGTCAATGCAAAGACATGTTTAACGTTCTCTTCTGCTACAACGGGCGCACTGGCTGTATTACTCATTTCTCAACCTCTCAGTTATTTGTTATCAATCAAAACCAAGCCAGGTCGTTATATTGCCCACCGGCTCCCTGCCGGTGACAAGCCTGTTCGCGGGAAAGCTGTTATCGGGGTAGCCCACGGCTATCCCGGCAACCAGCCTTTTAGATTCGGGGATAGCGGCATACTGACGCCAGACATGATCATACATTATGCCCTGATCGGCAATACAGGTGCCCAGGCCGTATCCCAGAGCAGCCAGGCAAATACTCTGGCAGATGGCCCCGAGGGCGAGCATATCGAGGTGGTACTGCATCTCCTTTTCGGCGCATATCACGATCTGGCAGGGTGCATCAAAAAAGCGGAAGCCCCGCAACATCCATTGTTTACGCGCCTCCCTGTCTTCGCGGGCAATGCCCATCAGGCTGAAGATCTGCATGGCGAGGTCCACCTGCCTTTGACGGTAAACACCCTCGAAAGGTTTACGCAGCATATCGTTGGTGGGAATGACGCCCTGGTTAAAGAGCTTCCCGCATTCCTCGCGTATCCGGTCCAGCACTTTGCCACCTGCAACTACAAACTCCCAGGGCTGCGTATTCATCCCGGAGGGTGTGCGGATGGCGGCTTCCAGTATTTTATGGATTGTTTCCCTGGATACGGGGTCCTGTTTAAAACCGCGTATGCTGCGCCGGGTTTTCAAAGCCTCGATAATGTCCATGGCAGGTCTCCTTAAGAATAGTTGAGCAGTATTCTACACTTTTTTTAACAAAATTCTAAGCTTTCAATCCCTAGATTATTGACAACTTTTACTTTGAAAATGCTAATATTGTTAAGTTCGTTATGGATACCAAGGTAATAGGCGCAGTGGGTGAGATAGGCTCCGGCAAGGATGAGGTGCTTAAATACCTTTATTCGAAATACGGGGTAGAATACTTCTCCACAGGTGATATCGTTCGGCAGATTGCAGAGAGCCAGGGAATGGAACCGACACGCGAGAATCTGGGAATTATATCCGAACGTTGCTTTAATGACCTGGCCCAGTACGGTAAAGGCTGTTTCGTGCGCATGGTGGCCGAGGAGATAATTAAAAGAAAGTTAAAAATTGCAGGCGTCAGCGGCATAAGGTCGCCCGATGATGTGCGGGTGATGCAGGACTTTTTCGGCGATGGTTTCATTCTGATATGGGCCGGCATTACGGACCGCCGTTTGAGGTATGAACGAATTCTTCTGCGCCACGAAGAGCGCGATCCTGTATCATACGAGGAATTCCTGAAACAGGACGACAGAGAGGAGCAGGTTTTCAATATCAGCCGGACCGGCAGGATGGCCCGCTACTCCCTGAACAATGATGGATCGGTGCAGGACCTGCACCGGGAAATCGACAGGCTGGTTGCGGAAAAGAAGCTGCTGGAATATTGAGGCCCGTCAGACCGACATACCGCAATATTGATATGCTATACTAATGAACCGCTTGCACGGGATGATGCAAAAGAATTAAACAAATCCGGATGATTTAACGTTATATGGATGTTAGCGGTTTTATGAAAAAATCATTTGTACTTACAACCGTCTTTGTGGCAGTGATAACGCTGTCGGCCTGCGGTGATCCCACTGAGGGATACCTCCGGCAGGGGGATACTTATTACGACCAGGGTCAATTCGTTGAGGCCATCGCGGAATATACCAAAGCCCTGGAAAAAAATCCCGGCCTGGAATCCGCCTATACACGCAGGGGCGCCGTATATAACGCCAGGGCTGAATTTGACCTGGCCATCGCTGATCTCACCAGGGCCATACAGCTTAACCCGAATGCGGCAGCCAACTATCTAAACAGGGGCTTTGCCTACCTTGCCAAGGGGCAATACGATCCGGCCATTGCCGATTTTGATAAAACGGTGGCGCTGGACCCGGAGGCAATCAGCGCATATACCAACCTCAGCTGGCTTTATGTGCACAGGAGCGAATGGGACAAAGCTATTGAAGCAGCCGACCAGGCTATCGAGCTCAGCCCGAA